>NZ_AP025145.1:1500000-1800000 GCF_019977755.1 Vibrio penaeicida | reverse complement strand
TGAGAGTAGGTACCATTATTTTTAGTAGCGTCCAATAAACATGGTTTATGTCTTTTATTAGGTTAACGCCTCCTTTCCAAATGGCTTTCATAGGCACTCCTCATTCATTATCGTAAGTTATTTGGCTGTCTCTATTTTATTCCAAGAGGCGGAAAATAATTTTAGTTTTAAGAGGGAAATGTTTTCATAAATTTCTTTTTCTATCTTATTTCATTAATAATGTTTCAAGAAGTTAAAATGACTGCACAATCAAAGTGTTGAGGGGGCGTAATTTTTGAAGCATAAACTGCACCAACATACGAGACTTTTGGGCTAAATTGGACGTGAATTCCATAACGAAAGTTAAAAAGTGAAACGCCATTCCTTGAGTAAACTTAAGTGCTAGATTGTTTGGGGGCGAGCAGACCCTGTTTCGTAATTTAAGCGATAGTGAGCCGCATATCTTTAGAAGCCAAGGCTCACCATAAGCGGTTATCGAAGTGAAAATTTAGTAAGGTAAGTATGTTTTTAGATAAGTTAGACAAAGCCATTTTAAGGCGTTTACAGGAAGACAGCTCGGTCACTAATGTCGAACTGTCGGAGTCTGTTGGGCTCTCAGCTCCCGCTTGTTTTAAAAGAGTGAAACGGCTTAAAGAAGAAGGAGTGATCAGCAAGGAAGTGGCTTTGATCAACCATCAGAAGCTTGGTCCTATGATTCATATGGTTGTGGAAGTCATCATGGAGCGAGACCGACTGGAGTTGAACCGCGCGTTCATCGATAAAGTAAACAAGTCGATGGCAGTAAAAGAGTGCTATAAGGTGACGGGCGAGGTCGATTTTGTATTAATTGTTGATTCTCCCACAATGGAGAGCTATGAATCACTTTGCGATGAGTTGCTGTATTCCAATCCAAACGTGAAGAACTTTCGAACTTTGATCTCCATGAACAAGGTAAAATACGACACGAGAATTCAAATATTCGATTAATGCTTGTTCATGTTGATTTAAAATCAAGCAACCAGTTGAGTTTCTAAGAAAAAAGTGACCTTTAGGGGTTCCAATTCTCAATGCTTGTGGCAATATAGAACTCGTTCCACGATGATGCGTGCATCGTATAATGGCTATTACCTCAGCCTTCCAAGCTGATGATGCGGGTTCGATTCCCGCTGCACGCTCCACCCTTTCGTACTGCTTAAATCTCTTATACTTCCCTTTAGATACCAATAATCAATACCCAGCTTTATCTTTATAGAATTTTCGTGATTAAAAGAGCGTACTCCTTCACCTTGCTTTTCTCAGGTATGCCTTAATTTAAGAACTCACCGGACTCCGTGTACGTTTCGATAGAAGTGCTAAACATCCACTCACCATCCATCTGTTTGTATGTCTCTATAAGTGTTATTTTCCCTACAGCGTTCCGTTTGTCTGCCACTGTATACACTTCTTTTGTGTTACCAATGCAATGAACTTGAATCGATAACGTAATTAAGGGTGAGTTGTGGCGCTGTATGAAGTCTGTTTGGGTGCGGGTTAGGTTTAAAAAGTCTTGATTCATATGCTGTTTTTATTCCTTCGATGTCGCTCAAAGTTGTTTATTGTTTTTGAGTACTCTAACCAACAATACAGACTGCATGCCTTCTAAAGGCGTTTGCTCTGTGTTGTTAAGCTAGAGGTTATGCGTTGTGCATGCAATTTACCCAGTAGCTTATATGACATCTAGGTGGTCAATGTTTCATTATGTAATTCATATTTCCAATTACTTTATGATTAATAATATGTCATTGAATTTATTTGATTAATATATTTTTCGATGTTACATATAACTTTCGCAACCCATTCTTATACGTGAAACAAGTTTATTTTAAGGCTCAATTGTTTGAGTTTGAAGATTGAATGTAGTTGTGCTGAGTTAATCAATAGAATGCTTGTTTTCAGAATTGATAGGAAGCGGAAAGCATCAAGCTGTTGATACGTCCTTTGCCATTAAATTGCGTCTGCGCACTGAAAAACGTGGATGTAAAGTCTTGTTTGGTGTACTCAATTCCCAGCAAGATTCTCTTGATTTGGTATCTAACTCCAACTCCAAACCCCAAAGATGCACCATGGCTGTACATGTCGATTGACCCTGAATGAAGCGGGTTACTTCCTTGAATGGTCCCAAAGGCAAACCCAAGCCCGGCTTTACCGTAAAGCTGTATGTTTTGCATTGGGATATAAGTGAATACTGGAGAAAGTGAAAAAGTATTCAACACCACATCACTTTGCATCTTACTTCCTGCAAAATCGACGGCTTCTCCACTTTCGGAAAATTGTTCCATTCCCATTTCAAATCCAATGAGAGTATGCGCACTACCCGTATATTCATTGGTTTGGAATGTAATACCAAGACCGAGTATTGTTCCTTCCAAATTTTCAACGCTGTTCACGGCGGACAGGTTCGCTTTTCCGATCTTAACATTCAGCATCAGATCATTAATTTTTTCGTAAGCATTCGTTTGAAACGGCATTGCAAGGAGCAAAAATGGAAGGTAGAACTTAGTCATATTTTTTGTGAAGGCATCGTTTAAGAGGCGAACATTTTACGATGAATGTCACATTATTGAGTGGTAGATTAGTAAGTAAGTGTAAGTGCGAAGGGGAAATAAGAAAGGCGGCATTTTTGCCGCCTTTATAGATGATACTAGCGTGAGCTTACACTTGGCTTGTTTCTTCTCTGGCTTCTAATTCACAATCTTCTGCAATGAAACCACCAGTTTGGTGTGCCCAAAGTTGTGCATAAATACCATCAGACCGAACAAGCTCTTGGTGAGTACCTTGTTCAACGATATTACCTTTGTCCAAAACAATTAAGCGATCCATGGCCGCAATGGTTGAGAGACGGTGTGCAATGGCAATAACCGTTTTCCCTTCCATAAGCTCATTCAAGCTATGCTGAATTGCCGCTTCAACCTCAGAATCGAGTGCCGACGTTGCTTCGTCCATAATAAGCAGAGGCGCATCTTTTAGTAGTACACGTGATATAGCAATGCGCTGTCTTTGCCCGCCGGACAGTTTCACACCTCTTTCGCCGACTTGAGCATCATAACCAACATTACCAAATGGGTCGGTTAACGTATCGATGAACTCATGAGCTTGAGCTTGTCTCGTTGCATTGATCATGTCTTCTTCAGATGCGTCGGGGTTGCCATATAAAATGTTGTCCCGAATCGAGCGGTGTAGAAGCGAAGTGTCTTGCGTGACCATGCCAATTTTAGCTCGAAGTGAATCTTGAGTGACCTCAGATATGTTCTGGCCATCGATCTTGATACTGCCACCTTCAACATCGTGGAAGCGAAGTAGGAGGTTAACCAATGTGGATTTACCTGCGCCAGAGCGTCCGACTAATCCGACTTTCTCGCCAGGTTTTATGTCGAGGTTAAGGTTGTCGATGACACCTTTGTTTTCACCGTAGTGGAAACTGACATTATCAAAGCTGATGCCACCATGTTCTACACTGAGATCTTTAGCGTCTTTTTTATCTTCAATGGCTATTGGTTTTGATAGCGTATTAGCACCATCGACTACCGTACCCATGTTTTCAAACAACGCCGTCACTTCCCACATGATCCACATCGACATGCCATTGATGCGCAACGCCAGTGCTATAGCAATGGCTATCGCACCAACACTGATGGCATTATCCATCCAAAGGAATATAGACATGCTGGCTACAGCAAATACCATGATGTAGTTAGAGATCTCAACACACACATCGAAGCCCGTTACCAAGCGCATTTGGCGGTGCACGGTGTCTAGGAACCCTTTCATACCTTCCTCGGCATACTCGGTTTCCCGCTTACTGTGTGAAAACAGCTTCACCGTGGCGATGTTTGTATAGCTGTCAACAATTCTACCTGTCATTGTAGAACGCGCATCAGCTTGTTCTGCAGCGACTTTCTTTAAGCGCGGGACAAAGTAAACTTGAATACTCACGTATGCCGTTAACCAAGCTAGCATTGGGATCATTAACCGCCAGTCAGCTTGTGCAAGAATGACCACTATCGATGTGAAGTAAACCAAAACGTAAACAAAAACATCGCACGTTTTCATTACGGTTTCTCTTACGGCGAGCGATGTTTGCATCACCTTCGTTGCTACGCGACCTGCAAAATCGTCCTGATAGAAAGAGAGGCTTTGTTTCAGCAGATATCGGTGGGCTAGCCAACGAATGGACATTGGGTAGTTGCCCAACATAGTTTGGTGAATAAGTAATGAATACACCAAAACAAGAATAGGCATAGCAACGAGCAGCAAAAAGCCAAACCAAAGTAGGGTGTCTTTGTTTTCCTGCCAAAAGGTCTCTGGGTTACTTTGACTGAGTAGATCGACAAGTTGCCCCATAAAGCCGAATAGAGAGACTTCAATAACGGCAACTAAGGTGGCGAAAATGGCCATGATGACCAGTGGGATTTCGTACCCTCTCGTATAATGACGACAAAAAGCGAAAATGCCTTTTGGTGGTTGTTCGGGCTCATCCTTGGGAAAAGCCTTCGTAAAGCTTTCGAACAGTTTGAACATATATCCTTCCTAATAGAATACGTCCCGCTGCCAACATTGGGCAGTGGGCTTATTAGCGCAACTGATTAATTTGTTTAATTTTAAGGTGATCGATTCAAAGAGGAGAGGAGCTCTTCTATTCGAACCTTAACTACTAAAGAGTTCTCAAGGTAAAGGCTTGAAGTAGTTAAGGAAAAAACAGATGTTCTCTGTACACAAGAGAATATCCGAGCCGTTTACTCTACACCAACATTAGTGAAATGTAATCAACTTAATGCATTGATATTTTAGTGATGATGAAATTAATTTGTTATTAATCAATATCGTTACTTGGACATCGTATTTTGTAGGTGAACAGCTTAATGTTTTGTTTTAACTAAGTATTAAAATGAAGTGAAACTATTCGACTATTTATAGATTATCGGATGAATATGTCGACGATGTTAATCTTGTTAGCTTAATATGTGATCCCGATAAGTGTTCAGTGATATTTGCGGTATATCTGGATTATTGCAGTTAATTGCTGGCTTCCAATTTCTCAAAATGAGGTCATTACAGTGAAATAACGGTTAACATTGTGTTTACAATTCAAAGGTGTTCCAATCAAAGTTGTCAGGGAAAATATGTTTAATTCTCCTAATCAAAATGTCGACTCTCTGTTGTACAGTGAGCAAGGTGTCCAGAATGCAAACTGTGTTGTTATGGTCCCACCGAAAGAATTTGCGTTTAATGCGCAAACAGCAGCGGATAATGAATTTCAACACGCAGTAGACGAATCAACAGAAGTTATTCGTGAAAAAGCGATGTCAGAATTCAAATTGATGGCAAAAACATTACGCCAGAATGGTATTCAAGTCGTCGAATTTGATTACCCTGAATCGATGATTGAAACACCTGATGCCGTTTTTCCTAATAACTGGTTCAGTACGACTCGAAATGGCGAATTTTTTACTTTTCCTATGGCGTGTGAAAACCGAAGACACGAAGTTAGAACAGAAGCACTTGTACAGGCGCTTGAAAAAGCGGGTAGAAACGTTCGTTCTACAAACGACAGCCTTTTAAGTTATACAAATAAAGAAGCGTATTTGGAAAGTACGGGAGTGATGGTCAAAGATCATGTTAACCGAACTCTTTATGCTGCTTTATCTCAGCGTTGTGACCGAGAAGTTCTCGAAGATTACGCCAAGCAAATTGGTTACGACCGAGTGATCAGTTTTCAAACAGCACTACCTGAAACAGGTCACCCAATTTATCACACCAACGTGATGATGGCGGTGGGTGAATCATTTTGTGTTATTTGTGATGAGGTTATTCCAGAGTACGAGAGACGCTTCGTACTGAAATCGCTAGCAAAAGACCGCCAAGTAATCAGTATAAGCATTGAACAAATGAACAAGTTCTGCGGCAATATCTTGGAATTGCAGTCGGTTAATGGTGATAAGATAATTGCCATGTCACAGTCTGCATTCAATGCATTTAGCGAGACTCAAAGAAAGCAGCTTGCTCAACATGGCAAACTGCTTCCATTTGATGTGGGAACCATCGAGACAATTGGTGGTGGTAGTGTGCGGTGTATGCTAGGAGAAATTTTCCTTTCTCCACGAGTTGCCACGCTTTAACGCTAAGCGGCTTTCATCACTACTTGGTTTTTCCCAGCATTTTTTGCTCGGCACAATGCAAGATCAGCTCTTTCTAACGATGAGTGTTGATCTTGCTCTGTTTTAGTTAGCCCAATACTGACCGTTACGTTCAATTCCTTATCTTCATACATAAAATCAATATTTTCTATTTCATCTCTCAGGTGTTCTATTCGTTCAAATGCCTCTTGTGCGGTAGTTGCATCAAACAATATACAAAACTCTTCACCTCCGAATCGAGCAACGCTGATAACCGTTGGAGCAGGGAACAGTGAGCTCATTGTTTTTGCCACTTCAGTGATGATCTGATCGCCGCATAGATGTCCATTCCTATCATTGATAGCCTTAAAGTCATCAATGTCGATAAACGCTAGGTAGCGATTGGAATGCTCGACGGGTTGGTTCAGGCGAGAATAAAAGTACTGCTTATTGTCTAGCTGAGTCATGCCGTCTTTGTTTTTGAGCTGATGATTAAGAAATAAGTTAGATAAAGAAACTTGAGCGAAATCTCTAACAAGAAGTATTAGGGTGCGATAAGTAGGAATAGCGCAAGAAAGGTAGACAACACCGAGTAATTTTTCTCGAACTATGAGTGGGATAGTGTAATGGCGCGAATGTATTTTTAACGTTTGAGCCAGTTCATCGCCATGCTTTCCTAATGTGTAGCTCAGGTTTTTTTGGTGGGTTAACCTGTCCGCTAAATGCTTGTTCTGCAATATCGCGTTTAAATTCCCGTGATAATCGATCGTGGAAAAGGTGTGTTGCTGCTGGTCATATAGGCAAAGCTGAAGTCCGTTGTGGCTAAAGAACCGACGAAATATGGTTTTGAGTTGGTTTTTGAACGTCAAAAGATCCGGCGCTCTATTTAATTTTTCGAGCTCTTGGTTTAACTGCAATGTAATGTAGTTCACCGCCACCGTTAAAAACAATAAAGAACAAAACATGATTGCTGTAAGGCTAATTTGATAAGAACTGGCGAGAATGTCTGCTTGCCCGGTACCAGAAACAAATACCCACCCTAAATCGTTGTCAGCATCAAATACTGAAATTTTATTGTCATCCTTATAATAGTATTCAATGGTTCCAAACCGAACGCCATTGTCTACTTGCTCTTCAATTCCCGCGCTGTAGCTGATTGAGCGGGTTCCAACACGTTGTGGATCTGGGTGAAATACCAACCGCTTTTCGGTGGCATCGACAACAAAGACGTAGCCGCTTTCTAAGGTTTTGAGATCTTTAAAATGCTGTGTCGTGTAAAAGAGGTCGAATTCAATCCACATATTAAAAAGCAGTTTAGGGTTGGAGTGTTTGACCGCAAAAACCCAGTGACTAGGCTCTTTTTCATAGATAGAAGAAACGTAAAATTTGTCACCGTAGCTATGCAGCCTTTTCCAACTTAAGTTTTTAACTGAGCTTTTTGTTAAAGAAGTTCCACGATAAGAACGGTAGTTATCTTTTGATTCAGAATGAAGAATAATATCGGAGTAGATAGGGGTCTCTAGCAAGATCTGTTGAACCATTTCCTGATAAGATCCAAAGCCTTTTTCAAGCCATGTCTGCTCTAATATGTAGAACTTGCTCACCGTTGATTCTAAATGAGCATGTATTAGCGAACTTGCAGTTCGAATATTTGCCTGTGATTGTTGATATGCTTGGGTTTCTGTCTCCTTAAGTTCTTGATATGCCATATATAACATTCCAATTATCAGTAAGACAATAAATGGACGAATGAATTTTATTAATATTTTTGGTAAAGCCATAGACGTTGTTTTTTATTAAAATTTGGAAGTAGATCCCATTTTTGTATTCGTTATCTTAGACCTAAATTAGGCGCGTATCAATGCATATCGACTGGATGTATATGGCGAGAACGGTTATTTGTTCTGTAAATGAAGTGAGCTAATTTATAAAATAAATGAATTGGGCGTACCCAAGTGGAAATACGGTGATATTTTCCGCAAGAATGACTTGGGTATAGCGTTAATTGTGTAGAATCATGAGTGTCATAGGCGTGACTAACTGCTCACCATGCACCTCTTCATCAAGCTTATGGTTCAAAGAGGTATCACATATGATTTGCCAGTGCTGATCCTTAGATGCCGGCAATTTGTACCTTGCAGGGACGCTTGATTGATTAATTAGGTACAAAAGCTCACGACCATCTTCACCTATTCCCATGTGAAGTGCGATCGCGCTGACAATGTTCCAATCATCATGAGACATGACTTCGCTATCGGTTCGGAGCCAAGTAATTCGGTTGTCGTTTCGAGAATCCCCACTAAATGCTCGTACAAATGGGAGCATGTATTTATTTCTTGCTGCGACAAGCGACGCCAGCCAATCTTTGAAGTGTTTCTGCCGCTCAGACAGCTCCCAGTTTAGCCAACTAAGCTCATTATCCTGGCAGTAGGCATTGTTATTACCATTTTGAGTGTGCGACAGAAGATCAGCCGTTAGAATATGAGGGACACCAAAACTAAACAGTAAGCTAGCCATGAAATTCCGCTTTTGTTTTTCTCTCATAGCTTTAATGAGCATGTTATTTGTGTCGCCTTCCACACCGTAGTTTGAGCTTCGATTGTCTCCATGCCCGTCACGATTACATTCGCCATTTTTAAGATTATTTTTGTGCTTATAAGACACCAAATCTTGTAGCGTGAAGCCGTCATGGTAGGTGACGTAATTGATCGTAAGCTTCTCAGGCCAGCGGCTTGCAGAATATATGTCTCTGGAGCCCATTAGCCGAGTGGCAAACTCTTTAAGATAGCCTTGGTCGCCCCGCCAGAAACTACGGCTAATGTCACGGAACTTGTCGTTGCATTCATTCCAACCATCAGGAAAGCCACCAACTTGATACCCATTTGGACCAATATCCCAAGGTTCAGCAATTATCTTGGTTTCACGAAGAGAAGGGTCTTGTCTTACGGCTTGAAAAAAGGACGCTTTATGGTTGAAGTGTTCACGGTTTCTCCCGAGTGTGGCGGCCAGATCGAACCGGAAGCCGTCAATATGGTATTCCTGTACCCAATATCTTAGTGTGTCCATGACTAAGTTGAGGGTGGGTTGATGTGTTAGGTCTAAGGTATTCCCACACCCTGTATAGTTTGAGAAGTGGTCGTCGTGAACGAGGTAGTGTAAAGGATCGAGCTTTTTAAGATTAAACTCAGGACCGTCAGCACCACCTTCGGCAGTATGGTTGTATACCACATCCAAAATGACTTCTATGCCGTTGCGATGAAGTTCTCTAATGGCTGTTTTCAGTTCCTTAACTGCGTCTGCCTCTGCGTATCTTGGATCTGGAGCCATAAAGACGAATGGGTTATAACCCCAATAGTTTGCCATTCCTTTTTCAAGCAAATGTGGCTCGTGCATACAGGCAGCGATAGGAAGTAGCTGAATGGTATTAATGCCCTGTTTTTCGTAAAACGCGAGCATTTCTTTACTTGCTAACGCGCGATAAGTTCCTCTTTGCGCCCTAGGGATTTCGGGGTGTAGTTTAGTTAAGCCTTTGACATGCGTTTCGAACAAAATCGTATCTTCAAGAGCACGTCTTGGCGGTTCAATACCTTGCCAGTCAAATTCCGACGACGTAACAACACTTTTGGCTAACACCCAGCTTTTTTCAGGCGTATACGGTGGCACGTAGTGAAGAGGCTTACTGAGTGCTTTGGCATAAGGATCAGAGATTAATATTTCGGAATCTTCAAATGGCACGATAAAACCATAGTTTTGTCCTGGCTCAATACCCTCTAGGTAAACGGCTTTAACACCATGCCCAAAGCTTTGGAGGGTATAGCTGACAAATTCATTGTTTTTATCGAACAAGGCAAGACGAATATCCGTTTCACTGGGGGCGTGAACGGCAAAATTGCAACCTGTCGAGTCTGGTGTCGCTCCGAGTGGAAATGGGCGTGCTCGTTTTTTATCCATGGCTAACTGTATTTTTATTCTTCAAGTTCAATTATCTGAGCAGTACAACAGCTACGATATGCTTAAGTTTATTCATGTACTGCTTATTCAGGTTTTGGTCATTCAGACTTCAGCATGTTGCATTTCGACATGTCGAATGGACAGGACTTGACGTAAATGTTTATATGCATGAATTTGAGTAATGGTTTAAGTATGATTTTTAATGACCGTACGTCAACCTTACTGAGCATTCTTTTTTAGAGAAGGAATATTTCCATTTCACATCATATGTGAGGTGTAATCTTGAAGATGCTCTCGTTTGGTATGGGTCAGTTTGAGTGTAAATCGACGTAATATTTTTACGCAAAATGTTAAAACAGCGTTCGATTGTTTGATGTTGGATATTTGATAGGTTAAGTAACTGGCTGATTTTTTTGAGCTACATAGTTAAATTGGCTGTTACGACACCTTTTAACACAATTCCCCCTAAAAATGCCCCCTCAAAAACGGTACAATACAGCTTGTATTCACCACCAGCAGTTTCCTATGAATGTAATGACCATTGCCATTGGCGCTTCCGTTATCTGTCTCATATTAGTCGGGGTCGGTATGATGACAATCAGCAGCAAAAAGCGCGCTGAAGAACGAGATAAAGTTGCTCGCGAAGCCGCATATAAAAAGGCAATGGAAGCCTCTAAAGCAAAAGATCACCAAGAGCGTGTTTACAAAGCAGAAACGGGTCACATTCCAACTCAGCTATTCTTGGCGAAAGAAGCAGAAATAGGGAATCCGAGAGAGGCTTTACATTGGTATGAACGGGCTGCAAATGCGGACAATGAAATTGCCATGTACAGCGTTGTTCGTTTGTGTAATCGCTTTAGTGATAATCACATCATGAACCTTAAAGGAAAGTATTGGGGTAAAGTGATAGAGGCAAGAGGTGGCGACAAACAAGCTCAGTTTGAAGTGGGTTTATGTTTGTTAAAAGGTCATGGTATTGATCAAGATTTACAGAAAGGCATTGATTTAATCCAAGAGGTTGCCGAAGAAGGGAATATTGATGCTCAGTTGTACATGAGTGATTGGTACGTTGCGGAATCTAACCCTACCCCTAACTCTGCCTTAGCGGCTGAATGGAGTTACAAAGCAGCAAATAATGGTTCAATCGAAGGAATGATTCGTTTGGGGCGGCATTATGCTGAAGGACAAGGCGTTGAACAAAATCATACTCGTGCTACTTATTGGCTTGAGCGAGCAGCCGAAACGGGCAGTGGGAGAGCGCAATTTTATGCCGGCGAGCTTTGGGCTGATACCGATGCTCAAGGTAATGCTCTTGCTTACATTTGGTTTTTTCTTTCCGCCCACTCAGGCTTTTCGAAAGCCAAGAAACGTCGTGATGAAATTGGTAATGTGATTGGTATCGATGCCATTGTCGGTCTTCAAGGGCTAACTAAACCGATTTTAGCAAGACTAGAAGAAGGGAAAATCAAAAGGCACTCGATCATCAAGGCATTAAATAAAATGTACAAGCGCGATGAATATTTCCCAGAGATTCATGGTGACGAGTTTGTGGTAAGAACGCTAGAGCAAGAAAAGACGGAACAACCCAGCAAATCTTCTGATTTCACCCAAGCAATGAGTTAGCGCAAACTTACTTAGCTTGGTAATAGTCTCTTTGAAAAGTCCCTTTGAAAATGCCCCGCGTTGAAGCGGGGCATTTTTTATCACGAATCTTTATCCAAAGATTTACAGACAGCGGCCGTGAACACCACATCAGTTGAACTGTTCAAAGCCGTTTCAGCGGAGTCTTGAATCACACCGATGATGAAACCAACGGCAACGACTTGCATCGCGACGTCATTTGGAATCCCAAATAACCCACAAGCCAACGGAATCAGTAGTAAAGATCCGCCCGCCACACCAGATGCCCCACACGCTGATACGGCGGCGACAATTGATAGCAGCAAGGCTGTCATTACATCAATCTGAATACCCATGGTATGTACTGCAGCCAGTGTAAGAACTGTGATAGTAATGGCTGCGCCACCCATGTTAATGGTCGCCCCTAAAGGGATAGAGACAGAATACGTATCTTCATGCAGTTTAAGCTTGGAGCACAAATTCATATTGACCGGAATATTAGCTGCACTTGAACGTGTAAAGAAAGCCGTTACACCACTTTCTCGCAAGCAGGTTAGAACGAGAGGATAGGGGTTTTGTTTCGTTTTGGCGTAAACAATGACTGGGTTAATGATCAGCGCCATAATGAACATTGATCCCAACAATACTGCCAGTAACTGTGCATAGCCGAAAAGAGCGTAGAAGCCAGTGGTTGCAAACGTTGATGCCACGAGTCCGAAAATACCAAACGGAGCAAGCCTGATAATAAAGCGAACGATCTGCGAAACACCATGACTTAAATCTTCAAAAACAGCCTTAGTTGTATCTGACGCATGGTGCAATGCTAGCCCCAAAGCAATTGCCCACGCCAAAATGCCAATGTAGTTCGCATTCATCAGTGCGCTGACTGGATTGTCTACCAACTTAAACAAAAGAGTGTGCAAGACTTCCGCTATGCCCTGAGGAGGTGTGGCTCCTTCTGCCCCTGCGACTAGTGTTAGCGTCGTAGGAAAAACAAAGCTCATCACCACGGCGGTTAAAGCCGCAAAGAATGTACCCAAAAGGTAGAGCACAATAACGGGCTTCATATTTGTGTGCTGATTTTTCTTTTGGTTGGCGATGGAGGCGGCGACAAGAATGAATACTAAAATGGGGGCAACCGCTTTTAGTGCACCAACAAAAAGATCACCTAGCATACTCGCTTTTATTGCGGTCTCTGGTGAGGTTAAGGCGAGTGCAACACCAAAAGAAATGCCTAAGAGTATCTGTAAGACAAGATTTCCGTTTGCTAACCGTGATAACACGGAAGAGTTGTTCATAATCTTTCCTGTAATGTAATAAGTTTTAGCCTAAGTTAGGGTGGAAGTACTCATTCACCCTGATTGTGTCCTATAAATATCCGAACTCTTCGTTTCGGTGATGCGATCTTATAGATTGCAGTTTTATTGTCTAGGTTAATTGAGTTATTTATGTTTTAAAATTTACTGATTGGTGTTTTATCTAGGTGTATATTCTGTAAATAAGCTTTAACTTAGTATTCATAATTGTGACGTAAGGAAGATTTCTAGAAAATATTCGTAGGCAATATGATTTATTAGGCTCGGCAAATTATTGATTAGAAATGAAAATCTTTTGAGCTAATTTAAAAAGCACCAATAAGCAACTGAGTTTCTATGAAGTTGGATTTTTCCAGCTATGCTTAAAGAATAAAAATAGACGTTACAAGGTTATTCTTATGACTATCTTAAGTAGCGTATTAAGTTGGAAAGCTAGGTTAAGTCTGTCCCGTCAGATATTGGTCTTGTTGTGCTTGTTAGGCAGCCTGTTTGCTGTTTTGTCGACGCTGTCAAATGCCTATTGGGAGCAACAGAAAAATTCTGAAAGGACGGAAGCGATTGTAGCTTCTGTTGATACGTATTTTGTTCCCAAGATTCAGCGTTATATAAAGGTGAAAGATCAGCCTCAGCTTGAGGCTGTGGTTAAAGAGCTATATCGCTTTGCAGAGGTCGACGGCGTAAAAATAGCGATGTCAGGGTCAAACGATATTCAGCTTGGTCAATTCTCTTCGCAAAATTCAGTGGTATCTCATTGGGAGCTCGAAGAAGGGTACTCTGATAAAACGTTAAGTCTAGCCTTAGTTTCGCCAAATCAAATCGAATGGCAAGACAGGTTTTCGTATAAGGAGTTTGCGACACAAAGCTTACTGGCGCTATTGGTGGTATTGATTGGTTACATCACTCTATTAAATTCAATCATCAAGCCAATTCGCGAAATGTCTCACCGAGTTGGGGAAATCGACGAGAACAACCTTCCAAACAAAATTCACTTTCAATCACACTGGTTCCAAGATGAACTGTCGCAGTTTAACGAGCGATACAATAATGCAGTGGTACGAATTCGAGAAACCTTTCTTCAACTATCTAATGTATGTCAGCAAGCTGAAATTGCGAAGGCACGGAAAAGTGACTTAATGTCGACGATGAGCCATGAAATCAGGAATTCGTTAAATAGCTACGTTGGAATGGTTTCACTATTGAAAGATGAACCCAGTAAAGAAGAACTGAAGGAGTTTTCTGCTCTTATCCAAAGCGCTACCGCCAATTTACAGGATTTGGTAAGCGATATTCATGATATGTCCCAATTGGAAACTGGTCGGTTGGATATTGTTAAAAAGGATTTTAGCATCAATGAATTGGTGGACGACATTGATGCGATGTTTCGTGCCAAAGCAACGGAAAAAGATCTTCTATTCCAATGCACGTTAGATTCCAGTATCAGTCCAAGATTACTTGGTGATAAAAGCCGTATTCGACAGGTACTGCGAAATTTATTGAGTAATGCCATTAAATTTACGGATAGTGGCTATGTTCTTTTGGATGTTCAACACCTCTCTTACGATGACAATTCCGAAACGATACTCTTTGAAGTCAAGGACAGCGGAGTTGGAATTGAACGGCCTCAGCAAGACGAAATATTTGAGCAAAATATTTCCAGCGATAGCAGTGAACGAAATACCACAGGGGTGCGTTTAGGCATAACCCGAAACCTAATACATCTTATGGGAGGGCACTTAAGGCTGGATAGCGAGCCCGGGGTTGGGACTCACTTTTCGTTTACGTTACGGTTCTCGTATTCCTCTGAGCAGTCTGTGATGATTGATGACGAACTTGATAAACCAAGAGCGCTGCTACTCGACGACTATTGCCTGAATATGAGAATTACGTCTATTCAATTGGACAAAATGGGCTGGGAGTCGACATGCTGCCAAGATATTAGCTACGTTACTACGATGTTGAAAACTGCACTTAAGAAAGGGTTGGCCTATCAGCTTTTAGTGATAGATCATGATTTAGCGTATCTCGACAGTTTTGATTTTGTTAAGCAAATAAAAGAAGGGCTTGGGGATAAAGCACCCTCAATTATGATGATATCCTCATCCAAATTTGATCATAAAGAAGCCATCAAACATGGTGTCGATACCTGCCTAGTAAGACCTTATGATGTTGATGATCTTGAACGTAAAGTTAAGTCTGCATTCGAGAAAGAACCATTGGCACCCCCTCCACATTTGCTTGTAAGAAAACCCGTAGTGAAATCGCTTTTGAGAGTTTTGCTGGTGGAAGACCAAGTTTCCAATCAAGTTGTCATGAAAAAGATGCTGGAACGTTTAGGGGTTGATGTTAGCGTGGCAGAGAATGGACGAGTAGCGGTATCAAAGTGCGCAGTAGAGCATTATGATTTGGTCTTAATGGACTGTCAGATGCCGGTAATGGATGGGTTTGAAGCTACGTTTTCTATTCGCAAAATGGAAAATGAATCTAACTTAAGGGTGCCTATTGTCGCATTGACTGCCAACGTACTTGCGGAAGAGAAAAAGAGATGTTTTGAAGTCGGGATGGATGGGTTTGTTTCAAAGCCGGTTAGCTTAAGTAAGTTGTCCACAGTGCTTAGAAAGCATGTTTCCAACTTTGAATTCATAGTTAAAGACTCCAAATCCAACTCAGAAAGTAGCGAGCTTTCGAAAAAGCGAACAACTCACTAAACCAAAAGCACCACACCGAAAGTACTAAGTCGAACAGTTCAATAAAGTTAGTTAACCTGAGCTTGTGACCGTGAAGCTGAGGTTAAATTGATTGTTTAAGCCTTGCTAACATATCCGCTGCTTGGTCAAACTGGAAGTTATCCAGTAATTCGCTCATTTCGTTAAGGGGTGAAGCATCACCAAGGTTGTATTTTTGCAATTCCTCAATAATGGTAAGAGCTTCGGTATCCGCTTCAAGTAACGCTGTGTTGAGTTGTTCGATTAGCTTGTGGAAACTACTATCGATCGCTATTTTATTTTGTGGTTTTTCTTCCGCTTCGTGAATTTGAGAATTAACCATTTCTACAAAAGACATCATTTTCTTCACATCATCCTTAGAAATCGGCTGCCCGTTCTTTATCTCTTTTTCCATTCTAGAGGATTGCTGATAAAGGAAATCGACAGAAAGGTTTGCCGATGCCCCTTTTATCGCATGCAGCTTGTCTTTGGCTTTTTCTAACTCTTGCTCGTTAGCCATATCCAATAACTCTTCCATATCGTTTACTTGTGACTTAAAGAAGCGTTTTAACGTCGAGAAATAGATTTCAGCATTACCTGATAACCGATGTAAACCAGTTTTAAGATCGATGCCTTCGACCTCTGGGAAAGTATGTTCTGAGTTCACGTTATTCTCCGGCTTTTTAGCATGACCATTTAAGGCTGGCTTTGGTTGGCTTGCCTCGGGTTTCTTGTTTGATAGGTTTTGTGCGAACTCGGAAATTTTGGCCAAAAGCCCAGGAACATGAATGGGTTTGGCTATGTGAGCATTCATTCCGACATTAAGGCAAGCTTCCACATCTTCACGCATGGCATTTGCTGTCATGGCAAGCACTGGCAAAGTGAACTCATCGTATCGTTTCCGAATTTCTTTGGTGGCAGTTAATCCGTCCATAACGGGCATTTGCATGTCCATTAGCACAACGTCGAATGTGTTCTTGTCTAATAAATCGAGTGCGTCTAAGCCATGGTTCGCGATGCTGACTGTCGCCCCTTCATTTTCGAGTATGGTTGAGGCAATCTCTTGGTTCGTGATGTTGTCTTCCACCAATAGTATTCGGGTTCCAGAAATATTGTGTTTAGCTGGGGAGTCAGTAGACGCTTGTTGGACGTCTTCAGCAATGTAGCTTCCTAATGCATCTACTATGGTATCAAGCAAGTTGGAGGGGTTAACTGGTTTCAAGACTAGCCCGTCGATAAGGTGAGCATATTGGTTGTTGAAATCGAGTTGATTGCCGTAGGCCGTGATCAAAATTGTTTTTGCATTGGGGCAAAGTTGGTGCTCGGTTATGTGCTCAATAGCTTGTATTCCATCAATTTCCGGCATTTGCCAGTCCACTAAAAGTAAATCATATTGCTTTTTCTGGTGTTCAAGTATCTGGTAAGCATCTTTTGCGTTCGATGCGACGTCGACATCAAACATCATATCGTTCAGCATGCTTGCAACGATAAGCCTCGCAGTATCATTATCATCGATGACCAATGCACTTTTATGCTGGGTAATGAGATAGCGTTCTTTTGATTCTGTTTCTTCACTGATTTCCAGTTCCAATTCAAACCAAAAATGTGAGCCTTTGCCATATTGGCTACTCACCATAATCTCGCCGCCCATGAGTTGAATTAATTGCTGGGATATCGACAGCCCCAGCCCCGTCCCACCATACTTACGAGTTGTAGACGTATCACCTTGATTAAAGGCTTGGAAAAGGTTGTTGATCTGCTCGGGCGTCATCCCGATTCCAGTGTCTTCTACGGTGAATCGCAGAACCACAAGGTTGCCCGTCCGGGATTCCTCTGAAACACTGATGATCACCTCGCCATTGTCGGTAAACTTGACAGCGTTACCCGCGAGATTGATAAGCACTTGACCCAGCCTTAACGAATCGCCCGTTAAATGATTCGGAATATTGGGCGAGACGTTAAAAATGAGTTCTATACCCTTGTCTTCAGATTTCACGGACAATACATTCGCTAAGTTATCGAGAACTTTATCGAGATTGAACGCCGTATTCTCAATTTGAAGTTTGCCCGCTTCGACTTTCGAAAAATCTAAAATGTCGTTGATGATACCCAGAAGCTGTTTGCTGGCATAATCGATTTTCTCCACGTAAACACGCTGCTGCTCTTCCAAACTGGACGAAAGGACGAGGTGGGTCATCCCCATAATCGCATTCATTGGCGTTCGGATCTCGTGGCTCATATTCGCTAAGAAGTCGCCTTTTATCTTACTGAGCTTGTCCGCAGAGTCTTTTGATTCTATTAATTCTCGTTCTAGTTGTTTTGTCTCAGTCACGTCCATAAAGGTACCGACGATACCCATAATGCCATTGTTCTGGTCATAAAATGGCGCTTCATAAACGATCAGATCTCGTTCTTCTTCATTACCATTGGTGAGTACCATTTCGAACTCTAGACGTTTTGTGCCTTGCAGAAGTTCCAACTCATAACGTTTAAGTACGTGTACGGTGTCTTCGTTAAAGAGCGTCTCGATATGACTTCCAAGTACTTGATCTACCTTCAGCCCCATAAACTCACAAAACTGTTCGTTAACGCCTAAATATTCCCCTAATCTATTGCGATAGTAAGTGGGGTTAGGAATGGAGTCGATAATGTGCTGATTGAGCTCCAGTTGTCTCGTGACCTCTTGCTCTGTCTCTCGCTGCATTTCTATGTTCAAACCCAATTGAAAGGCAATACTGAAGTTCTCTACCAGTTCGTTAAGGATCCGAAGCGTATTTTTGTTTAGCTTCTTAATGGTGCCTATTTGAATGACACCAAGCGGCTTATTGTTGGCTTGTATTGGAAATGCATGAAGTTCGAGTAGCTCCATGGTCATTTCACCCATCCCCAGTTTCAATGGGGCGTCATCTGTTGCTTCAACCACCAGATGCGTGCCAGTCTCTAAGCAGTAATAGGGAAACGTATCGTTTTCAGGGGTCGGGTCATAGATGTTGCCAAAGCTATTTATGGAGACTAAATCACCGTTTTTATTTTGATAAAAAGTGATGAGTGGAAAAGAGAAGTGAGTGTTTAGAAATTGTTTGGTCGCGGATACAACGTCGTCAAGCTGTTCCTTACCACGAATCACATCATTATAGTTTTGAACGGTTTGTCCAATTCTCAGCTCATTTCGTAAATTAAAGAGTAATGAGTTGATGGCACTGGAAAATGCACCTAGCTCTCCTTGTACTCGTTCGCTGAGTTTGAAGTCGTAGTCTTGATCGTTCACTTTAGAGATGACTTGGTTTTGCATTCGACCAAGTGGCGCGATATAAACCAACCAAAGTAACGCAAAGGATAGAACTAAAAAGAAACCGAGGATAAGGATACCTACGAACAGTACTTGAGAATTCCGATCTACGAGCCTTTCTGTAGAAGTTTGGTCGCTGATTAGCCTGTCCATGCTGGATAAATAGGCCGTCTCTATGGCAGACATGATTCTTGATTTTTCATCAAAGTAATCCTGCCCATACAAAAGGGAGAGTGCGTTCTGTTTGCTTTGAGAGGTGGCAAGCTCGACTTGTTCAAAAGCCCTCTCTTCTAACTCAACAAGTTTGTCCGATTTAGATAATGCTTCAGCAAGTGAATTGACCTCATTTTCGGACATTCCAGCGTCGTGTATTCTCTGTAAAAAAGTTTCTCCCATGAAGCCGGGCGTTAGGGTGAAATTTAAATGAGGTTCCGTTGCGATCACATCCCAATAGCCAAAGTCGTGACCTTCTGGAATGGGTGCCTTTCCGTTTCTGACATCCAAAACCCTTTCAAACAGTGCTTTCCATTTGATGTCTCCAGTTAGGGCATATGCGCGTGCGAATTTAGTCAAATTATCAGAACTTTGTTTAAGTTCGCTTCCCATTTTTATTAGATTGGCTTGTTCTTGGAGAATTTGTTCTTCTTCTTCGAAAACATCTATCGTTCGATCGACGACGAAAATGATACCTATATTTACGATAAACATAAGTAAAAACAATAGACTGAATAGAGTTTTCATTTTCATGGAATTACCACGTCACTACGGGAACACAACTCTAAATAGCATAGTTAACAATGTGCACTTTTCCCAAGAAGACAACGACTTGATTTCAGAAATTTTCATTTGGCTCAATAACTCTCATTTTCCTCGTCTATACTTGATTTAAAAAACGGGGTGTTACGTGATCTATGTATGAACTTTTGATTGTCGATGATGTGGCAGAAAACTTAAGGATGTTGCAACTTATCATGCAGCAGCCGGAGTATCGTATTCGTGCTGCAACCAGTGGACACATTGCTTTGAAGCTGGTGGAAAAACAAAAACCCGACTTGATCATTTCAGACATCAAAATGCCCCGTATGTCTGGGATTGAGTTGTGTAAAATTCTAAAAGAGAACACCGATACCAGTGACATCCCCGTTATTTTTGTGAGTGCATTCACGGATGTGGAAAGCATTGTCGAAGCGTTGGATGCGGGGGGCGTCGATTACATTTCTAAACCGTATCGCCCTCAAGAAGTATTGGCGAGAGTAAAGACTCAACTGACACTCCGTGAAGCACAGAAAAAACTCCTTAAAAAAGAGCTCACCTCCGCGTTAAATAACCTAGTGGTTGGGGTAGCAAATGAAATTAATACTCCGCTAGGGACAAGCATTCTTACCTCTACCCATATGAGAGAGACCATTTTGAGTTTTGAACAGCAGTTTAGGGATCAAAAGATCACCAGTTCGAAACTAAAAGATTTCATCATCTTCTGCCACGACAGTGTTGATCTAAACCTGAATAACTTAAATCGGGTTGCCGACATGATGGAAATGTTTAAATCGATTTCTGATACGGAAAATGAATTGAACATTGAAGAAGTGAGCCTGATTAAAGTTATCGAAAAAGTTATCGCGCATTTCCACGCCAAACTGGCAGAATCGGGAGTAATGGTTCGGCTGGATGGTGAAAAAGAGCTGTTAAAAACCGATGCGAAACTTCTTGGGATAGTGTTCAACAACTTGATAGAAAACTCTTTAGTTCATGCCTATTCAAATACAGAAGAGAAACGCAATATCCATATTTCGTGGCAGCGAGCAGGGCAGCATCTTACGATTACTTATTGGGACAATGGCGTGGGCGTTGAAAACGAGATTTTGACGGAAGTAATTAGGCCATTTTTCACCACTAAACGTGGGCGAGCGGGGCATGTTGGCTTGAGTGCAACGGTAGCCGCAAATATCATCAATACCTCTCTTGCGGGGCATGCGAAACTAGAATCGGATGAACGAGGCTTGGTGTGGCAAATGCAGCTTCCTTTTGAACTTTAAATTGTCATCATTGCCCAATGAACAAGGGTAACTGCAGTAACGGATTCCATGACAGACTCTCCAACAGCGCGCTGTTCTTTCATTAAAGCGCAACTTAAAGACATTCCAAACATCAATACCCTGATCTTTGCTTCAAAAGCATCTTGGGGATATAGCCCAGAGCAAATCGAGCTTTGGCGCACAGGGCTTACCATTACAGAGGCGTGCTTTATGCACCGTCACTTTTATAAAGGCGTGACCCCTGACGGTTTATTGTGCTGCTTGTATTCATTTAGCCAGTCTGAAGGTAAAGTCTTCGAACTAGAAGATTGCTTTGTTTCACCGCGATTTCTAGGGTTAGGGTTTGGCGATCAAATGATGACTGACATGTTTGCTCGAATAAGTGAGAAATCAGCTGAAAAGTTAGTCATTGTGTCAGACCCAAATGCCGTGGGTTTCTATCAAAAATATGGTGCCAAGCAAGTTGGCGTTTATCCATCATTACCAGAAGGGCGACAATTGCCCATTTTAGAAATTCAACTGACCTCAAATGATTCGGATGTATTGGGTTTCGAATCTTGAGGTCAGTTGAGTAAGTTAAGTAGGAGTATTGGTTCTTAGAGCGAGTTTTCGCTTAGTGCCAGTTTAGCGCCTAACCCCGCAAAACTGGCTGAAAATACTTTTTGAATCAACGCAATTGCGCGTTTAGATTGAGTCACGTATTGGCTTACCTGATGAGCCAACAAACCGTAGGCAACAAACACCACAAACGTCATCAGCATGAATATTCCACCTAATACCAGCATGCTAAAAAGCGTGGCTTCAGTATTGCTAGGGATGAATTGTGGAAGGAAAGCCAAAAAGAACAGCGATAACTTGGGATTCAAGATATTGAGAAGGAATGCTTGAGTGGAGACTGTTCGAAATGAAGAATTCTCTGTTTTAGAAAATGTCATTTTCCCTTCGTTGCTAGCACGCCACATCCCCCAAGCGAGGTAAAGCAGATACGCGGCGCCTGCGTATTTTATTATTTGAAACGCTAAAGCACTGGTGTGCAAAATGGCACTCAAACCCAACACACATGCCAGAAGCGCTGGAATAATACCTAAAGTACAGCCGAAGGCTGCTGCCATACTGGCACGTCGACCTTGAAACAACCCAACGGAAATTGTAAAAATCACACCCGTCCCAGGTATTAAAACGACGATTAGGGTTGTGAGAAGAAATTCCATACTGATCATTACCACTTCCTTGTTTGCTTATCAGAACGCGACAACGTTCACTGTAAATGGGAGTGAAGTCTAACGCAAACCAGATTAATGCCACTATTAAGACCCCACTAAATTTACATGAATTTTCAATGGTGTTTTTTTAACAGTTTCGTTACTATCTAAGGGCTATAAAAAGCAGTACCATGAACACTAAAAATTCGGACAGCAAGGAGGGAATATTGGATTATCAAACCATAATTTTTGATTTGGACGGTACACTCGTCGAACCCCGGCAAGGCTTTATACGGTCTATAAATTATTCGCTGCAAGCGCACAACTTCCCCAGTTACCCAGAGCAGCACTTACTCAATTACATCGGCCCTCCGTTAGACCTCACTTTTTACGACATCACCAAGCAAAACGACCCCAAACTCATACAATCTCTCGTCGACAAATACCGCGAACGTTATTCCAAAATCGGATACAAAGAAAATACCCTTTACGCTGGCATTGCCCAAACGCTGAAAACCCTCCATCAATCTGAACAATTTACACTTGGTCTTTGCACATCTAAACGAGCAGATTACGCCAGTCAAATTCTAGAAATGCATGGTCTTCGAGATCTCTTTGCATTCGTTGATGGTGGCGACGTTGGTATTGAGAAATGGCAACAATTGGAATCTCTAAAAAAGAAAGGGGTTATTACAGCACGTTCTTTGATGGTTGGAGACCGAGCCGTGGATTTGACTGCTGCACACAAAAATGGACTGAAGAGTGCAGGCGTGTTGTGGGGCTACGGTTCGAAGCAAGAGCTTACGGCAGAAACCCCCTTCCACTTGTGGAGCAAGCCTGAAGACATTTTGAAACTGTTGGAGCATAAATGCTCTGGTTGCCATTAATGTCTACATGCCCGGAAAAAATCGTTACAATGTCGCGTCCTTTCTAGTGAGATTCGTTAATGAGTGAAGAGATTGAAGTAGAAGCGCTAGGGGTTGAGGTCGCATCTCAGCCAATAGAGCTCTACAAAGTATTAAAAATTGCTAATGTGGTGAGTGGTGGTGGTGAAGCGAAATACGCCATTTCAGAGGGTTATGTAGCCGTTAATGGTGAGCTAGAAACTCGCAAGCGTCGAAAGCTTTACGATGGTGACTTGATTGAATTCAATCAGGAATATTACGTTATCATTTGCGATGCGCCAGTATCAGAACCAGAACCCAAAGAAGCGAAATCCATTAAGCAAGAACGTCGTAAGGCGAGTCCTCCTAAGAATAAAAAGCCAGCTTCAGGTAATAAAAAGTCTAGCTCTAGCAATAAAAACAGCGCGACCAGCAAAAAGGCTAAGAAAGAACAACCCGAGAAGAAACCAAACTCATCCCCTCGTGATGAGCAAACGGGGCGTGGTTCAATAAAGTTTTAAGTGAAAAAATCGAGCTTACGGGCTCGATTTTTGTTTCACGTATCATTGCTGAATAATTGAATTTTATCGTGGGTGATTGGTATACCTGGTCATTTCTTCCTTCGGCACCATACCGCCGCCAGTTGCCCAGACTATGTGAGTGGCGTTGTCCAATTTGGTGTTATCGATGCCGAACTTGTCTAAGTAGTCTTGGTGTGTGCAAACATGAAATGGCCCTGCCATACCAGCCAAAGCGGACGGTTCTAGTTGTATATCTTCCGTTAACGACAGTTCTCGCAGTAAGCGATACATATGCTCGTCTGATAAGGTGTAGTACCCGTCTAGCAAACGTTCCATGGCTCTTCCAACAAAGCCAGAAGCTCTGCCAACCGCCAAGCCATCGGCCGCAGTTACGTTATCAATCCCCAAATCTTGCACGCATATTTGATCGTGCAAACCCGTGTGTACGCCAAGCATCATGCAAGGAGAGTGGGTCGGTTCGGCAAAAATGCAGTGCACGTGGTCGCCGAGTGCCATTTTTAAACCAAACGCGACGCCCCCAGGTCCGCCACCCACTCCACATGGTAAATACACAAACAGCGGGTGATCTTCATCTACGGTGATGTTTTGCTTTTCTAACTGCTGTTTCAGCCTTTCTCCAGCAACGGAATACCCTAGGAAAAGGGTTTGTGAATTTTCATCATCGATAAAAAAGCAGTGTGGATCCTTTTCAGCTTCTTTACGCCCTTGTTCGACGGCCACCCCGTAATCTTGTTGGTATTCCACCACATTGACACCGTGGTGTCGAAGCTTGTCTTTTTTCCACTGTCGCGCGTCTGCTGACATATGAACGGACACTGAAAATCCAAGCTTGGCACTCATAATACCTATCGACAGACCGAGGTTCCCTGTTGACCCTACCGCTATTTTGTATTGGCTGAAGAACGCTCGGAACGCGTCGGAGTTGATGATGCGGTAATCATCACTTTCCTTGAGCAGCCCTGCTTCTATCGCCAACTGTTCAGCATGAGTCAAAACTTCATAAATGCCACCTCGTGCTTTGATAGATCCTGAAATGGGGAGATGACTGTCTTTTTTCAGCATTAATCTCCCTGCTACTTTTGTGTCGTAGAGCTGCTCTAATTTTTTGTGCATATGTGGAATCTCGACCAATTCCGATTCAATCATGCCTTGGTTGATTTTCGTTTCAGGGAACACCTCACTAATGTAAGGGGCAAACCTTTTTAATCGGTGGCTCGCCTGCTGAATATCGTCTATGCCTAAGCCCACATAAGGCAACCCTGTTTCTAAGTTGGTGGCATTGGGGTTAAACCAGCAGATTTCTTCAAGTGAGATAAGTTTTTTAAGCAACGGGAACCGCTGAATTAAATCCGAGTGATTAGACGCGACCATTCCTTTGGGTACTCCATATAACGTGAACCTAGCATCTTGTGGTTACTTGGGTTAAAGGTCTATTTAATCTGTGTCTTGTATAAATAACAAATGATGAATAATCACGTATGTGTGAATCCAGTTCAACTAAGACATCTTGAATTCGAATAGAGTAAACGTTCGCTATCGCCACTTTGATAAGGGGAATACAAGTGAAAGAAGCTAAAGACTTTTGGAATAAAAGCGCACCCAAGTATGCCAAAAGACCAGTCAGAGACGAGGCGGTATATCAAAAGAAGCTGGAGGTAACGCAAAGTTACTTTGAACAAGGCTGGAACATTCTAGAATTTGGTTGCGGAACGGGTACAACAGCAATCAACCATTCCCCTTATGTAAGCAGCATTGTTGCCATCGATATTTCCTCAAACATGTTGGAGATTGCAAAATCCAAAGCGGAACAAGAGGGAGTCAGCAACATAGAATTTAAAGAGGGGACGTTTGACCAACTCAATTTGACGAAGCAAAGCTTCGATGCGGTACTCGGGCTGAATGTGCTTCACTTAATGGATGATGTCGACATCGTGCTTGCACAAGTATTCGACTTGCTAAAACCCAATGGTATTTTCGTTTCGAGTACGGCGCTCATCGGGCAACTGAATATTGCATGGCGTTTGCTAATTCCGTTAATGCAAACACTCAATCTAGCCCCTTTTGTGAACCGAATGACGAAAGACAGCTTAACCGAAAAACTGCTTAAAGCGGGTTTCGACATTGAATACGAATGGCAGCCCGGAGGTGACTCAATGTTTATGATTGCCCGAAAACCATCCGCTGAAGATGTCGCAAATATGAAATCATAAGCATTTGTTTTCTGAGGGGCTTGGTGCGTACTCCGATGAATGTTAAACAAAAGGAGAGTGAAGCAAAACCGAGCAGGCATATCATGGGGAATGGTGAAAATCGAAGGGAGTTTCTGGATCTTCTTAGTGTCTTTTTTACTAAGTACCTCGTGATATTTTCGGCGACGTATAAAATGTTTAGGCATCCTCACACCTTTGTCGATCATATTGACGAATCGAGAACAGGCATCAAACGCGCTCTAATCTATTTCATTGAATCTATCGTGCTTGTTTTTGTTATTCCGCCCTATGTACTAAAAGATGAGCGCTCCTTAGGATTTATCGAGCAAGAATTCATCGTGGTGGGGTTTGCAGCCTACATCGCCATTATCGCTTTTACCCATTATCTCATTCTTTGTGCGTTAGAAAGGCGCAAACTCAACCTACGTTCAACCATGATCCTGACGTTTTACGCGTATGGGTTAATGATGATTTGCATCTCACTATTAACCGTAATTGAGGATACGAGTAAGCTTAAGCCAAATATTTCAGGTGGCATTGAAAATGCGAAATTTTGGATTTCCATCTTTGCCATATATGGAATGTATGTGTCTGTTATTGCCTTCCATCGCTGGGTAGGGGAGGTGAATAATGCATCTGCGTGGAAATCCTTCGCT
Source organism: Vibrio penaeicida (assembly GCF_019977755.1). Lineage (NCBI taxonomy): Bacteria > Pseudomonadati > Pseudomonadota > Gammaproteobacteria > Vibrionales > Vibrionaceae > Vibrio > Vibrio penaeicida. Next base: position 1,773,461 of record NZ_AP025145.1, on the reverse strand, counting down.
GCTCTATTCATTGGCTTGGTTTTTTATAACCTAGTTATCGTGTTCTTTTTTGTCTAAGTTGTCCAAGTTTGCCTAAATTTTCCAAGAAATTTTGCTTACATCTGCTTACCCTGTCTCTCTTAACACTTTGTTAGCCTTTTAATTTGTTAGCAATCCAATAAATTACTATTTCAGGAAAAACGGATGAAGCAAATAGAGCAACTTCCCATGCCACCCACCGCTGGAATACTCGGTCATGTTGGTTACTTGAAGAAACCCAATATCCATCAGCAAATGCTGGGTTGGATAGCAGAATACGGGGTTCAGTTCCGCCTTCGGCTAGGGCTAAAAAACGTATTGGTGCTGGCGGACCCATCTCAGGTGAAGCAAGTACTTAAATCCCGACCGGATGAGTTTCGTCGACTTAAAAGCATTGAAAATGTATTTGATGAAGTTGGCTTGAACGGTATTTTTTCCGCAGAGGACGAACGCTGGCGGCACCAAAGAAAACTGACGGAACCCATGTTTCAACCTAGCCATCTAAAGCACTTTTATCCGCAACTTGCGGTAGTAACTGAACGGCTTAAAAAACGTTTTGAGTCTCTGGCGGAAACTGGAGAAGCAGTAGAGTTGGTTGACGAGTTTAAAAAGTACACGGTCGACGTTACTTCGCTGCTCGCGTTTGGTGAAGATTTTAACTCCATAGAACAAATAGAAACGCCTTTAGCGGATGCCTTAGGTGATGTTTTCCCTATTGTGAATCAGCGCTGTAAGTCACCGATACCAATGTGGCGATTCTTTAAAACAAAGAAAGACAAACAATTTGACGCAAGCTTAGAAAAAGTAAAGCAGTTCGTGACGGGGTGTATTGAAAAGCAAAGGCGAAAATTGACGCAAGAACCGGCACTTATCGACATGCCTGAAAACATGCTCCAGATTATGCTGATCGAGCAAAACCGAGATTCCACACTCACGGACAACGATATTCTCGCGAACGCGCTCACGCTATTATTGGCTGGTGAGGATACCACCGCAAATACGCTTGCGTGGATGTCATACTTAGTCAGCGGAGACCAATCTTCAGAGGCAGATTTGAGCCAAGAACTGCAAAACTTGGGAAGTGAACATATTCTGTCCTGGCCGTTGCCACGCGTCCCTTACATTACTGCCATTATGTACGAAGCCATGCGTTTAAAACCTGTCGCCCCCCAACTTTATTTAGAACCTATTGAAGATACCCATATCGGCGATATTGAAGTAAAAAAGGGAACCCCTGTTTTTGTTATGCTTCATGCCAATGGTTTCGATCCTGAGTTGTTTGCCGATCCAAAGACGTATGATCCAAATCGCTGGCTAGAACAAGGTGGCGCTTCGTTTTCAAACTTACAGCCGTTTGGTGCCGGAGCCAGACTTTGCCCAGGGCGCTCACTTGCGATGATGGAGATTAAACTGGCATTTCATGCTTTGTTTAGTTCGTTTCGCGTGGAGCCACAGCAAGGTCAGGAGGATGTTGTCGAGCAATTCGCGTTCACTATGTCTCCGGTAGGGTATAAGGTGCAAATTCACAAGCGATAATCCCATCGAGAGTCGACTTGTGCTAGCTTCATGATTCAGTAAATACAGATTCATGGAGAGAGACGTGTACACCAAGCAGGATCGATTCTCAAAACAACAAACCCTGAGTAGTATGCAGTTATCTAAGCTGCATACTTTTGAAGCCGCGGCGAGGCATTGCTCTTTTTCTTTAGCAGCCGAAGAACTCTCCATTACGCCTAGTGCCGTTTCGCATAAAATGTCTAAACTCGAAGACGAGCTGGGCATTGCGCTGTTTCATCGAGCCAGCCGAAAAGTCTCTCTAACAGATGAAGGTGAGCGCATGTACCAGTCAGTGCGCAAAACTTTATTCGCCTTAAATCAAGATGTCTTAGACATAAAAAACGGTGATGTATCGGGTACGCTAACCGTGTATTCGCGCCCCTCTTTCGCTCAGTGTTGGCTTGTTCCGAAGCTAGCAGACTTCAAACAACAATTTCCATTAATAGAACTAAAGCTTCTCACTGGGAACGAAAATATCCAGCTTCAAGGGTACGGCATTGATGTCGCCATCTATTTTGATGATAAGAAAAACACGTCTCTACAATGCACAGAGATTCTGTCTGAATCCGTTTTTCCCGTATGTTCACCTCAATATGCCGAGCAATACGATTTGCTCGAAAAGCCTCAATTCTTGGATCAAGTCACGCTGCTCCATGACGATCAAGCGTGGGATACCGATTCGGGTAGAAGCGAGTGGGATGAATGGGCGAATGCCAACGGTATTAATCTTAAAAACGGTAGATATTCGGGTATGTCTTTTGACCGCTCTGATCTTGCCGTGTTGGCGGCAGTGAATCATTCCGGTGTCGCGATGGGCAGGAAACACTTGGTTAATGATCTCCTCACGAATGGAGCCTTGATAGCGCCTTTTGGCGATGGTGGTGTGGTGTGTAAACAGCAATACTATGCGGTCAATGTTCGTGAAAATGTCCCTAAGAAAGTGGTTCAATTTTTAGCGTGGCTTCGCAAACACGCAGAAGAGATTAAATAGCGGTAAAGAAAATCTATACTGGCTGTGAAGAATTAATGGTTCGTCCCTTTTGCGCTCATTCCTTATATTGAAAACATAAATTAACGGAAGGCAGAAAGATGAAAAATAGACCCGAAACCGCTGCTCAACCACATTTAGAATTTAATGTGGAATTTGATGAAACCGTCCGTTTAGCGGCAGAAGAACAAACGTATGCCGCAACGCCTATGGTTGGTGTTGAGCGTATTATGTTTGAAAGACTGGGGGGAGAAGTGGTTCGCAGAGCGACCTCTGTTGTTCGGTATCAGCCAGAAAGTTATTTTGAATCACACGTCCATGCAGGTGGCGAGGAATTTATTACTTTAAATGGCGTTTTTTCTGATGAAAACGGCGACTATCCAAAAGGTGTTTACGTTCGAAATCCCGTAAGCTCAACTCATCGACCGCATTCGAAAGAGGGATGTGAAATCTTTGTAAAGCTGGCACAAATGCCAGATTCAGAAAATCACGAGTCGTTCATTTTGGATACCAATGCCGCAGATTGGCAGATCAATGCAAGTGGTATTGCGTCATTGCAACTCTGGAAATCGGAGTATGAAGACACCCAGTTAATTCGCTTGACAACGGGTAGTCGACTCGTCGAAGACGTTGTTGATGAGGTCGCTGAATATTTTGTATTGGACGGCGATCTTCAAATCAATGACGAAACCTTTACCGCACACTCTTGGGTTAGATTCAAACCACACAGCCGCGTAATTCTGCGCTCAGATAATGGCGCAACCTTATACCGAAAAATTGGTAAAGGTTTTGTCAGGCGTTAATTTAGCGTCAACCAAAACAGATTTACTGTCAGTCCAATGGCACTTGCGCCCGTTCTTCCAGCCCGTAATCTCTGACCACATGTGCAACCCTTAGGCGGTATTGGGTAAACAACTCTTTTCTGCCTTTATCTTGCGCAACGCGGTGTGTTGCCAAGGTTCGCCAACGCTTTACAGCGGCTTCATCCTGCCAAAATGAAAGCGACAAAAACTTATTGGGTGTCACTAGGCTTTGAAACCGCTCAACGGAAATAAACCCTTCTATCTGGTTCAGATCTTCTTTCAGTTGCCCCGCGATATCGAAATACGCTTCCTTGCCCGACGCTTTGGGTTCGACTTCAAATATCACGGCAATCATACAATACTTTCCAAAGAGCGAGGGGCTTGTTTGTAGGTGGACGACACAACTTTAAGGAACGTTCTTTTTTCCTCAATGATAAAGCGTTGGTCTTTAGCAAATGAGAAATTAGATTGCCCCGATTCCGACTCTTTTAACCTTTTTCTATACACCTCATACTCGGTTAAAGAAGGGAAACTAATGAGCCCGTAGGCACAATAGTTAGTACCTTCGTGAGGCACAAAATACCCCAATAGATCGCCGCCACATTCTGGAATAATCTTGCTCCAATTTTCAGCATACTGTTCAAATAGGCTTACTTTGAATGGGTCGATTCGGTATTCAATAAAACAAGTGATGGTCATGGTTGTTGTCTCCTTACTACTTTTGCTACAGTCTACGAGCCCGAGAAAACGCATGCTTCGATGAGCATCGAACTGAAAGGACTTATTCTCATGGAACCAGACATTGCCCATGTGGCAGGACTCATCGCAGACAAAACTCGATCAAGAATGCTAATGGCATTGATGGGTGGAAAAGCACTTACCGCAACCGAGCTTGCCCTCGAAGCCGATATCACCGCACAAACGGCGAGCAGCCATTTACAGAAGCTGGTGGAAGGCGACATGCTTACGGTCCGAAAACAAGGTCGTCACAAATACTTTCAGCTTAAAAATCAAAACATTGCGGCGCTACTGGAATCATTACTTAATATTTCAGTTTCACTGTCTTCGCTAGGCATCAAAACGGGACCTGAAAACGAAAGGCTTCGACGATCGCGAGTATGTTACGACCACCTAGCAGGGGAGTTAGGGGTATCGCTGTTTGATCATTTGGTGTCAAAGGGGTGGGTTTCCGACAATGTAGACGACGCAACGCTAACAGATGAAGGCTTGCACTACTTCCAAAGCATCGGGTTTGATGGGGCTGAGCAGAAGAAAAGTAAACGCCCTCTTTGCAAAGCCTGCTTAGATTGGAGTGAAAGGCGCAACCATCTTGCAGGGCGCCTAGGGCAATGGATTTTGGATGATGCATTGTCAAAAAAATGGGCTTTGCGTGATATGGATTCAAGAGCGATTGAATTTACCCAGAGAGGTTTGCGTCTTTTCCACCAGAAATATCAAATTCATCCAGAATAAATCACTTGAAATTTTACACTGTAAATTCTTTTATCCCTTTGTTTTAAGGCTTTTTCTTATATGCAATTTACACGGTCCATAGTGCTAGTTCGACATGGAGAGACAGAATGGAATCGAGCGGGCATTTTGCAAGGGTGGCGCGACAGCCGCTTGACCCAAAAAGGAATCCAGCAGATCCGCCATTCAGCACGAAAAGTCTTTAAATATCAGTCTAATAATCTCTTTCCTATCTACACCAGCGATTTAGGTCGTTCTCTATCATCCGCCAGAATATTGGCCAATGAATTGGGAGGATACCTTGTAGTTGATAAACGATTGAGGGAAAGGGCGTTTGGAGAATTAGAAGGCAAACCGTTAGGGGCTGATTTCGTTCGGAAAAACAAGAAGATGCCTGAAACTATTGAGCATTACCACTCCAGAATACGAGCGTTTATCTACGCTGTGACTCGGCAACAATCGGATCAACCTGTGATTGTGGTTGGGCATGGAGAGTGGATTCGTACTTGGCAACAATTGTTTATCGGCGGTGCGGAGTTCTCGCTACCCCAAAATGGCGACATTGTTGTCGGAAAGTTGGAATCAGGGAAAAAGGCTTCTTAAATGGATTGGTGGGTAAACAGCGTATTTATGTCGGCTATAGCGATATGCGGTGCACTGGTGCTGGATGCCTTGTTCGGAGAGCCTAAAAAATGGCATCCCCTAATAGGTTTTGGCAACGTCGTTTATTGGCTTGAAGAAAAGATAAATACTCCAGCCTCAAGAGATACTTTGAAAAGCAAAATCAAAGGATCAGTGGCTTGGTTGTTGGTTATCTTCCCCTTTGTTGGCGGTGTTTTTTGGGTTGCTTCTTGGGTGAGTGGATCTTCTTCGTTATGGGGGTTTTTCTTTCAAGCGGTGATTCTCTACCTTTGTATCGGTCAGAAGAGTTTACTTGAACATGCAAGTTGGATTCATCAGCCTTTGCAGGCGGGGGATCTTGCCGAAGCAAGAGAGAAAGTTGGTTGGATAGTAAGCCGAGAAACCGAGCAGATGTCCGAGTATCAAATCACATCCGCAGCCATAGAATCGGTACTAGAAAATGGGAACGATGCGGTTTTTGGCACGCTTTTCTGGTTTGTATTGCTTGGCGCTCCGGGCGCTGTTTTATTCAGGCTAACCAACACCCTGGATGCTATGTGGGGGTACAAAAACGATCGATTTAATAGCTTTGGGTTTATCGCCGCCAAAGCGGACGACGTTATGGGGTATCTACCTGCAAAAGCTACCGCTGTCAGTTATGCGATCCTTGGTAACACCAAGCAGGCTATGGAATGCTGGAAAGCACAAGCTCAAGCTTGTTCTAGCCCTAATGGCGGTCCAGTCATGACGTCGGGCGCGGGTTCACTTAACATCAGAATCGGTGGTCCTGCGATGTATCATGGAAAAATGCATAATAAAATTCACATGGGATCTGGGGAGCTCGCGAAGCCAGAAGACATCCCAAGAGCTTGTCGACTGGTCGTGCGAACCAGCCTATTGTGGTGTGGCGCGCTCATACTGCTCGGCCTTGTAATGCTGGATTGGAACACGCTGCTTTCAGGAGCCAACTTATGATTCATCATGGCGGCAAATTATTGGAATTTTCTGCTCGTTTTGACATTCCCGTCGAAGATTGGCTGGACTTATCCACTGGCGTGAGCCCATACACTTACCCTGTAAGCGATATACCGACAAACGTGTGGAACCGCTTACCGGAAGATGAGGATGGACTTATCGAAGCCGCGCAGCGGTATTATCAATCCCCACACCTTTTACCTATCGCGGGCAGCCAAGCGGGTATTCAGTTGTTGCCATCTCTACTATGCGAGCACCGCGTGTTGGACAAAGCTTCAACTTTGCCGATGTTTAGCACTAAGGCGCTTCGAGTCTTACTGCCAAAGGTGGGGTACAAGGAGCATCAGCACGCGTGGCAGCAATGTGTGGCTAAAGGGTTTGCGGAACTGAGTTTTTACGATGGCAAACCAGACGAGCAGTCCATTGCCAATTGCGACGTTTTACTCGTGATTAACCCAAACAATCCGCAAGGGATCAAGTTTGCACCACGTATTATTCAATCGTGGTTATCTGCTCTGCCCGAACACGGCTGTTTAGTGGTGGATGAAGCGTTTATGGACATGACGCCTGATCACTCTGCCTTGACGCTCTATCCACAAGGGGTACCAAGCAATCTTTTTGTTTTTCGTTCCGTTGGTAAGTTTTTTGGGTTGGCGGGCATGCGACTGGGCTTTTTGTTCGCATCTGCCGATTGGCTAGCAAAAGTACAGTCTAGGTTAGGTCCTTGGACCGTTCCCGGACCAACTCGTTACGTCGCGAAGCAAGCGTTGTTGGACCAGAAATGGCAAAAGAACAACCGCGAACAGTTGATGAGCGATGGGAAAAAAATGCGAACGCTACTCAGCGTATTTTTCCAAGAGATTGAAGGACAAACACTTTTCCATACAGTGAAATGCGCAGAAGCAGAAAAGCGGCATATGCAACTTGCGGAAAGAGGAATCCTAGTTAGATTATGCGATGAAGGCGATGCTTTACGATTTGGTTTACCTCGTGAGCAATCTCAGTGGCTTAGGTTGGAAGATACGCTTAGAGATATTTGGAGCAATCTCTCAAGATGATACTCCCTCAAGATGATACCCCCTCAGATGGAGAGGGGGCGGAATTAAAAAGGTACTTACCTAAAGCAAACTAGCGTAAGAGTAAGGGGTTAGCGCGGTGCTAGAAGCTCCACAGGCTTACGAGTAATGCCAGACGCTTTATCCGCAATGAAATGGTGGTAGGTTCCATTCTCGTATTCCAAGCCTTGAACTCTTCCTTCTACGCTGTAATTGGTTTGATGATCCACATCTGCGGCAATGACATGGTAATCGTATAGATAAGAAGGCTTTTCAAAAACAGTATGCCCAATGATGACTTCTTTCGCCCCAAATTCGGCAAGTCCTTGTTCTAGTTGGTCCTGCGATAACTGCTCTCGTGGCACGGCGCGATCCCAGTAGAGTCGTGAAGGTAAGTAATATGCGTCTTTAATCGGCTTGCCTTGATCGTCATATCGGATGTAACCCGCATCCATGTGTTCACGCCCATAAGCATTGATGTCTTTCAATAACAAGCGACCGTCTTTTAACGCAGAGATAAGATCGTTATTAAAACCAGCGTGAACAAACAGCGTGTCACCCGCGATTTCCATAATGTTTTTTGAACGCAGCCATTGACCAAGCACGGTGTCTTTGGCGTGAAGTTCTAGAAAGGTTTTGCCCATCAAACTGGCATTTTCAAAATAGCGAGGGTGAACATAGCGGAAATCGCCATAAAAGTTCATTAGGTCGTGGTTACCCAAAATGAAATGTACGTCGCCACCAGCGCGCTGCGCTTGGTTTTCAAGGTGATAGAAAAGCCATAAGCTTTCAGTTACGTATTCACCTCGGTCGAACAGATCACCTAAGTGATACAAGTGCCCAGAGCCATACGTCCAATTGTATTCCTTGTCCATAATGCCAGCCTGAACCAGCATGTAAACGAGCGCCTCTATGTTGCCTTCGAAATCGGAAGTCACAAAAAACTGAGTGGGTTTATCGTATTGGTAAGGCGGTGGTGTAACGCCTTCGTTAAGCTGCACGTTAAAACTGCCCAACTCACCAGGTAGGTCAACCTTAATTCCTTTGCTCGGGACTTGGTCATAGGTGCGTCTGGTTAACCCCGACTGGCTCACTGCTTCAATGCGAATTGATCCATTGGAAAGTTGGGTAACGTAAGGACCGTCTGGTTCCCCTTTGTAGTTAAGTTCTTTATTTAGCGATGCATTGAACTGAACATCATTCGTGGAATGGTTGACCTGATTATATACCGCAACAGCAATGATATTCTCGCCTTTAACGAAAGCTTTGGAAGGCAGCACAAATGTGTTTTCGGCTTCCTCAGCATACTTTGAATACTTCATCGGAGAGGTGGTATTGGTGAGCGTTTGATTGCGTTTTAATAGAGGAGAACGTGCGATCTCAACGCCATTTACCCAAATAACGGCAGCGTCATCCACCCGCATTTTTAGGTACACATCTTTCAGTATTAAAAGGTTGTTTACCTTGATGGTTCTTCGGAAATAGTAGGCACTCGGTGTCGCCTCAGGAAAGCTCATTGTTTTGTAGTTGGTAAGCGCTGTATTGCCATCAATTGGGTGGTCGTAGCCATAAGAAAATATACCTTCGCCTTTCTTCCAGTCCGAGTCGTCATAACTTGGCTGATTCCATTTAGGTGATGGTTCTATACCGCTGTCCATGTAGCGCCATTCTGAACCGTAATCGAAGAACATTTCTTTGTTGTCTTTACACGCTGTTAAGGCAAGTACAGCGACAAGCATGAGCCAGTATCTTATAGGCATCGGTTTGTTTCCTTGGGTAAAATTCTTTGGGTATGGATTTGTGTGCATTAGTTATGGGCACAGCATAGAGGTGAGTTAAGGCATTGGTGTGACGAACATATGAAAGCAAAGCGACAAAAGCTCAAGACGCCAGTAGTGTTTTTGAGTATCGGAACTCAGATATTTATGTATTGTTCTTCGTTATAGCTGGAGAAATGTTAGCAACGTCTCGGATTGGGTGATTACTGTTGTATCAAAAAATAGGGGACCGAGAGTTTGGTCCCCTTGTAAAACACCTAATGGGGGATGGTGTTGTGAAAAAAGAGATGACGCTGGCTTGGAATGAAAAAGCGCTTTTTTTAGATTTTTCCTTCGCTGCCGCACATACGAATTTTATCCATAACCACTTGTTTCATTGCCGCTTTGCCGGGTGTGATGTACTTGCGAGGGTCGTTCGCACTAGGGTTGTCAGCAAAGTGCTGCTTAACCGCATCAGAGAATGCGATCTTCAATTCTGTCGCTACGTTCACTTTGCATACACCCAAATCAATACAGCGCTTAACGACGTCATCTGGTATGCCTGATGCACCATGAAGTACTAAGGGAATATCCACTTCCGCTCGAATTTTTTCTAGCCGATCAAAATCGAGTTTGGGTTTGGCTTTGTATAATCCATGGGCGGTACCGATAGCGACCGCCAAAGAGTCAATGCCTGTTCGACGTACGAATTCTGCCGCAGCGTACGGGTCGGTCATCAGGGCGTCTGCACTGTCCACAATTAAGTCATCTTCTTGCCCACCTAAGCGACCGAGCTCTGCTTCGACACTGGCATCATAGCGACTGCAAAGCTGCACGATAGAACGCACGATCTCAATATTCTGTTCAAATACGAAGTGAGAGCCGTCAATCATGACCGAGCGAATGCCATGTTCAACCTTATTGCGGATATCTTGTTGATCTTCATGATGATCCAAATGTAACACTAGCGGCATGGAATGCTTGTGGGCAGCTTCTTTACAGATACTGACAAGGTAATCGGTGCCAGCGTAATCATAGGTGCCCGGCGTGCCTGCCAAAATAACGGGTGATCCCATTTCAGAGGCGGTTTCTACGATAACTTGTACGGTTTCGAGATTATGAATGTTGAATGCGGGAACCGCGTAGCCACCATGTTGTGCGCGTTTAAGCATTTCACGCGAAGAAATTAGATACATAAAGCCTCCTGATTGGGCGTTGAAACCGAGTTGAATACGAGACGCCCGTGAACCCAAGTGTGAGTAATGGAAAAATTTGAATTTATTGCCACCATGGAAGCGCGTTTGCCAACTTCCAAAGTGCCGAATTGATCTTGAATACCAAGCGATTGAGCGGGTGTCAGTGATGCCATTAGCCATGCTTGTTCGAGCGGTAAGTCGAGCCACTGCTGAATGTTGTGCACCGCGCTATTTAGTGTGAGCGTGCTGCCTGCCAAGCCACCTGCATCAGTTTTAACTACACCGTCTTTCATTGTTACGGTGTATTCTCCCAATGTGTAATCACCATCTGGCATACCAGCAGCACACATGGCATCGGTGATCAAGGTTAAGCGCGACGCGCAGCACCGGTGTGCTACCGCGATAGCCGCAGGGTGCACATGATGGCCGTCCGCGATCATCTCGACGTAGCAGTCTGGGTGGATAAGACCGGCTCCAACCACCCCAGGCTCACGATGATGTAGACCTCGCATGCCGTTATAGCAATGAACAATACCGTTAGCGCCAGCATCTAGGGCTTGTTGTACTTGGTCAAAACTGGCATCGGTGTGGCCCAGCATGACCTTTATTCCTTGTGAACGTAGGTGCCGGATAGTACCAATCGCTCCCTGCTTTTCTGGCGCCAACGCAAAGCTGATTAGTTGGTTGTCGCTGTAAGAAATCCAGTTGTCAATCTCTTCGATTGAGAGCTCTCTAAACCATTGAGTGGGGTGTGCTCCTTTATTTTTAGCGGTAAAATAGGGACCTTCCAGGTAAGCACCGAGAATTTCTGCGCCTTCTACCCCTTGCTTTTTACTTTGTGCGACTTGCGCTAATGCCGCGCGAATTTTTGCGACGGGAGCAGTTACTGTTGTTGCAACAAACGCTGTAACACCTTGAGTAGCAAAGAATAGAGACATGGTATTTAGGCTGCTGTGTTTAGCATCCATCACGTCACATCCTTTCGCACCATGCACATGAGAATCGATTAGCCCCGGTAACAGGCTAACTTCACCAAGATCGACCACCGACGTGTGGCAGGATGCGTCGAATGGCTCGATTGCGCTGATTTTTCCATGCTTGTCCACGCTGATCACGGCGTCATCTAGCCATTGAACACCCTGTAAAATCCGTTTGGCGCGATAGGTGTTTTGAACGTGGCATGGTTTGGATTGCCGATTCTGCAAGTGCTGATGATCAGCTTGGTTAGATCCCATCTTCTTCTGCCACCGTAGTTTGGTTGGTTTTTTGCGCCATCTCTGCGGCGAGGGATGTGATACCACGATGAGCGCATGCCAAAGCTTGGTCTCGAAACTCCGCGAGTTTTAGCTCATCTCGATCGAGCAGCATTTCCGCTACCATCTGTAAATTCGTGCCAGTGACGACTTCTATGTCACTGCGTTCTTGGCTAATCAGTGAAGCGGTGCGAAACGGAGTGCCACCAAGGAGATCGGTAAGAAAAATGATACCGTCACCCGAGTCTATTTCTTCAATGGCTTTGCGCATTGCTTCCTCAAGTTGCGGTGTTGTGGCTTCTTCTGGAAAATCGATAGATTTAAATTGTGGTTGGTCACCAATGATTTGAAGAATCGCTTGCGCAATACCGGAAGCAAACCCTCCGTGACCAGACAAAATGACAGCAATCATGTGTTATTCCTTTTTTTGGGGCTGACGATTCAGCCCCTTTTTTGTTTCATGAAAAGCAGTGCTTCGTGAAAAACAGTGTTTTGTGAAAGCAATGTTTCGTGAAAAAGCCGAGTTTACAAAAAGCCCATAAAGCGACCTGCGACACCGAGTGTTACGGTGATGCCAATCAGTTTTAGAGGGCTCCAGCCTCGTTTTACCAAGGCATACATGGCTAACGTATACAGCAGAGGCAAAAAGGCAGGCATGAGCTTATCAATAACATCAGCTTGCAGTTTGACCACGGCATCACCTGCCGTAATTTCAGCGGTAGTCGATAAGCGAACGTATGTTGCGACCAATGCGCCGATAACGGTCATCCCAACCATGGATGCAGCGTGCCCAACTTTTTTGGTGTTTGCTTTAATGATGGGAATAGCAGCAACCCCCATTCGATACGCGTAGTGCGCCAGCCCGAATCGCAAGCCAAAGTGGACTACGTTGAACAGAACCATGAAGAACACTGCTCCCATAATGGAGCCTTGCAGGGCTAGGTCGGCACCGATACCACCACAAATAGGCAGAAGCGTTAGCCAGAACATGGCATCACCAATCCCCCCCATAGGTGCACCAACCGCAATCTTAGTACTTTGAATACTGTTGATATTCTGTTTGGAACGTTCCATTGCCAGCACAATGCCCATAACAAACGTCACTAAGAATGGGTGGGTGTTGAAAAAGCCCATGTGCCCTTGCATCGCTTTGGAAAGATCCGCCTTGTTGGTGTGAATCTTTTTCAGTGCGGGGATGAGACCGTACAACCAACCCGCTGCTTGCATACGTTCAAAGTTGAATGACGCTTGCAAAAGCAGTGAACGCCAAACCATTTTGTTAATGTCCGTTTTCGTCAGTTCCGCGCCAACCTCTTTATCCTCGTACTCATCCTGAGCCACGCCTGTCGCAGGTTGCACCGCAGTATTTTGAGTGCGGAGGTCAAATTCATTGCTCACATTAGATTCCATCTTCAAGATCCTTAGTTGATGCTGTTACAGAGGTGGGTTCTGACTTGCGCATAAAGTCGATAATCGCCATGGCTGTTGCGGCAGCCGCTATCGCGAGGATAGGTAACTCTAGCCACGCAGCTGCAACGAAACCGATAATGAAATACGGGATGTATACGTTTTTCATCATGATTTTCATCAAGACAGCGAAGCCAATGGCGGGCATGATTCCACCTGCTACACCAAGACCATCAATCAGTTCTTTTGGAAGGGTACTTACCACTGCTCCTGCGTGTTCTGCGCCAAGGTATATCGGTAAGAAAGCGCAGAGGAAGTAGAAAGAGCCAAGTACAACGAGTGCGAAGTAGTTGACGCGTTCAATACCATCAGTATCGGCATCGCGAGCAAAGGCATCACACTTAGACATCACCGCCGACATAGCGGAGAAGAGCAAGGTAATCCCCATTTGAACTGCGACAGCAAATGGCACCGCAACCCCAACGGCAACATTCGGTTCAACACTGGTGGATATGGCAAAGGCGGTGCCCACGATGGTTCCAATGATCACATTGGGAGGCTGAGCACCAGCGAGCGGCGCTAAGCCCATCCATATAAGTTCGAGCGTACCGCCCACCAAAATGCCGGTTTGAACGTCGCCAAGGATCAAGCCCACGAGCGGGCCAAGTACGACAGGTCGGTGAAAGTGGGTGAGACCATTGAACAAATCAAGGCCAGCAAAGAAGGCAAGGATGCCGAGCATCAACGCCTGTAAGAGTCCTATTTCCATGAGAGTTTGTCCTTATTTATTAAAATACTTATTGCTAAATAAGCGTAAAAAGATCCGTTGCGCTTTCTGTAGGAACACCTTGTACAGTGCAGTTCACTCCAAGCGCGTTGAGTTTATGAAACTCCTCGACGTCTTCGGCATCGACCGAAACCGTTTTAGATACTTGTTTCTTTCCATCCACAAAGTGCATATTTCCAACATTGATACTGGTAATTGGGACACCGCCTTCCACCAACAGGCGAAAATCTTTAGGGGTACGGCAAACCAATAAGATGCGTTGGCGGTCAGCGGCTTTGTGGATGGTGTCTAGTGTCTTTTGCACCGTCCAGAACCGGATGGCGATGCCGTCTGCCAGCACCATTTCCATCAGGTTTTGCTGGATAGTGTCTTCGGCTACTTCGTCATTAACGACGACCACAATGTTGGCATCGGCGAAGCCGACCCATTGCACGCCCACTTGCCCGTGGACGAGGCGTTCATCAATTCGACTTAAAACGATATTTGGCATGATTAATTCCCTTTAATGTCATTGTTAAATGGATGAATAGTCACTCCTTGTACTACTCGGTTAACTTCGCCTGTTGGGCAAGGGTTGTCGGGCCCTAGCCCAAGTTGAAGTGATTTCTCAAATGCCAACATTTGGCAGAACAAGATGTAAGGAAAGCAGAGCCATTCTTCATCCACATCTAATTGTCCAAGCTCGAATACATTGGTGTTGTCTAACGTTTTTTCAGTGAGGGCAATGTGCTTTAAGGCTTGCTGGTCTCGTTGGATTTCGTTGAACAAGTCAATATCGTATTGGCGGGTATAGTTGGCGCTGGAGATAAACTGAATAACCAACGCTTTATCGTTGATGGTGAACTTAGGACCGTGACGGAACCCAAGGGAAGAATCGAACGCAGTCATGACTGCTCCGGCGCTGAGTTCCAACGATTTTAGCGACGCTTCACGCGCCAGCCCTGAAAACCCGCCGCTACCAAGCACAATTAATCGCTCATACGGCAGCGCAGACAACGATTTGATGGCGGATTGCCATTGCTCAATTTTGTTCTCGCATAAGCTGGCAATGGTGGCGATGTTGGTGTGCGATTGATCTGTATCGTTGCCCCCTAATAAAACCAGCGTAGACATCAGCATGCAGCTGAAGCTTGACGTCATGGCAAAGCTTTTATCATTAGAACCTTCAGGCATGATCATGCAGTACGCGTTGGCAGCGGTATTCGCGTAGCGAGAAAGTGCTCCGCTTTCATTACACGTCAGAATTAAGTGAAAACATTCGGGAACGAGCTGATCAATCAGTTCGACCGCGGCAACGCTTTCTGGGCTGTTACCAGACCGAGCGTAGGAGACCAGTAAAGTAGGGCGCTCTGGGTTAATGTACTGCTCTGGGTTTGAAACCAAATCGGTGGTTGGAATAGATTCAACTTGATAGCTCAACTTCGATTGAACAAAAGGCATGGCAGTGTCACCAATGAATGCCGATGTGCCTGCGCCTGTAAGAATGATGCGAAGATCTGAACGCGATAATAGAGGCGATAAAAACGCGTTAATTGAATTCGATTGGCTTTCTAAATCGTTTGCCAAACGTCGCCACAAACGCGGTTGATGTTCAATTTCTTGAGCAGTGTGAATGCCATTGCGCTGGTCTAGCCAAGCGGGTTCGTAGCCTAAGTAGGTCGTCATTAAATTGTCTCCTTACTCGTCACTGAATTGGAATAACAAGCGGCGGAATAGACTTTGGTCACTTCCATGATCTTGTGTATGACAATGTCAGCAGGTAGGTTTTGAATTTGATTTTGTAGGATGGCTTTTGCCTGATTTGGTAAATACTGGCTGAGTAAAGTCAGAGGTAATGGGCGTGCCTCGAGGTTGCTAAATAATGCGTTTTGCGCTTTTTTGACATTAGGGTGTGTCCAGTAATAGCGAATTCGGTCGCTTAAGCTGTAGCTGCAATCAAGGAATTGTTGATGTCCTTTACTCGAGTAATGAGAACGCCAGTAGTCTGGTTCTTCGTGCATCACTTGTTCAACCGTGTCGCGCAGGTGAGAAGCTTCATGGCTCCCCAACCATTCTTGTTCAGCACGTTCAAGCCCATAGAGTGCTTCGCGCAATGCAAAAGTTAACGCGGGACCGACTTTGAGAATCGCAAAGTGATCGTCAACCAGTTCATGGTATGCCTGTGGGTTTTGGTAATCGGTCGAATGTGCTTCAAAGACAAGGTGAGGCAGATCTTCCACTACCTTGCTCAAAGGTTGAGCCGCCCTGCTTTGGTAGTGATGAATTGAGTGATGATCGAACTCGACGCCCGGCTGGACAACTAAACCAATGATGCGTGACCAAACATGCTCCAGCCCTACATCGTAAAATGCTTGGTGATGCGCGTCTAATGTCGCTATGGCTTTTTCTGGGCTGGTGAGTTCTAATCCTGCTTCTTGCAACGACTCTAGGGCACCACCGGGTGTGGGTACTTCTGTACCAATGACATACAGAGGGGGTTCTCCACCTGCTTCATTCCATGCGCTTTCCGCGACAACACAAAGCTGTGCAGCCCGTTCTGCCATAACACTTTCACTTAGTGGTGACTTATCGTCAGCACAAGCCATGGAGCAATCAAGGTGAATCTTCTTAAATCCCGCGCTCACGTAGTCGTGAATCATTTGCGCGGAATATTCCATGGCTTGACGTGCTGGTAAATGCTGCCAGTAATTAGGACCTAGGTGGTCGCCACCTAAAACGATGCGCTCGGCGGGGAAACGGTGTTTTTCTGCAAGCTGAAACACGTGTTCAGAAAAGTTCAGAGGTGTCATGCCAGTGTAGCCACCAAACTGGTTAACTTGATTGGACGTCGCCTCAATCAAAACCAATTGGTTGTCTGCAGCCGCTTGTTTGATAGCGGCTTCCAACACCAAAGGGTGAGCAGAGCACACGGAATAAATGCCAGTGGTTTGCCCTTGCTTATGTTGTTCAATCAGCGATTGTAGAGTTTTCATTGTGGTTCCTAATTGACCGTTTGATCGGCGAGAATGACGTCGACACCCATATCTAAGAGTGCCTGATGAGTGGTATGAGGAATGTTGCTGTCGGTGACCAATACGTCGATTTGATTAGCGGCTCGAATCGTGCAAAAACTTTTACGCCCGAATTTACTGGAGTCGGTCACCGCGATGACTTGCCTTGCGACATCACACATGGTGCGGTTGATTTGAGCTTCGAGGCTGTCTGGTGTAGTGATGCCTGCGCCCAAATCGAACCCATCGACTCCTAAGAACAGTTTATCGAACAGGTAAGAGCGAATTTGTTGTTCGCCGTGATGCCCAGTTAATGAGCACGACGCTCTGCGCAAACTGCCACCGACCACGTGTAAGTCGATTTGTTCATTGTTGCTGAGTTGATACGCAGTATTCAGCGCGTTAGTGAGAACGACAAGATGCTGCTTATTCGTGAGGTATTGCGGCATTAGCCCAATGGTTGAGCCCGAGTCGAGTATGATGGCTTCCCCATCTTGCACTAGTGCTGCTGCAGCGTGAGCAATTTTTTGCTTGGTACTGCGGTTAAGTTGATCTTTTCGGTAAAGAGGCTGATCGAAGGCAAAATTCGGATTCAAATTTGCGCCACCGTAACACCGGAAAACGCAGCCTTCTTTCTCCAACAAATTGAGGTCATGGCGAATGGTTACCGCCGACACATCAAACTCATCTGCAAACTCATCGACCTTTCCTGAGCCTTGCGAACGAATGTGCTCCATGATTTTTTGTCGTCTTTGTGTACTCGTCATTACCGTTGCCTTTCTTTTTTCATCGACAGCTGAAATGTTCTTGTGTCTGTTGTTGTGAATTAAATCAGGCATGGTGAAACAAAAATGAAAGGTCGATCACAGGTGATTGTCTTTCGTTCTTGGGGCTAAAATCCTTTCGTTTCGTGAGAAGTGAAAGGTTTGACTTTCGTTTTAATTTTGATGTTTCAGTCAATAGATACCATCACACCATTGATCTGCGATTTCAGAACTGAAAGGGGCAATGAAAGAGTGAGCTATAGCAAGATTTCGAAGTGACTCATGCGTAAGATCACATTTTTAGTAATAGGGGTAGATAAAAGGTTTGAATAATACTGAATTGAAGAAAGGAATTGGGGTGGGAGGCTTTACCACATAATACGGTTAAGTGACGGTGACGATGTGCACTTCAATGCCTTTGGCTTTGAGAGCTTCTGCGTAGCCAACCGGAATACCGCTATCGGTAATCAGTATGTCGATTTGTTCTGGGCGTGCGATCGAGCAAAAGCTTTGGCGATCGAACTTCGACGAGTCGGTAATGGCGACAACGGTCTGCGCTGACGCAAGCATCTTTCGGTTGACCTCAGCTTCCCCTTGATGGGACGTACTGATTCCCGTTTCTTTGTCGAACCCATCTACCCCAATAAACAAGAGGTTAAAACGGTAACTTGCAAGTAGGTGCTCTCCAGCCGCACCGTAGAGTGAGTAAGAGTTTTTACGAAGGACGCCACCAGTGACCATAACATCAACGCCATCTTGGGTGGCAAGATGGTAGGCGATATTAATGGCGTTGGTCATCACCGTTAAATTATGTTTGCCTTTTAAGTGATGGGCAATTTGTTCGGTGGTGGATCCGGAATCAAGCAAAATGGTGTCACCATCCTTGATCAAGTTCGCGGCGTAAGCACCGAGCTCGGACTTAATACGGTTGTTGATTTGTTGTTTGTCGCTTAAGGGTTGATCGAATGCAAATTGATGGTTTAGCTTTGCCCCGCCATAACATCGAGTCACACACCCTTGTTTTTCTAAGTAATTTAGATCGTTTCGAATGGTGACTTTAGAGACTTGGAATTGCTCCGCGAAATCATTGACATCACCTTGCTGGTGAGTTTGGATGTGGCTCAAAATGGCTTCGCGACGTTTTGCTGTGTCAGTCATTGGCGGTTAAACGTATTCTGCTATTGGTATATGCTTAACTTTAGCTCACGTTGCCTTGGCATCAAACACCTTAAGTTTCAAATAGCTTAAGTTTCAAACAGCTTAAGTTTCAAACAGCTTAAGTTATCGAGTAACTCAAACTATCTAAAATCTAAGCGATCAAACTCATTCATAATCGGGCTCACTTTTTATCGAATAATTTAGGGGTAACAAACATCCTACAGTTGCACAATAAGGCTTCTCGCTTTAAAAAATGTGCCAGCGTAGACAAGGAAGCCATCGAGTTAGTGACTGATATACTTAGTTATTAATATATTCAGTCACCCATATACCCGGTTACTCATATGCTTGCTTGTACGCGCTGGCACGCATAACAACTAGTTCGCTCAGTTGGTTAAAGTAACAACATCGTCGTACACTCTTCTTTCCCAGCTTTGGATAAATCCGGATTTGTCCATCATTGGGAATACGTAGACAGGGGCAATTTCCGCCGACCATGTTCCTTTCTCGCTTTTCTGAACATTCACTTCTAAATGACCGTAGTGCTTACCACCACTAACCAGCTTTTTGCCTTCCCATTTCTCCGGAGCGTCAAGGTGAGCGAGAAAAACTTGGTGAGGGTTATCTAGCGGGACATCGTATTTACCATCTTTACCGAAATAGGGGCCGCGAAGCCCGTCGCCGCCAATACCAACATCGTAAAAATGAATACCTTCTACGACGGAGTGCTCGTACATCTCATCGTGCCCTGCAAATACGGCATCGACACCGTATTTTTTGAACAACGGAGTGAGGACTCTTACAGGCACGCCAGACTGGTTATCCTGGCCTTTTTCAAAACCTTGGTCGCCAGTCGGAAATCCATGTGGACCGACGGAATAAGGTACATGATGAAACTGTACAAAAGTGAATTGGGCTGTTTTTTGGGCGTCTGCCAGTTGTTTTTCTAACCATTGATACTGTTCTGAACCTGGGTTGAAATCTGGGGCGTTTATCCCTGTCAAACGCCAGTTGGTATCTTGGCTCGATTTGTCGGCTTTGCCGTCGGACGTGTCTATAGTGATGTATGTGATGGGACCATAGTCCACTCGGTAATATCTGTCTTTAAACACAGAGCGTTTGCTACCGTTGTCTGGTACATCAAAATAGGTTTGGTAGCGAGCAATAGCTTGGGCAGAGAGATCTTCTACGTACTCATTTTTGCCGCCATCAGGGCCTGGGTAGTTTTCGTGGTTACCTATTGCTGGCAAGATGGGAACACGCGAAGCCACATTACCTAGCTCGCCGGAATTGTGTCGCCAAAATTCATCCCAATCACGTTGTTCATTCCCTGACTCAACCAAATCCCCTGCAATGGCGTTAAAATTTGGCTGTCTTGATGAAATCACGTTCATGTTCTGTTGGTAGCCTATTGTCTGGTCAACTATATACTGTCGGTTAAAGTCGCCAAATGGTTCAGACCAGCGACGGGTTCGACCTGTCGATTCAGGCTCTGTTTCTGAATCGGAATACACGACAAACCGAACGTTCCCATCTTTACTCGGTGCTGTGGTAAAAGTGGCATTATAGGTTTGTCCGTTTTGTGTAACTGCGTAATTGTATTCTGTTCCAGCATTCAAGCCAGATAGGGTGACACTATGAATGTAAGGTGCGCTGGAACTGGCTAACTCTTTTCCATATTTCTCTATTTCTGTCGGAAAATAACGTAACTCTTTGGCTTCTCTTGGTGTTGAAGTGAACACTATATTCTTACCATGTTGCTGTAGTGTCACTTCACCAGGTGATTTTTTGTTTGATAACCACATGATGGTCATGCCGCTATCCGTCGGATTTTGTAAATATGGGTGAACGCGAAATTCTTGGTTAGCAATTGCAGATGTACAAATACCAACACCACTTAATAGACAGGTTGTTAGCCATGGATTTTTCATGTTTTCTCCTAGCGATTTATCAATGTTAGAATCGTGTTTAAGTATTTAATCAGCTAAAAATAGTTTTATTATTTAACTCGATCACATTTGTTCCATTAAACTTTTATGATGTTTTTTCTTTCGTTTTTAATAAAAGAAAATGTACGCTTTAAATGACGCTATGCAAAGAAGGGAAGTGAGAGTTAGAGTTTTGGAAAAAGTGAAAGTTTTATTATTTAATTATTATTTTTATATTTCAGCTTCTGATTGTTCACAGTTCACATTTTTGTTGTTAAGACGCTAACTTTTCGGATCTGGATGATAAAAGTTATAATTATCAGTGAGTTTTGAGTTTGTTATTCATTAAGAGCGGAGTTCTTTAAAAGATTTATGGGGGGTGTTAGCTTAAATGGAATGTGGTTTTTAATAAATTATATTTTACTGTTTTTTTATTTAACTTCTTCTTTGGGGTTGGTTAAATTTCATTGTATGGTTCTAAATTTGAGAGGTTATAACATTATTTGAAAATAAACATGGAATAAAGGTCACAATAAAAGAGAGCTTATGCTCTCCTTTAATTAACTAGCAATAAGTAATAGTGGTTAGTTATACTTTGTTCCAAGCGCCATCGATACCGGGAACATTCTCAAAATTGGCATACCATTTCGCTTCCCAAGTTGCGCCGTTGTATAGCACTCGATCACCTTTGCCATAGATGCGTTTTGGATCCCACTCAGTCACTTCAGACCCGTAAGATTGCAACCACACTTCCGCAACCCCTGGTTCTTCGTTTTGAGTATGCCACTGCGCGGTAAATTCTTTATTGCGGTGACGAACGATATCCCCTTTTTGGTAAATCTTGTTTGGATCCCATGTGGAGCCTGCGTCTACCAGTTCAACGACAACAGGAATCGCCGCTACCGCTGTATTATTTAGCGAATCGGTGGCAGTTAATTCAATTGTGTAGGTAGTAGCAGCTGGCACTTTGAAGCTGATTGTTGGTGTGGTTGTGTTTACCACGGAACCATCAGGTAACCCAGCCCAGCGGTAGCTGACAGTGTCTCCATCAGGATCAATGGTTTTACTTGCATCAATTGTGACCGTATCGCCGATAAAGATATCTTTCACGGGTTTGTAAGCAATAACTGGTGCTTGGTTAGGTCGTAATGTTACTACCACTTCGTCGGTGCCTGTTTTTCCATTACCTGTGACCGTAAGTTGGAAGTTGTGCACGCTTGTCGCCGTGACGGAAGGGGCAGAGAACGATGCTTGAGAACCTTGTGCTGTTAAAGTTACTGGTGCGCCGCTAACTTGTTTCCATGAATAAGTGATGGAGTCGCCGTCTGGGTCAAAAGATTTAGAGCCATCAAGTGTAACGGTTTTTTCGTGGCTAATGATCTGGTCATCACCGGCTCTCGCAACTGGTGCTCTGTCGCCAACGCGAGTACCTAAAATAAGTGGCTTGCTCACAGTCTCTGGCTTGCATCGGTAGCTGTGCTCAACACCTTTAAAGGTGCCATCACGGTTGAATGCGTCATACGCGCCGCCATCAGCTTTACATAACTGTGTCCAAGGCGTGTCCACTGGAAGTGACAACAAAATAGCATCAAGAACACCGCCAAATTGGTTCGCAAAATCTATGCTTCCTTGTTTCGCAACCGCATCAAATGCTGTTTTTGCAGAAGCTTTAGCCGAGGTAATTTCTTCAGGTGTGTAGAGTGGTCCAAGCGCATCCAAATAGCTGCTTACCGTTGCCCAGTCAATTTGACTGGTGTAGTAACCTGGGTAGCCAGGACCGTTATTTTCGGCGACGTCTTTAAGTTCTACTGCTTTGTACGGCACTTGATAGAGGTAACTGGTTCCGAAACCACCTTGGTTTTCTGGGTCGAAGCATTCGTCAATGACAGTCAAAGACGCGCAGTGCGCTCTTACATCTGGTTTTAAAGGATTCAACGCCATGCTGTTAGGGCTCAGTCCTCGGTTGTAACCGACAGAAATCAGCTTAGTTAATGCCAGTGGATCTTTTGATTCAACGACAAATTCGCCGAAGTTATCTGAAGATCGCGCCAAAATGTAGTAAGCAAAAATGTTGTAGTACGATGCACCGATGGCGCTTGGAACAAAACTGTTTTTTCCTTGTTCAGGTTTAAACACCGCATTATAGATAGGCGAGGTCATCTCATAAGGTTCGACTGCTTTGTAAACCGAATCTGGTTTGATGCCTTTGTAGAAACGATTAGGGAACATCCTCATCATTTCGCCGTAAGCAGAATACATATGTCCTTCTAATTGGAAGAAACCATCGTGTTTGGTTCTGCCGTTATGTAGCGTACTCCAGATACCATAATTGGAGTGATTTGGATCTTGGTCTTTATAGGTGGGAGGCGTCGGATAAGTAAAGGTTTTGGCGTCATAGTCGGCGCCAACTGCACTTTCTTGCAGCGTTTTGGCTGCATATAGATTTGCGCTGTGGTAAGGGTCATCAATCCCTGTCACGTTTTTGAAAAGCTGTGCAGCGTGCGCCATGGCCATTGCCCAATGTGGTCGCTCATTTGGGATGACGAAAGAATAAGGTGCTCGCCATACCTTTCGCTTCAGGATCGCAATTTCGACAAGCTTGTCTGCTGTAGCTTGATCGGGGGCGCTGGCTCGAATTTGATCAAGCTCTGCATCGGAGATATTTAAATCCATCTGCCCTAAGCGAATCGGACCGGTTTTAATCAGCTTGTCGGCCGTCAGGTTATAGGTTAATACACCCACTTCTTGACCCGGCCAAGTTGTGGTCGCGGCATGAGCAGCGGAGAGTGTCATCGTTGCCAACACTGTGGAAACGAATAAAGGGCGCAAGGTGAAGCTTTTCATAGATCTTTTACCTCTTATTTAAATAGATATCGGATACTTCTGCTGGCAAGCTATCAACCCAATACTCTAGAAACAATCGCACTGACCTTTAATTTATAAATCACTCGCAAACTTCGGTAATTAACTGAAATAACAATAATTATGTACGTGAGGTTCGTTCAACCTGTCATAGTTTTTGCATTCATTGAACATAAAATTCGCTTAGACGGATTTGTTACCTGAATACCAAGTGGAGTGAGTAGCTTGAGGTGACTTGCGTAACACGTGGGGGTACTTTTCGTGATGAAGCCCTCGGTTGAGGGCTCAGTCGATGAGGTTTTGCTATGGGGGAGTAGTAACGGAGGGTATTACCAAACATCTCACAATAGGTTGCGAGCGCTTTT
This sequence comes from Vibrio penaeicida, assembly GCF_019977755.1. Classification (NCBI taxonomy): domain Bacteria; kingdom Pseudomonadati; phylum Pseudomonadota; class Gammaproteobacteria; order Vibrionales; family Vibrionaceae; genus Vibrio; species Vibrio penaeicida. The sequence continues at coordinate 1,749,507 of NZ_AP025145.1, read as the reverse complement.
AGCTTTTATCTTTAGGCTTACGTTTGTTCTTAGGCACATAATTTAGAATAGAAATAGGCACTTCTTTTCTTGGTGCGAATCCTTCCACTTCTTTACGCACAATCAATTCACCCATTAGGCTCTCAATCATGCAAAGATTTTTGAAGTTGTCTTTGGATACAAAAGAGATCGCTTCACCTGATTTACCTGCACGACCCGTACGGCCAATGCGGTGCACGTATTCGTCTGGCGGGAAAGGTAAATCGTAGTTCACCACTCGGCTGAGTTCGGTGATGTCTATCCCACGGGCTGCAACGCCTGTCGCCACTAAGTATTTTACTTTGCCAGATTTAAAATCCGCTAAGACTTGCCCGCGAATAGCTTGGCTGCGACCACTGTGGAATGCTTCCGCTTGAATACCGCGTTTCTCTAGCTGAGAAACTAACTTCGCTGCACCATGTTTGGTTTCTATAAAGATAAGTGCTTGGTCCCAGTCATTCTCTTGAATCAAATGGCTCAACAATGCTGATTTCTTGTCTTTATCTACCGTCACTAGCCACTGGTCGATCTTTGGCTTTTCAGCGTTTTGTAGGTGCAAAGAAATTTCGACAGGGTTCGGTACAGCGGTTTTCGCAAGGTCACGAACTTTACGAGAAAGCGTGGCAGAAAACAGCAGGTTTTGCACATCAACAGGCAAGCGCTCGATGATTTTGTTGATGTCGTCGATAAAGCCCATGTCGAGCATTTTATCGGCTTCGTCGAGAACCAATATTTCCGCTTCTTCAAAATGCACGGCACGTTGAGTGTAAAGATCCAGCAAACGCCCTGGTGTCGCCACCAGAATATCGATGCCTTCAATCAGCTTTTGCTTTTGAGGCTTATCATCTACACCGCCGTAAACCACAAGCGATTTTAGGTTCAGATGTTTGGCGTACACTTTAATGCTTTTATTAACCTGAACGGCGAGTTCACGAGTCGGCGTTAAGATTAATGCTCTGAAACGCTTTTTACGCTGAGTTTCTGATTGGCTCAGTTGTTCCAAAATAGGCAGCACGAAGCTAGCGGTTTTACCGCTTCCAGTTTGCGCCGCTGCAATGATGTTTTTCCCTTGCAGAGCAACCGGAATGGATTGTTCCTGAATCGGCGTTGGGGAGTCGTAACCTTGCTCGGCAATAGCGGTAGTGATCGGACGACTGAGTCCTAATTTGGAAAATGGCATGAAGAAATCCAATTGATATTTAAGCGTGCACCTATAACACGGTGCAAATAGTGGCGCAGATTCTAGCATGGTTTGCTGTGTTTTGCCTTTACCAAGTCACCTTAGATTGCTGTTGAAGTGGGGGAATTTTTAAGGTTATGCCACATGGAAACCAAGAGTGGTATGAAAAGAGAGTGAGACGATTGGTACACATTTGTGAGGGAAAATATTGAGGTCTGATGATAAAGCAAGTTTTCGAATTCTCAGAATGAGTGATTACTTAGTATTTAATTAGCTTTCAATTTAATATTTCTATACGTTAGTCATTATTTACTAATGCTTTATTGTTTTAAATATTAAATTTTTAAAAATATAAATTACCTTGAGAGGGATAAATATTACGATGGATTGTTTAAATTCGATATGACTCTTTTCTAATATTGAGTGACTGATATTGTGGTGTTAATTTATAAAAGCGTCAATAGTTAATTAGATCAACGTCACAAAAAGTTAGGGAAGAAATAATATGACCATAGAGTTAAAGAAAAGGGACTACGCGATAACAGTTCACGATATAGATTTAGATTATATCAAGGGCTCAGAAGTTCGAATTATTGAAGACGGCTTTATTCATCATTATTTAGCAACGGCAGATATTTCTCCGGGGGTGCCGATATCTAATCCTTTGTGGGAACACTTATATAGTGTGAAAAGAGATACAAGCGCTAGTAGTCAGCGAAGCTTAATTCCTGAGCTTGATATGGATAATTTACCGCCTCCTTTTGACACCTTGGAAGGGCGTGATCGTGAATATCTTTTTTTTGAATGTCTGCGAGTCGGGATCGATGCACCTAACGGTTACGTTCTAGGTCGTATAGGCAAAAACCAGTTCGGAGATCTATGGAATTTATCTGGAGATTCAGCGGGGTTTCAGCTAATCGATGGTGTGTTAAGTGTTCAGGATTCCTCCCAAATTGTGACGACGGAATCACGTATTATCGAAGTAACCAGAATACGAAATGGTCTGACTCAAACTACTAAACTGGAAGTATCCGTCTATGATGACACAACGGATGCACTATTCATTGTTCAAAGCGGGGATACAGGCAATGACGGGAAACAGCCACACAAACCTATACTGGAATCAGAAATCTCAATCCCAATCCCATACACGTCATATGGACAAATATTCTATAGGCGAGGTGATATATTCGAATTTGGTATCATAATAAGCAAAAATCAAACGATTGGTGCTTTTGGTGACCCATTCTTAAATAAACCTAAGATGATCCTAACAACTAATACGGCGTTAGCAAAAAATAATAGCAATGACCGCCTATATCTAGTCGAAGTTAGGAAATACCCAAACAACAAAGTCATTACAGACAGTGGGTACACAGAAATTAAGGATATTGAGTTTGATTCTGAGAATTCAGATTTATCAGGTACTAATCTAAATGGAAATGTTCCTCTGTATATTTATACCACGAATGAATTAGCGTTACTCCGACTAACTGTGTCTGGGAACAATGATCATGCTAACTCGTCAGGAATAAGGCTACTTAGGTCAAAAGGGACTAAAATTGATTTTTTACGTATAAAGAATGTGTATGGAGACGGAGTTTATGGCAAATCAATTAACAGAGAAGCTGGCGCACAACGACCTATGGAGATCGCATTCAGTTATTTTGATGCACCACTAGGTGGAGGTGCGGATTGCATACAATTCAGTGAAGAAGACGATGGGTTGAGTGGTCGTTGTTATGATCTCTGGATACATGATTGTGTATGCTTGCAATCTAGCGAGTCAACTAGCCTGAAGGGCTCTATAGCCATCGAAGGGAATCACTATCTGGTTGAGAATTGTAAAATAGGGGGGAAATATTTTGGTGTGAGCTTGAGTGGTCGTCAAGGTACTTGCCGACATAATTTACTATTCTCAGGGGGGCTTCCGGTGGGGCATTCAGCCGCTGCAAATACCTTTGGCATAGGAGCTGCGTCTGAGAATATATCGCATTCCATTAGTATTTATGACAACACCGTCGAAGGTCACTTGGGGATGGTGTCAGGAATTATTATCTCTGGGTTTGACCTAGGGAATACAAATGATCGAGAAAATGAACAGCGACGTTTCGACATGCTGATTAATCACAATCGTGTCTCCTCGGTTCGTTTGTGTACTAGTGTTCGCGTTCCTTGGACTGGTGAAATCGTCAACAATCTGTCTTTCGAAAATACCATTAGTGATGTGGATCTACGAGGTAATTCAGATGTGATAGGCGACTATGTCAGGTACGCCAGAGACGGAAATGGTGATATTATCTTGGATGGTAATAATGAACCTGTTATTGAAGAAACCCTTTCGGCTATTAACCATCAAACAATTGATGCGCCTAAACTCAGCAGTAAAGCATTCCGCCAAGCTCGCCCTCTGTTGCATATTTCTGGAACACCTGCTGTGGGTAATACTCTCTCAGTAAGTGCTGACAGTGAATTGAAGGACGATGAAAAAGTTGAGTCTTATCAGTGGCGAATGAATGGTCAGTTGATTCCTAATGCAGATCAAGCGTCATACACCATTGCTGAGCTAGGGGTAGATCCAAGAAAACCTCGATTTGATGATATGAACGGTGCGGAATTCAGTTGCGTCATCACAATCTCTAAAAATGATGATAGAAACCAAATTGACTATCTGTATAGCGAATATTTGAGATTGTAGACTCGCCATCGATCTGGGTGTTAGCTGCTCAATACTCAGATCGTCCTACGTATCGTAAGAAAAGGATACAGGATCACTTGGCTATATCTTCCTTAACATTAGTACTGAAACTTAAAACATCGCACTATCATCTACTATCAATTCAACGTTGGGATGCAGTTTCAATAGGCTAGCAGGCAGTGATGTGGAAATGTCACTCTCCAGCAATCGAGCGAGAATTTGTTGCTTGTGTTCCCCCGTTGCTACTAAGACGACTTTTTCACACTCCATAATGTCGCCAATTCCAATGGTGATACCGAGCGATACCTCGTACTGATTTTTGACCATAGGGTGGTTTTTCGACATAGCATGCAGTGGTACAACGCTTGAACGATGCGGCAAAGAAGGGGAAGGCTCTAAGAATCCAATATGTCCGTTAAGCCCTATCCCCAAAACGCAAAGGTGTGCAGGTTGGTATGCGGTTAGCTGGCTTTTAACGCGCAGCGCTTCACTTAAAATATCACTCGCGGACCCATTAAAAGAAATATAGTGGTGTGGTTCAATCCCCCATGGTTTTATCACTTCATGGGTCAGTTGATACTCGCAACTGCTGCCGCTGGTTTCGGGTAGCCCAACCCATTCGTCCAGTTTTATGATGGTGACGCGGGAGGTATCGACTCCTAGTAGCTGTTCCCCTGTAATTTCATACGCTAAAGATGGTGTACCACCAGAAGCGAGTATGATCCTTGAATCTGGTGTAACTTGAATTTGGCTAGTGAGCATACGGGCGAGGTAAGCCGAGACTTCTTGGTGGTTTTTCAATTGAGTGACGTTCATAAATTATCCTTTAATCGCACCTGCTGTCAGCCCCGATACAATTTTTCGTTGGAACACTAAAACCAATACAACGAGTGGAACCGTCACAATGACCGAAGCGGCCATAATGGCACCAAATGGTAATTCATAACGGCTAGCGCCAGAAATGAGGGCAATGGCTACAGGAACCGTGCGCATTTCATCATTGAGAACAAAAGTTAGGGCGAACAAGAATTCGTTCCATGCCGCAATGAATGCCAGTAAACCTGTGCTAACCAAAGCCGGCCCCAGTATTGGGAAGAACACGTGGGTAATGATTCGAAAGGTAGAGCAGCCATCCATTCTTGCGGCGTCTTCTAATTCTTGGGGCAGCTCCTTCATAAAAGTGGTGATGACCCAAACCGTAAAGGGCAGGGTGAAGATCATATAGGCAAGGATCAACGCCCAGAGTGTGTTGTACAGTTCAAGCAGGTTTATCATGCCCAGCAGCCCTGACAGAATCACCACTTGAGGAAACATCGATACACTCAGTATCGCCATCAAAATGGTGGTTCTTCCTTTAAAGTTGACTCGTCCCAGAGCGTAAGACGCGGTGACAGAAAGGAATAGCGACACAGCAACAACCGCGGTCGCGACAATAACCGAGTTAAGAATATTGCGTAAAAACGTACCATTGCTGAGGACGCTGATGTAGTTGTCCCACTGGATACTTGGGAAAAACTCGACTTTGAATAAATCAGCCCCTTGCTTAAACGAGGATACGATAGACCAATAGAATGGAAATAGGGTATACAGCGCAATAATGGCGACCAAAATGTAGAACAGCCCTTTGCTGAGGCGATTTCTGGTGGAGTTCTTCATCTTGACTCCTTAGACATTAAGCTATTGCGGGATAAGTACAAATACCCGATCGTCACTAAGGCAACAATGAAGAACAACAGAGTTGAAGCCGCTGCCCCATACCCCATGTCTTGAAAATCAACCAACTGCTTACGCGCAAATATCGACATAGTGATCGTTGACTCACTGCTTCCTGTTAACACATACGCCAAATCGAACATACGCAGCGCATCCAACAATCGGAATACTACCGCCACCAAAATGGCTGGCTTGATCAGGGGTAACGTGATGTGCCAAAAGACTCGCCAAGCAGGGACATTATCCACTTTCGCCACCTCGTAGATGTCTTTTGGGAGCATTTGCAAACCAGCTAAGATCAACAGCGTCATAAAGGGGGTGGTTTTCCAAACATCGACGAAGATAATCGCAGCCATCGACCATTGTGGGTCCGCTGTCCATGCGATCTTTTCACTCAGTATGCCAATCGACATGCCAATTTGGTTTATCACGCCATATTGATCGTGGAACATCCACTCCCACATTCTTGCAGAGACGATGGTCGGGATAGCCCAAGGCACCAACACGACCGCACGCATAATGCCTTTGGTAGGCAAGTTCGCATTCAAAATTAGAGCGATACCAAGCCCAATGACGGTTTCCAGTGCCACAGACACCACCGCAAAATAAAGCGTGTTCCAAACCGAATTCCACCACGATGAATCAGTGAGCAAGTAAGTGTAATTTTCTAACCCTATCCAACTCGCAAGTTCGGGCTCCATTAACGAAGCATCCGTAAACGAGAAGTAAAAATTCTTGAGCAATGGATAAAGGGCGACCACCGCCAGCACAAGCGCCATAGGGAGAATATAGAGCCACGCTTCGTAGACTTTTTGTTGGTTGAGCCGGAACCCGACGGATGGTTTACTTTCTTTATTCATACGGGCTCAACCTATTCTTCCGTATTTCGCGGCTGAGTGGATTCGCTATCGCATTGTGGGCGATCGCTATTTTGGTAATCGATATTGATGCCACGGGTATCGAAGCAATGCACATGATCCCAGTTAAAAACCAGATACACCTCTTGGTTAGCTTCAAGATGCTGCTGCCCATCCAGTGTTACGACAAGTTTCATGCGTGACCCAACGTTGCAATACACGTAACTTTCATCACCCAATATTTCGGTGTGAGTAATTTTGGCTTTTAGATCGGCTTTCTTTGGGTTGCTTGTTAGAGAGAGGTCTTTTGGACGAATGCCAAGCGTTATTTTTCTACCCATAATTTTGGAATCCACCATATCGAGGTGGTAACCATGGAAATGAAAGCCGTCAGCCTCCATATCTCCTTCAATAAAGTTCATTTTGGGTGAACCAATAAACCCTGCCACAAATTGATTTATAGGGTGGTTGTATAACTCAAGCGGTGATCCGAATTGTTCAATGACACCGTTATTGAGCACAACGATCTTGTCGGCTAACGTCATTGCTTCAACTTGATCGTGTGTGACGTAAATGGTAGTGGCGTTGAGTTTTTTATGGAGTGTGGCGATTTCGACCCGCATGTCTACGCGAAGTTCGGCGTCTAGGTTACTTAGGGGTTCATCAAATAAGAAGATTTTAGGCTCACGAACTATCGCTCTGCCAATGGCGACACGCTGTCTTTGTCCGCCTGATAGTTGAGCGGGTTTTCTATCGAGTAGCGATCCCAGTTTAAGGATATCGGCGGCTTTAGTGACACGTTCTGAAATGTCATGTTTCGGAAGCCGAGCTGTTTTTAAGGCAAATGCCATGTTGTCCCAAACGTTCATGTGTGGGTACAACGCATAGGACTGAAACACCATGGCTAACCCACGCTGCCCGGGTGCAACGTCATTGACGTTTGTGCCATCTATTCGAACATCACCAGATGTTTGAAGATCAAGCCCCGCGATAAGGCGCAGAAGGGTCGATTTTCCACAACCAGATTGACCAACGAACACAATGAATTCGCCCTGATGAATCGATAGGTTGATGTCTCGCAAAACAGGGGTCTTGCTGTATGTTTTGTTTACCTGATGTAAAGACAAAACTTCCATGGGTTGTCTTCCTTTTTCCCAGAGTCTACATATCCAGATATTATTGAGATCGTGTTTGTTTAAGCTTTCCTTGTTCGCAGATTAAAAACACACCTATTTTTGCGAACTTAAATACCTAACCTTTCGCCATTTTAGATGCGGCAAGCGCCGCGCCAATCGTCCCTGCTTTACTTGCAAAATACGCTTTATGAACAGGAATGGTTTTGCAATCTTCTGCCCATATTCGGTCGCGCAGAGTAGCTTCAATACAGTGATGGTATAAGCCTTGAGCACAACCTAATCCACCACCAAAAATGATGGCTTCTGGGTCTAACATATTGACCATTTGTGCCAGTAAACTGCCCAAAACCTCCCCAGCGAGTTTAATGTATTGGCGCTCTTTCGATGCGCCCATTTCCGCTTGTAATAACAGTTCAGGTAAATCGTGATAGCGCTGCGCGGGGTGGCTCATGTTCCAGCAATCTAGTAACCCCGCGCCAGATACCAGCGCTTCAGGCAGATAATTCAGCGGCTTCATATCTGCTGTACACCCAGTGAGGGCACTACTCGCAAAATGAATGGCGTAGCCGTTTTTCCCTCGCCAAGGCACCCCATTGTTAAATAAGGTGTATGCCAGCCCAGTCCCCAGAGACACATAGACGAACGATTGGTATGGCTTGCCCGCTCCCAGTTTTGCTTCAGCCAGACCAGCTACTCGCACATCACTTTCAAACAACACATTGTTAAGGGGAAAATCAGAGTGGCTTAGTGAACGAAGATCGAAATTCCAATCACTGACGATTTCTCCTGAATTGTTCACCAATTCTGGAAAGGCAATGCCGCACCCTTTTACCGGAATATCTTTGATGTTCGCAAACTCAAGGTGGTAAGACAGCAGTTTGTGAATATCAGTAATGATGTCTTTTGTTGGGCGTTGTTTTTGCGTGGCAACTTGAGTTTCACACAGGATGTGACCGGTGTTGATATCGACCAGTGCCGACGCCATTTTTGTGCCACCAATGTCGATACCCACAAAGGCATTGGCGGATTGGACGTTGTATGTATTCAGTGCGTTGGGGGTCATGACACCCCCATTCCAAGTTGTTTGATGTAAGCGAGGTTACTTTTGGCATGCGTGAGTGCCATATTGTGAATATCAGGGTAAATGTCTTGTTCGATCACCGCGTAACCGCGAAAGTTTTGCCTGTCCAATTCTGCTTTAATTGCATTGAAGTTAACGTTGCCTTTACCCAGCGGCACCATCACCCCAAGTTCAAAAGCGTCATCATCACTGAGGTTTTTCTGCTTCACTTTCTCTCGAATAGCGGAATTCATGTCTTTCAAGTGGTAGTAGCGAATTCGCGAACCGAATTCTTTAATGAAATCTTCGGGTACTCCACCCGTGTATAGATGATGCCCTGTGTCGAAACAGAGATTCACGTAGTCGGGGTGGGTATCGTTCAGCAGCCGGATAATTTGATGTTCGTTTTCAATGCAGGTAGAAACATGGGGGTGAAACACATAATCCAATCCATACTCTTCCTTTACAATTTTTGCTGATTCAGAAATCACCTTAATGATGTGCTTCCAATCCGTAAGGTTGAGGTTGCGATCGCTTGGGTGTTTATAAAGGCTGTCGCCGTCCATAAACACAAAATAGCGCGCATTTAATTCTTTCAGGGTAGGGCAAATATTGCTTATATCCGATCGAATGGTATTTAGTGCGTTAGGGACTATGAGATCCGACATATGTGCGGCGCCGCAAACGTTCAAGTTGTGGGCTTCCAGTTCGTACTTGAGCTCCCGAATATTCGTCGGAAGGTAGCCGTAAGGTCCCAGTTCAATGGTGCGGTATCCGCAAAAGTTGGCTTCATCCAGAAACTTTTGCCAACTCGGTTGTTGGTGATCCTTTGGGTACCAAACTCCCCAAGAGCAAGGACAGGTGGCGAGCGTTATCTGGCTAGTCATTCGTGTTCTCCCATCACATTAGTTGCTGTATCGCTAGGGATATCGTTGATTCCAAGATTGATTGCGATAGAGTCGATGGCTTGCATGACCAAATTAAGATCCTTCTGAGACACTTTAAGACCCGTTAAAACCGGCGCGTTTTGGGTAAGGGTTTGGTGCCAATACAGAAGCTCAAGGTTAAATTGATCTTGGTAAAATGGACCATGAGTTTCGCTAGGGTGGTGCCCCTCTCCACTTTGAAACTCAAGAGTGGTAGGCAAGTTTCGAATGTAAGGCGTTGGGTAATTGATTTTGAGCCTCTTGGTATCAGAGGTCAGTTCGATACTGGCATCCACGCGAGGAATGTTATCGATTAAAATTTCATAAGTGGCAAAAAAGGATCCGTAATCCATCGTCATGGAAATGTGTTCACCGTTGGAATTAGCAAACGCACTCACCACTCTTTTAGGCGAGTCAATGAGATGTCGCAGTGCGGCCAAATTGTGAATGGCTGCGCCTGTTAGCACGCGATAAGCTTTCCACAATAAGTTGGAGTGTGCTCGACTGCCGAGTAACTCCTCTCTTTGCTTTTGTTCGGCTTCTTTAGCGTGTTCGATTTGTCGCTTATCGTGATCGTCGGGGTAGTACAAATCAGAGACTTGCGGAAGGAAGTGGTCACCTTCACGTTGTAAATCCCTAACGCGCACGCTTTTTATATCTCCCAGTTCATCCAGTTTTTCTTGAGCCAATGAAAAGGCTTTAGCATAGACACGCATGTAACCAACGGTGACAGAAACCTGATGCCGTTTTTCCAGTTTGATGAGTTCTTCAACATGTCGTGGTAACAAACAGCTGGGTTTCTCCAATAGAACGGATTTGTTGTGGGCGATGGCGAGTTTGGTATGTTCGAAGTGAAGTGGATCAGGCGACATGATTATGACCGCATCAACAGCGTCATCCTTTACGATTTCTTCAACGGTGTGATAGCCGCTTTTCACGTGGTAGCGTTGGCAAACTTCGTTGACCAAGGTTGGGCTGATATCGAATACTGCGGTGACGCAAAATTTGTCGGGATGGTGAAACAAAGTCGGCAAATGAAGGCTTTGCGCCGCTTCTCCTAGCCCAATCAGCCCAAGTCTAATCGGTGAGTTCAACATAACAGCTTGTCGTCCTTATCTATGTTCGAAACGAAATCATCTGAATCCAGTAAAAGTATGGCAGGCAGTAACCCAATTCGCTTTACTGCCTGCCAAAGCACGGCATGGTTTACCACTTACCGCGTTTTTTCAGCCTTTTCAGCTCCGACTCCATTTGTTCAAGCGCTTTATCGGCACTGACCTCTCCAGACAGTGCTTTATGAACTTGTTTCCAAATGGTGTTGCTCACTCGGCTGTACTGATCGCCAGTTACCTGTGAAGGGCGGGCAACCACATTGGCGAACGATGTCTGCATGTCGGATAAAAACGGATTTGCTTTTAAAACATCAGAATCGTTGTACAGCGCAGGCAGAGTGGGGCTGTAACTGGCTTCAATTGCGCGGCGTTTTTGCTCGCTCATGCCCGTCAGGTAGTTCACTAAGCTCACTGCGGTTTCAGGAGAGCGAGAATACTTGGATACCCCAAGCAGTGCGGTGCCGTAACAGCCAGCGTGGATGCCATCAGGGGTGCCTTTCGGCAGTGCAACCACACCTACTTTGTCTTTGATGACGGAATCTTCCGAATTGGCAAGGCTCCATACATACGACCAGTTACGGTGAAAAAGGGCGTTCCCATTTTGGAAAACACCACGAGACGACTCTTCGTCGTAGTTTAGCGTGCCCGGTGGGCTGATTGTATTTATCCAACTTGACGCTGTTTTGAGAATTTCGCGGTTGGCAGAAGTATTGACGGTAATGTCGCCATTTTCATCAATAATTGTGCCGCCATCGGTCGAGCCAAACCACTCAATCGCATTGCACGTTAAGCCCTCATATGACCGACCTTGCCAGGCGTATCCCCAAAAATCTGGATTTCCTGATTTTCTCTCTTTCGCTTGAACGTCTTGCGCAATTTTTGTGAGTTCTTGATAGGTTTGGGGTGGGTTGTAACCATATTTTTCGAGCAAATCTTTCCGATAGAAAAGCATGCCAGTGTCCATGTACCAAGGAATAGAAAGGACTTTTCCGTTAACCGTTGTGCCTTCTACCGCGGCTTTGAAATGTTGAGAAATACTCTCTGGTTTGGCGTACTCATTCATATCGAGAAGGTGAGACTTCAACGCCCCAGGCCAAATGGTATCCAAGATAAGTACATCTATATCTTTAGATTTAGCCGTCAGCAGTTGTTGATAAAGAGGCAATACGTCATCCCAACTTGCTGGCAAGGTAACAACAGTCACCTTGTTGCCGGTTTCTTTTGCCCATGCGTTCGTTCCATCTTTGCAGAGCTGTAACTCCACGCCAGATGAGCTGCAAAACACTGTGACTTCTTCAGCTTGAGCATTAAGCGTATAACTACCCGCCAATATACTCAGCGCTAAAAGTGGTAAGAACTTATTCATATCACCTCCATGTGTTAGGGTCTGTCGACCCGAGTCAACCTGAATTTGCGGATGCGTTGGAATCGCACATTTTCGAGTTGAGTAAATAAATCCATTGAATGGAATTAAATGATAGAAAGGTCATTGTTGTATATTTTTTGATCAATTAATTGTGATCTGAATTTGAATTTATTTCGTAGTTTTTGTGAATTCAATGAGTTAGGGTGGAAGGATTATTGGGGGCACTTGGGGATATTTTCATCATTAAACCGAACGGCTTTCCAATTGTGGGATTTTGTTAACTTGTTTCTCCTCCGATCAGAGGTAACCTAAGGAATCGCTGATTTTAGGCACAGACAAACTTTCGAAAGTAAGAGTTCAACAAGGAAGTCAAGGTGAAAGGTAAGAACCACGAACATACCAAGCGTTCAAATCTGAGTGTGGTATTCGAAATTATTCGACAGCACCCTCGGGTTAGCCGTGTGAGCGTGGCACAGCAGTCTGGGCTGAGGAACCAAACTATCACCAACTTGGTTCGAGAGCTTATTCAAACAGGCTATGTCCTAGAAGTAGGTAAGGTGCAAGGTAAGCGAGGGCAGCCCCAAACGTTGCTAGAAGTGAACCCTGCTTCGTGTTTGTCTATTGGATTACAGATTGAACAGGGGTTTGTGAATGCAAGTTTAGTGGACCTCAACCTAAATTTGCTGGCAGATTACCAAGCAGAGCTAACAAGCCTAGAGCCTGATTACGTGATAAGCCAACTTGATAGAGTGGTAAACAGGTTGCTCGATATGGTACCGAATTCTCGCCAGTTGCTCATCGGAGTGGGGGTGGCCGTTGCGACCCTGCTCAAAGATGACACGGAGCACCACCCAGTTGCTAATGCTTGGCAAGCGTGGGGCAAGCTGGATTTAACGCACAAATTGAGTGAAAAGCTGGCTTATCCGGTTTATTTGGAAAACGATGCAACCTCTGCCGCTATTAGCCACAGTTTTAGCTGCCGTGGAGACAGGCTGGATAATTTTATCTACCTCTATATTGGTAACGGTTTGGGGGCAGGTATTATTACCAACAACCAGCCTTATAAAGGGGCATGGAGTAATGCCGGAGAAATTGGTCGAATTCATTGGCACAATTCAGGTTCGACAGATTACATTGAAACTCACTTGTCGCTACAAGCGCTAAAAACCATGCTGAATTATTCTGGTTCAGATCTTCAGCTTCCTGCATTTATTGATGAACATTGGGAGCATGATGAAGTGGTTCAACGTTGGATTGATGAATCCGGTCAACGCTTAAGATTTGCCATTAACATCCTTGAAAACTTATTTGAGCCAGAAAGCATAGTGTTGGGAAGTCAGCTATCCGAACGTGTTATGGAAAGGCTGGTGGATGCAACACTGCCGCTTTTTCCTTCTATTTGTGAACGCCACGAGCGGACTCGCCAACGAATTACGCTTGCTAAAGACAGCCTTCACACCGTTTCTATAGGTGCAGCATCGCTTCCTTTGTTTGGCTTATGTCATCCTGATATGCACGATTTGTTTGAATGTTCCCATCAACTTCCACCAACGTTTAAAGCAGTGAATTTGGACGTATAGCCAGAACGGATATTAAGACAACATTGAATAGCAATTTAAATTTAACGCCTCTCTCTGAGAGCGAATATTCCAACGCTTACCCAATTTTTAAAGAATACATGAAGCCTACCATTGATGAGGCATTGGGCTGGGACGAAGCCTATCAATATAACGGTTTCACCAATAGGCTAAAGCCAGAATGGTTTTTTTGGTTAGAGTTTGAGGGGAACAAAGTGGGCTTAGTTATACACAAATCCACGTCCAAGAGTGTGCATGTTCATTTACTTGTTGTATTCAATCAGTCACAAGGTCGTGGGCTTGCGCAAAAAGCGATGAATAGAGTTGAGCAAGAAGCGAAAGGCAAAGCGCTGCCCGTTACTCTTAGCTGCTTTAAAAATAATGTGCCTGCGTTAGAGTTGTATCGAAAGCTGGGTTTTGACGTGATTTCTGAAGATGATTTGTTTTTTGATATGAAAAAGTGGGTGGAATGAACTCAATAAAAAGGCAGACCAAAACTGCCTTGAGCGGTTCTAATCACAACGATTAAAGCAGCGCCAGAATCGCTTCTGCTTTACTGCCTTCAAACGTTTTAGGCGGTTCTACGTTCAGTGTGGTCACTACGCCGTTTTCAACGATCATCGCATAGCGTTCAGAACGAATGCCACCAAAAGATCCCGTCTCTTTTACCAATCCAAGTGCTTTAGTAAAGCTTGCATCGCCATCTGCCAGCATTAGGATTTCGTTAGCGTTTTGCGCCTCTCCCCAAGCTTGCATCACAAATGCATCGTTAACCGATACACAGGCAATGAAGTCTACTCCTTTTTCTTTGAACTGATCAGCAAGTACAACATAGCCAGGTAAGTGTGCTTCTGAACACGTCGGCGTAAAAGCTCCAGGTACGGCAAACAGCACGGCTTTCTTCCCGGCAAACAGCTCAGTAACCTCATGGGTTGCCATGCCATCTGCTGTTAGTTCGCTCAGTGAACCTTCTGGGAGTGTTTGTCCTTGTTCAATCATTGCTTAAATCCTTCTTGTTATAGGCTGGTGTGAAACGAGTGTACGCCTATTTAAGCGGTGGAAAAACACTAAACCTATGGGGCTATTCCAAAAAAGAGACTTCAGGGTATTCCACTCCGTAGCCTAAATCCTCGAGTAAAGCGATGGTAATAATGCCGATTTTTTCACCATTGGCCGCCACCTCAGGTGTAAGAGGGGGAATAGCATGACCTTGAAGGTCATAGCGGATAGGGTCTTCGATTAGATAGTGATCATAAAAATGATCGCCCGATAAAGACAAAGGTAAGCAGGGGTAATTGTTGTCGTATAGGTGGTTATACCAACGTACGGCTTGGCTTTCTTTTAAGCAATAAGCAGGTCCTTGCATTAACGTATGCGCTTCAGTGTAGGGTACGGTGAGAATGCCAATACCAAATACGTGCGCAAGCTCATGTCGCAAAGTGGTTTGATAGTCAGTTGGATCAAATGAGTCGTCATGGGTTCGTGAATGAATCCACATTGTTGCTGTTACGGGAAACGCTGCGCCATTTATATCGACGTATTCGTCGATAATGGCTTCACCGTCAGGTTGAATACTATCGGTTATCTTTATATGAAGGGTAAGCGTATGGTGAGGTGAGTCCCCAACAGACTTAACGTATTTCAACCATTCTTCGGCTGCCTGAACGTAGCGATCTTTATCGTAGTGCTTGGCTTGTTCAGAAAATTCTAATGCCAGCGTGATGCCCTCGTTCTTCACTTCTATTGATTCCGCCAGTGTTAAATGGCTGGTTGACGCACATAGAATGAACAGCACGAGCTGAGGCCACTTCTTGGTCTGTGTTGTTAAGTGTTGGAGGAAACCGCGTAGCAATCGAAGCAATATGACCATTGAGGTATTACACTTTGTGAAAGTCCATTTATAGCGAAGAATTATACAAATTCAGCAATGGAGTTCTGTAAGCGTGTGTAATGGGATCAATAATCGAGGCATAAAGTAAAATTACTACAACGAAAATAGTAATTTGCAAAAGGATAGTTAACTAAAAATCACGATCCTTTTTATTTTTTGAACATCTGAAACTCGTTAGCTTTTGTCTTATATTTAAGAGTGAAACTGTGTTCGCTGTACGATAAACAAATAAGTTTTTTAAAAATGTGATTTTCAGCCATAGTGTATTCACTAATAACATTTTTGTTTTTATAAATTTACAGACTAAATTAATAATGCACTCATCTAAATAAGGGTGATTGTTATGAGTAAAATTATACTGTACTTCGTTTTGATTTTGGGTGTTGCTGCTGTGGTATTTCTCGATGATAAAAACCCCTCACAACAAAACCAGAAAGTAAAACAAGGAACCGAAAATAATACAGGCTCTCATTCATCACGCCAAAACGACACTGGGCGTTATGCAAAGAAGGAAATCGAGAGTAGCGCCGTTAAGCAATTATCAAATAACAACACAGCCAACTCCTCTAGAGCCGTCGCAGATACAAATAGCCTTCGTTCCGATTTGGGCGAGGATATTCATTTGGAAATTGAAGAGCCTTGGTTTGAAGTAACGGATACATTACCAATAGATAAAGTTAAACCGCTTAGCGTAGGTGATGAAAGCCTATCCGCCATCGAATTTCGTAATATTGGCGAGTTTTCGAGTTTATCATCTGGAGATAGCGTACGTTTATTACTTCCCAATGGTGAAGAAGTTTTAATTTCAATCACTCAAGATAAAAAGCAAGTAAATAATACAAAAACTTGGTCAGGAATTTTTAAATCTAATGGTTATGATTACCCAGCTGTATTTACTTTTGGTAAGAAAAATGTATTTGGATTTATCGGTCACCCTGATGCTGAATATAAAGTTACAGGGTTAAATAATACAGCGTGGTTGTATGAAGTACCGCAAGAGTACTTCGAAGAACCCTCTCCCCAATAATATTTCAAACTATATACCCAAGTACTTTAGATCACTTGGGTATACATCAAAAACACACCTTAATACTCGTTATACAAAAGGACGAACATGAAAATAGTAGGCATTGCGGCAGTCTTGACCGCAGGATTCTTCACACCTGTCATATACGCTCAGACAGAGCAAAAACAGCCAACAGAAGTTATTGAAGCGATGGTAACCGAAATTGACTTGCTTGGTGTTTACACTCCTGGGCTAAAAGCGCATTACAGTGATGATCCCATTAGTGCGATTCAACACAAAGTGAACGTTGCCAATATGATCCATCAAATGAGTAAAACGGATGTCAGCATCAACCTCGTCGGTACTATGGAAGTAAAATATGACGAAGAAGTGCAGAAAATCTCACAAGAGGTGGCGCTGAACAACATTACGCCAGATACCAAAGGCTATACAAACAAAGCGTTCAAAGGTGTCGAAGGGAAACGGGCAGAGCTAGGGGCCGATATGGTGACGCTGTTTCGTACTTTAGACATCAAAAATTCGCCTGATTACGGAGCAACAAAAAAATGTGGTCGAGCGCACTTGCTCACCAAGTACTTCCACGATAATTCCCCAAAATACATTAAACGCAAGCTTTATAGCCACGTTTATACCAACGAGTGTAAAGACGACACTTTGGCTCATGAGCTAGGGCACAATATGGGGCTGTATCATGCACGTGAGCAGTACTCAGGCAAGCTTCCACATACCAATGGAAAATCTTATTCGGGTGCTTATGGCTATGGTGTAAACGGTCAGTTTGCGACGACCATGGCTTATGGACATAAATTCGGAGTTAGCAAACGCACTTACACATTCTCAAACCCAGATATCCAGTGTAATGAGCAACCGTGCGGATTAAAAGACATGGCAAACGCAGTGAAAACCATTCGTTATACTGCTCCGCTTATCGCAAAAGTCATGAATAAACCGCAGCCGCAGGTTGAAGAAATAGGTATCGCTCAATAGCAGAATTTGCATTGGCTTTAGTCATCGCTTAAAAATAAAGAGTGCGGGATTACCTGCACTCTTTATTTTTTGGAGAGCATGGATGCTAAAAACAACGTTAGAACAGTGGCGAATGTTTCGCGCGGTGGCTGAATATGGTGGATTCAATCAAGCGGCAGAGGCGATACACAAAAGCCCTTCGAGTATTCACCATGCCATTCAAAAGTTGGAAACGTCTCTTAACCTCAAACTATTTAAAATAGTCGGCCGTAAAGCGCAGTTAACCCGAGCAGGGGAATTGGTACTTAGAAGAACCAGTAATTTGCTTGATGAAGCCGTCAAGGTCGAAGCATTAAGTGAAATGCTGAGTGAGGGAGCAGAAACACAACTTAAGATCGCTGTCGACCAAACTTTCCCTCCCATTTTGATTTATCAAGCGCTCGAGAAGGTATCTCAGGTTTTTCCACTGTTAAGAATAGAACTCAGTGAAACTACCCTTTGGGGATCAAGCGAAGTGATAGAGCAAGCTCAAGTAGACCTCGCAATTTCTGGTTTTGCTTTGCACGATCGGTTTAATGAAGAATTGTGCAGAGTCGAGTTTATGGCAGTGGCCAATCCATCGCACCCCCTTCATCAACTGGATAGAGAGCTCTCGCTTGAAGACTTAAAAGGTCATAGGCAAATTGTGGTTCGCGATTCTGCGACCAAAGACAAGAAAGACGATGGTTGGCAATCGTCTGACCAGCGGTGGACAGTCGACAATGTGAAAACGTCAATTCAAATGATTACGGAAGGCTTTGGCTTTGCTTGGTTGCCAGAACACGCCATTGCCTCTGAAATAGAACGCGGAAAGTTGAAAGCGTTACCACTCGCCTTTAACAACAAAAGAACAGATCAAATGTATTTGATTCTTGATGACGAAGACAGGCTTGGCCTGGCAGCAAAAGCTTTTGTACAAGAACTTCGAATGCATTGTTACTAAACGAAAGCTTAGCTACCAAACGAAAGCCTAGCTACCAAACGAAAGCCTAGCTACCAAACGATAGCTTAGCTACCTCCTCTAACCCATTCTCCAAACCGTCAGACGTGCAAACTCTTGGAATCTCAACTTTCGGAGTGAGCACTTCGGCATTTTCTTCAAACATTCTAATTTTTAGAACGGTCAATCTCATACCTTGAAATGTTTATTTCTTGCTCATCAACCTATGCTTAAAAAGGCGTTGCGCCAATAAAAAAATAAGGCAGCCACAGTACTTTTTGCTAGGAGGTGATGCCAATGAACACACTGGAAACAATAAGGAATACCTGATGAGCAAACCTGTAGTGGCTGATAACAAGCCCGTTAAAGTCGATCTTAAAAAAGGAGACGACTACTACTTCTGCGCGTGTGGACGCTCCAAAAGTCAGCCGTTTTGTGATGGCTCCCATGCAGGAACGGAATTCAAACCGAAAAAATTTACCGCAGAATCAGATGGAGAATCTTACCTATGCCAATGTAAACATTCGGCAAATACCCCTTTTTGTGATGGTAGCCATAAACAGTTCAGCTCTGAACAAGTAGGCAAAGAAGGACCGGGCGTACAAATTCAGCAGGCAGGTAGTGCTTCGACACCCGCCGCCACAGCGACAAAAGAAGAACCCACCGTAGAGTTTATTCATCAATTGGCTCGAGAAGGCTTGTCTAAGCTTGGCCATCATGGACCCATGACGTCAATGGGGGTGCCGCGATACCAATTGCCTCACTGGGATGATCTTCAAGTGATGGTCGCTCAGATGGCAACAAAACCTTTGTTAGAAGACGTGGCCGTGAATACAGAATTGGTGATAGGTCCAGAAGCGAAAAAACCACTGACACTCAAAATCCCGTTGTTTGTGTCTGACATGAGTTTTGGTGCGTTATCGGAAGAAGCGAAGGTGTCACTCGCCACTGGCGCAGAGCTCGCTGGTACAGGGATTTGTTCCGGTGAAGGAGGCATGTTACCAGAAGAGCAAGCGGCGAACTCACGCTATTTTTACGAGCTGGCGAGTGCAGGTTTTGGCTACAAAGAAGAGTTACTCCATCGAGTACAGGCTTTCCACTTCAAAGGTGGGCAGGGCGCTAAAACAGGCACCGGTGGTCACTTACCGGGGACGAAAAACATCGGGAAAATATCTCAAGTACGAGGGATTCCGGAAGGCGAATCCGCAATTTCCCCCCCTACGTTTAAAGACTTGAACACCGCTGCCGATTTTAAGCGGTTTGCCGATCGCGTAAGGGAAGTGAGCGGTGGTATTCCTATTGGGTTTAAGCTCAGTGCAAACCACATCGAAAAAGATATTCAGTTTGCTTTGGACGCCAGCGCCGATTACATCATTTTAGATGGGCGAGGGGGCGGTACAGGCGCAGCACCAGAAATGTTCCGAGATCATATCAGCGTTCCGACTATTCCCGCCCTAGCGCGTGCAAGACGTTACTTGGATGAGGTAGGTGCGAGCGGCAGGGTGACATTGATCGTAACGGGTGGACTAAGAGTCCCTATGGATTTTGTAAAAGCGATGGCGCTTGGCGCAGATGGTGTCGCGATATCAAACAGTGCAATGCAATCTATCGGGTGTGTCGCTGCACGTATGTGTAACACCAACAATTGTCCGGCCGGTATTGCCACTCAAAAAGCCGATTTGCGTCAGCGTTTGAATGTGGCTAAAGCATCGAACCAGTTAAAGAATTTCTTTGAAGCCTCTACGGAGCTTATGCAGGTAATGGCTCGCGCTTGTGGTCATGATTCGTTTTCGAAGTTCAATAAAGAAGATTTGGCCACATGGCATAAAGAAATGGCGCAGCTTTCGGGGGTTCGATACTCTGGCTTTGAATAAATAGAGGTTTTGAGTGACTCGCAAATGTATCTCGCGCCTACTACTGGCTAGTAGGCGCGGTTTATATTGAAAACAACTTACCTAAAACTGCCGTGAGTTAACAATTTTACGGAATTCAGATAAAAGCGCGACGCTGCCGTATTCGCTAAGATGATCATCATCGAAGTAAGCTGGACGACCATCAATGTCGCCATAGCAAGATTGGTCATCACAGAAGTATTGGGATGTCTGCAAAATCTGCACATTACACTGATCTTGCAGTGTATTTAACATGTGAAATACGGCTTGGTTTCTCTCATCGTATTCGCTTCTTGAAATGGATACCCTAAATTCGATATTTCCCCAGAGTAACTCTTTTGCCATGGTTTTTGGGACATTGCGTTTTAACTCAGGGATGGGTTCCAACAGGTATACTGGGTTCGATTCAGAAATCGCGCATATTGTGTCGAACATCTTGCCGAGCGCCTGTGTTGAATAAGCCTCACCGCGTTTATCAATGATCTCTTCACCTTCGAAAAACTCTTCTACCTTATCTTTTCGATGAGCCAGTTCAGGTTCATTTGGACCTTGTAGCAATGTGGCGTAACGATTAAGAATCACCACCGGTACGTTAGGGTATTGAGGCAATTTAGCGAGCTTACCTTCGATAAAATCGCCGCAGGAATGATCAGGGATACCGTGGTTTCTGGTGTTATAGATCCCCTTGATGGTTCGGCAACCCATCATTGTCCAATCGGCTAAGCTTTCACCATCCAACACCTTTTCGACACTTCGCACAATGCTGGCGGCATGACTGTCACCCAATACAATGGCGCCCACTTTTCCTTCACCATACTGGCAAAACTCATCTCGATTGCTTCGAACTAAACACTCGTCTCTTCTTGGGTTTTTGTTGTTCGCTTCGTTACTGGCAACCAGTACGCTTGGATCATAGTGGAACTCAGCCCCTTTGGTAATAAAGATACCGGAGCCTAACATGCCTACAATGGCTACAAACCAAAGTGGCTGATAGGTGAGCAATGGGCGAATGCTAAATGCAGGAATGGCTCGACGTTTTGATTCAATCAGCGCGTGGCTTACAAATCCTAATAGCACGGAAGCTGGAATGCCGATCCACATCCAATAAGGTAATTCAAAATAAACCCCTGCTACCACTAACGGCCAGTGCCATAAGTAGATGGAGTAAGACCAAAGCCCGATTTTTTGCATGAATACGTTGTGTGTTATCGCACTGCTATCTCGTTGCGCGGCGATAATGAGATACGCACCAAGAACAGGAAATAGTGCCAAATACCCAGGCCATAAAGAATGCTCGGACATCAGAAAATACGACGCCAGTATGAGCACCAGACCGGTATATTCGGTAATTGCCTTATGTTTTGAACTCAAAGAGAGTGGGTACAAGAATGCAACGCCGCCAAGAAGCATTTCCCAAGCACGAGTTTGCAACATGTAGTAAGACGCATCTGGCCAGCGATAGGTCATCAAAACACTGCCTAAAAAGCCAATCACAGTAGCCGCTAATACGGCTTTCTTTAATGTTTCTAGCGATAAGGTCTTTTTGAGCGCGACTAAAATAACAGGGTAGATAATGTAAAACTGCCACTCAACGGACAGTGACCAAGTATGAAGTAGCCATTTCTCGTGAGAGGCGGCGTCGAAGTAACCCGACTCTTTCCAATACACCAAATTTGAGAAGAACCCGATACTTCCTATTGTGTGTTTACTGAGGTCTTTATAGTCGACTGGCGTTAAGTAAAACCACCCAAATATAAGTAGGAAAAGGCATATCACCGCTAAGGCAGGGATAATGCGGTTAGCGCGGGCGAAATAAAATCGAAGTATGGAAAAGTCGCCAGAATCTAACCCCTTAAAGATGATACTGGTCATTAAGAAACCAGAGATGACGAAAAATACATCAACCCCAGCAAACCCCCCAGGTACCCAACTCGGGTTAAAGTGGAATAACACCACTGCGATTACGGCTAAAGCCCTAAGCCCATTTATGTCTTTTCTAAATTTCATATCGCTTTTCTAATTCTCATATTGTCGTTATGCCAAATTTCCACCTTGCTTATTGAGCTCTATGTTATTAGAGAAATGAGCAGAGTTTTGATGTTGAATTAGGATTAGTCCTTATTTCAAACATTTGTGTTAGAGACGGGTTAGCTTTATGTCATCCTTTCATAATGAAAGGCTCATGATGTCTTTTAAAACATCCGTAAGTTAAATGTAGTAAAGGATGGAAGCGATATTTAACAAGCTCTAGAACGGCATAAACCATAATTGATATCAATGTTAATAAAATTTGTTTTATATCAAATGGTTGCCGAGATATTTGCTTGCTCGTCTTTTGATATGTTTTTTCAAGTGCATTCAACATCGACTTTTTGCAGCAATATTGACGAGAAAAAGGAATAATGCGTGCTTCAGAAATGAGAAAGGGCAATGACCATGATTGAAAGGAAACGCGGTAATTACCAGGGAAGAAACAAATCATCGGCTTACAAAGATCTTGTGTGGACGGTAGCCACGTCTTCAGATACGTCTCTCGATATTATTGGGCAAACCGAACTTACGTTGGAAACCATTCAAAATAACCTGATTGAATTGAACAGTGACAAATCCAAAATCGTATCTGCTCAGGTTTACATCGCTAACATGTCTGATAAGCCTAAAATGGACAAAGTTTGGTGCGACTGGATGGGAAGCAACCCCGATCACTGGCCTCAAAGAGCGTGCTTAGGTGTGGATCTAGAAGGGGACGTATTGATTGAAGTCACTGTGACCGTGGTACGTGACAACGAGGATTAACACCATATAATGTCGCGCTTTATTTACCATGAATGGAATAACAATATGGTGGAACAAAAGGATCATGAACATGTCAATTCAATGGAGCCGAAGTTAGCTTCAAGGTGGTCTCGGTTTTGGGCAACCTTTATTGATAATCTCGTATTTTCTGGTCTTGCTATAGGCAGTTACTATGTATTTCCGAGCCTTCAAATCGTATTTCAATCAGTAACTACACAGATTATCGCTTTGATCTACTACTTCTCAATTTACGTGTTGTGCCAAAGCTATTTTATTCACAAATACGGCCAAACTATTGGCAAGAATGTGTTCGAGATAGCCGTTGTTAACGTAAGCGATGGGCAGAAAGCTCGCTTCTCGCCTTTTGTTTTTAAACGTATGCTTCTTATGGGAATCGTCTATTTTATTCCCATTGTAAATATCGTGGTTATAATTGCTAACGTATTGTTTATATTTAGAAAAGATAGACGTTGTATCCATGATCTTATTGCCGGAACGCGTGTTATAGATATCAGTAAGCCACCTAAACCTTTGTTTAACGAGTAACTTACCGAATAGCGAGTGCCTCCCAGCTAGCCTTTCACCCGATCTCCCGATCGGGTTTACTAAATTTCCTATGAGCTACTTTGGAAATTACTGCATACCTTTCACAAAAATCGAGCATCAACATTACATTCATTTGCAGCAATAACTAGTATAAAAACTCTAAATCAAGGATGGATAGTATGGATTCAATGCTTAAAGACTTTCCTGTGGTAACTGAAATTCAAGTTGCTTGGGGAGAAATGGATGCACTTCAGCATGTGAATAATGTGGTGTATTTCCGCTATTTTGAAACCGCTCGACTCGATTACTTCAATAAAATCGGTCTTTTAGTCGACATGTCTAAAACGCACATAGGTCCCGTGTTACGAGATACACAGTGTCGGTACAAATTGCCGATCACCTATCCAGACACCCTTTTTATTGGCAGCCGAGTTATCGACATCCAAGATGATCGTATTACGATGGAATACCAAGCGTTCAGTAAGAAGTGGGGAAAAATCGCGACAATCGGTACCGCGACAGGAGTGATGTTTGATTTTAAAGACAATGTTAAAACCGATATTCCAGAGAGTGTTAGAGCTTCGATTTTGGCGTTAGAAAAGCAGGTAGGAAACGCACTGGATAAATAACCTCAGTTGTGGAATACCTGATCAAAAAAGCCAAACAAGAATAACTCTGTTTGGCTTTTTAGTCCGTGCTATTTCTGGCGGCGGAAGTTTCGATTTTTCGAGGAGCGCTCTTTGTGAGCAGAAGCCGCTTTAGCTTGTGACTTTAAAATAGAATCAACGGTTAATACCATTGGATCTTTCGGCTTAAGACCATGTGGAAACGTGCGAGCACGCGGCGGCAAGTCATATTCTTCAGCGGAAGCTCGTGGCATACGTTTGAAGCGGTAAAGGTAGAAGTTTTCGATCTTCTCTCTCGCCCAATCGGTCTTTTTTAAATATTTAACGCTGCTTGCTATCGATGGCTTGGTATTAAAGCAGTTGAATCGCATTGCAGTATCAAGAATATCCCAACCGTAAAAATCGACCAATTCTTGCAGCAAGGTTTCTAGCTTAAGCCCGTGCAATGGGTTGTTTTGTTGCAGTTCAATTCTTTCTTCATCTGTCATCATAGCAAGTTCCTAAATTCTTACGCTTACCGAAGCAGGTTGGGTCTAGTTCAGAAGGGCAGGACTCTAACAGAAATTTGCCTATTACCCTACCGTAATACTCAATCTATAGATAAGAAGCTGCCTAGCACCTTGAATATATTCTAGCCGAATCCGCTTACTTTCCTGCGACACCGTCCATGACTTTTGTGAGTAGCCGAAGTAACTCTTGCTGTTCCTTTTCTTCTAAATGGGATAACGCATTTTGATTCACTTGGTTAGCCAAAGGCTGCAAAGTCCCTTTTAGCTTTCGACCTTCCTCTGTTAGATAGATTCGGTAAGAACGGCGGCTATTTGGATCGGCTTGTCTTTCAACCCAGCCACGTTCTTCCAGTTTATCGAGGGTTCTGGTGGTCGTAGAGTTTTCGATACGAGATTTATCTGAAAGCTCTCGCTGAGTCATGCCTTCTTGTTCCCAAAGACACATCATGGTGGGCCAAAAGCTTTTTGGAAAATCGTGTTTAGCCAGCTCTTGTTCCAGTAGTTTTGCGACATGCGCTGCGACAACGTTCACTTTCCACCCAAAGCTTTTTTCTCTTTCAAATATTTCGCTCATAGTCATCTCTTATGCAAATGCAACTATTGCAATGGTAACGGAAATTGCAATGGCTAGCACCACTAAGGCACGAATATTCGAAGCAAAATAGACGGTTACGTTGGTGTTTATGTGTTTTTGAATGCCAGTCACCATTGCCCAAGTCAATGATATACCTTTGTATTTATAAAAAACGATTGCTCCAACATGCAAAGCAATGAGAGCCGGAAGGAGCCTAGCACAGATCATATGCATGCTTTCAATAACGAAAAATACATCGTCTGCTAAAACGTTTTCGGCAAATGCTAACCCATCAAACTGCCCTGCGATTGCCATTCCAGATAAGCATTGAAATAACAACGCGAATATCATCAAGAACGCCATCCACCCGCCTGCTGGGTTGTGTCCAATTTGGTTCGACTTTCCGGTCTTAACATACCTAACGACAGTACTGGGTGATGCCAAAAACTGTTGAAAACGACTGGTTGTGCTCCCTATTACCCCCCAGCATATCCGCCACATCAACAAGGTGAAAAGTACAAGTCCTATTTGGATGTGTGGTCCATTACCTGAAAAACCTGATTCTAACAGTGCAATAAATAATACGGCTTGTAGCCAGTGGTAAATACGAGTTGGTAAATCC
Source organism: Vibrio penaeicida (assembly GCF_019977755.1). Lineage (NCBI taxonomy): Bacteria > Pseudomonadati > Pseudomonadota > Gammaproteobacteria > Vibrionales > Vibrionaceae > Vibrio > Vibrio penaeicida. The sequence continues at coordinate 1,723,436 of NZ_AP025145.1, read as the reverse complement.
CAAATTTTCATAATGTCGCTCTTCATTTGATTTCTTTATCAATAATGTAATTTGCAACTATTGCAAATGCAATTATTGTATTGTAAATTATTTTGGTCGTAACAAAAAGGCGCACATAACGGCGTCAATCGAACTTATAGGTGTCCAAAAGATGAGAGCGTCTAACAAAAGGTTTACCAAGCTAGTGACATACGTGGCGTTGTTTATGCCAGCCTGTGCATTGGCAAAGCACGGCGATGCCATTGAATCGAGACAAGAAGCATTTTCGATTATTGAAACCAAGACCGATGAAGCCGTCGATTTGATCGGGAAGTCTGAAATAGATTGGAACGCGGCACTTAAAGCGAGTGATGTTCTGGTTGAAAACAGCGGCTTATTGTTCAATGCGTTTCCACACGGAAGCGAGAGTGGGAGTAAGGCAAAAGCATTAGTTTGGAGTAAGCCTGAAAAGTTTGATGCCCTGTTGGTTGAACTTCACAACGGGTATGTCTCTTTTCAGCAAGGGAGTAAAGAGCAGGATTTATCGTTAGCGGAACAAGGGTTAAAGCAGGCAGAAAAGACGTGTCGCTCTTGTCACCGAAGCTATCGATCGCGTTGGTAGGCGAATTATATAAGCACTCGGTCTCTTCGCAAACTCTGTACCCAGCGAAGATATCGAACATCATTATAAATTGAGGTAAACCATGAATAAATTTTCTAAAGCTGTTTTTCTGGTAGGCGCTATGTTGTTCGCAATGTCGGCCAATGCGGTTGATTTTGGTGTTGAATTGGCATGGAACACGAAAGACCACTCCAAAGTGCTGAAAGCGATGCCTGAGCAAAAGGCATCATTCGGACAATTGATTGAAAAAGGTGATGTCAAAGATATGTACATTTATGATAGCGAATTGGACGGAAAGCCCACTCGCTTGATTCGCTTCGTGATCAGTGGAGATAATGAACAGCAAGTAAGAGCAACACTTAAAGAGCTGCCTTTGTACAAACAAGATCTAGTGAAGATTGCCGCGATACAAGCATTGGGGCGAAAGTGGCTAGATAAAACGCCTATGGTGTACAACTATGGTATTACCATGACTTGGAAAGAAGGTGTTGATCCAATAGAAATAGACCGAGTACTGGGGATTGATCTGCAGCGTGTGGTTAGCTTAAATCAAGCGGGCTTTTTGACCTCTGCTTATTTGAATACTCAACAAGTAAGTGACGGTGTAACAAGACCCGTTTACCATGTTGCCTTTATCGCCAAAGATGAAGCTCATGTCCGCGAATTAGCAAAACAATTTGAAGCCATTCGTATGGACTATGCCGATATTCAGGTTCAGCCTTTGGGTAACAAAGTCAATTTGGACGCACTACTCAGAAAGTGATCGTGTATTGCTCGCTTTTATAAGCGTATAGATAGGGCAGCTTCGGCTGCCTTTTTAGTGAGAGTGGAAAAGCGCTTTAAGTGAGAATAGAAAAACGATTGATTAGTAGATAGAAAAAATGGGTGATCGGTTGAATTCGTAGGACGTAAGAAAAGAGGGTGAAATCAAAACACCGACTTTTGAGGTTTTATGAAAACAAAAAGAATCCGCTTAATTTTGGGCGATCAACTGAACTATCAGCATTCTTGGTTTCGCCAAGTGGATGAATCGACGCTTTATCTGATAGCGGAGCTAAAACAAGAAACGGATTACGCTCAACACCACATACAGAAGGTATGTGCTTTCTTCTCCGCAATGGAAGCCTTCTCTTGTTGGTTGTTAGATTCGGGTCATCAAGTTAAGTATATGACGCTGGATGACACACAAGCCTACAAAGACCTCTCTGAACTTCTGACCCAGTTGTGTCGACAAACTGGGGCTGCATATCTTGAATACCAAAATCCAGATGAATTTCGCTTAGCTCAGCAATTAGAATCTTTACGCATTGAGGGAGTAGAAGTTCGAAATGCAGACACAGAACATTTCATGTTGAATGCGGAGCTCATTCCTGCCCAGTTTCCTAAAGGGAAGCATGTTTTAATGGAGCACTTTTATCGGCGCATGCGTAAGCAATATGGCATTTTGCTGGATGCGGACGATAAGCCTGTTGGAGGTAAGTGGAACTACGACGCCAATAATCGCAAGAAGCTCAAATCCGCTGATATTGAACAGCTTCCCGAGCCACTTGTGTTTGCTAACGATGTTAATGGCATCTTGCAGCGTTTGGAAAGGCACGAAGTAAAAACCATCGGGCATATCGATGGCTCCCTGCTCTGGCCGGTAAATCGTTCTCAAGCACTGAACTTGTTGGCGCATTTTTGTCAGGTTTGCTTACCCCTTTTTGGCACTTTTCAAGATGCGATGACCAAGCAACATAAAGCCAAATGGAGTCTGTATCACAGCCGCCTGTCTTTTGCGCTCAATGCAAAAATATTGTCGCCAATGGAAGTCGTAGATGCCGCACTCACTTGTTATGAACAACCCAATAGCTTGGTATCACTTGATCAAATCGAAGGGTTCGTGCGTCAAATAATCGGATGGAGAGAATATATTCGTGGGGTTTATTGGGCAAACATGCCGGAATACGCGCAGAAGAATCATTTGAGTGCCACGCGCCCGCTTCCCCATTACTTTTGGACGGGCGAAACTCGTATGCACTGCATGAAACAAGCGATTAGTCAGTCGTTAGATTACGCCTATGCCCATCACATTCAACGTTTGATGATCACGGGGAATTTCTCGCTGGTAACGGGGTGTCATCCTGATGAAGTTGATGCTTGGTACTTGGGTATCTACGTAGATGCGATTGAATGGGTCGAAATGCCGAACACTCGTGGGATGGCACTTTTTGCTGACGGTGGCGTTGTTGCGACCAAACCTTATGCAGCCAGCGGCTCTTACATCAATAAAATGAGTGATTACTGCAAAGGGTGCCATTACGACGTTAAGCAGCGAAGCGGTGATACAGCTTGTCCGTTTAACGGATTTTACTGGCGATTCATGAATCAACACCGAGAATTGCTTAGTAAGAATCCACGTATCGGAATGATCTACAGAAGCTGGGACAACATGGATTTAGAAGTGCAAGAGGCGATCTTAAAGACCGCGGATATGAATTTACAACGCATTGAGGAGCTCTAACTTGAATAGATTGGTGGTGGCCGGAAACGGAGGTATAGGTCTGGCAATGGTGAAACACTTGCTAAAAGAATACCCCGAAGATGGCGTTTTCGCGACGTATCGACGCAACCTGCCAGAATTATCTGATCCGAATTTACGTTGGATACAAATGGATGCTGCTAGCGACGATTCCGTAAAAAATGCCTTAGGTCGAATTCAATCACTAGATTGGGTCATCAACGCTGCTGGCTTTTTACATTCACACGACCATTCGCCTGAAAAGAATATTCAGCAAATAGACAGTACGTATTTTATAGAAGCGATGAATTCGAATGCCCTGCCTTCGCTTTTGCTAGCCAAGTACGCCTTTCCCTTACTCAGAAAAAGTCACCACCCTATGTTTACCGCGATTTCAGCCAAAGTCGGCAGTATCAGCGATAACCGTTTAGGTGGTTGGTATAGCTACCGAGCATCCAAAGCGGCGCTGAACATGATCATTAAAACACTGAGTATCGAGTGGGGTCGCACACTTCCCAAAGCAACCGTACTCGCTTTGCATCCGGGAACCACCGATACTCATCTCTCTGAGCCTTTTCAGCGTAATGTTCCCGAAGGTAAGTTGTTTACTCCAGAGCGAGTTGCACGCGATCTGATTGCCGTCATTGAAAGTGCCGAACCATCGCAAAGTGGGCTACTTCTGGCTTACGATGGCTCGGTTATTCCTTGGTAGAATGCTTTCCCGTTTAATTCACCTTACCTAACACTTTTAGCTCTTGAATATTATTCCACGCTTGCAAGTGTGTATTCACAGGATCATTGTTTCCGTTGCAGGTAAGGCGAATAAAGTTAACGCCAGATCTTTGAATAGAAATAGGAATGAACTCCGTTGTGTTTCCGGGGGTAACTGCGCTGTTTAACGGCTCAAAATCGATGCCATTATTACTGACTTCTACATCAATGAAGTATTGGCGAACATTCCCTTTAGCCTGCGCAATAAGCAGTTGAGTCACGTAGCTTGTGCTCGAGAGTTCAACAAGGAAATGAATGCCTGTTCCTTTTGCTGTCCATTTCGTGGTGATGTCTCCGTCGATTGCCATTTGTGGTGTGTGATTGACGCGCGTTACAGAGGCGTTTACGTTTTTTATCAATAACTCACTTTCTAGAGAGGAAGCGCGGTAATCTCCCAAGAACCCTAAATATCGACTGTCAAATGGGTTCGTATTCTGTGGGTGGAGTGATGGGAAAATCACATCAACCCCTTCTTCACTTAATCCCATCCATCGACAGAGCGTCGCGCCCATCTGTTCGGAAGATTGAGTAGGAATGAACTTATTCCCGTAAGCATTCTCTCCATCTCGTACAAAATCAGGGAAAGTACCGTAATTCACGCCGCCATTAATGGCGTTACCCACCACAATTTGATTGCTGCCCCAACCATGATCAGTACCTTTGTTGCTGTTATTTTGAATTGTACGACCAAAATCCGACATCGAAAATGTCACCACTTGGTCAGATAAATTGAGCTCATCTAGGGTCATGTGAAAGGCGCTCACCGCTTGGTCTATCGCACCCAGTAGCCCATCATGTTTGCTTCTTTGATTGCTGTGATTATCAAACCCGCCCATATGAACAAAAAATACTTGCCGGCTGTGCCCTAACGAACTCGCAGCTTGCATCATCCGGCGAACCATTTGAAGTTGCTTCCCTAAATAGGAACTGGGAATACGCGTATCAGCTGGGTAGGTATTAAGAATGGTGTCAATTTCTACTTGGAAATCGAGAATACCCTGCAACCGATTTACATATTCTTGTTGGAAAGGAGAGTCAAACGTTGTCGCAGTTAATTTTTTAAACTGATTGTTTACTCCGTTCGAATGGCTGATTGGGTACATTGCTCTCACGCCACCGGAGGACACCTGAATATCGTTTGAACTGCTTCCGGTGAGCAGTGAATTTCCGGTAAAGGAAATAGAATCCGACACAATGGCAGCGTCGTTACTTAAAATATCCATCATCATGCCTGCCCAGCCATATGGGTGGTATTCGCCGTCCCCCCAACTGGTCTGCCACGCTTTTTGCTGTTTGTTGTGAGCGCCCAAATTGCTGGGTTTTTTAACATCACTCCAATTGGTTTTGTCTGTCGGCTCTATCAGGGTACCAATGTTGACCAATGTGGTGGCGGTGCCTTCGTTCATCATGGCGGCAAGGTTCGGCATCGCTGCGTTAAGTGCGACTGCTTGATTTGCTTCTGTGTTGGGAATGGGTAACGAGTCTTCTGGCAATACGTGAATATCGGGGCGGGCGGTAACGTAATCGGAATAGTGGGCACCACCATCGGGTATCAGCAAATTAAAAGAGTCATTGCCGCCATGCAAAAATAGACAGACAAGCGCTTTGTAATCGTTATGTTCACTTGCCAGCGCATTGGATGTGGGTATCGTTAGAGATAGAGGCACCATGCCAGAAAGGGCAGTTGCAGATGAACCTTTTAAAAAATCTCGGCGTGTAATAGACATAAGGTTACTCCTGTACCATGAATTCTGGGGAAATCAGCGCCATAAACAGCATTTTTGGCACAGCGTAATACTTGTTGTTGTGTCCATCGTAAATCGCAGCAACACGCTCAAGGACATTAGGCGATCCACTCCCATTGAGAAAACGTGTATTGATGGCTTCGATTAACTCATCTCGTTTCCCTGCTTCCGCCAGTTCTTCTAAGTCAACGGGGGCAATGTAGAGCTCTGTTTGCGTATTCGAGTTACTGCGGTTTTGACCAAAATCCAATAGAGAGCGGTAAAAGAGGTTCGACAAATCAATGAGTGACTGCCAGTCGATGATTGAAAGCTCAGGAGAAGTAAGGTTCCGATCCAACAACTCACCGGATGGGGTATCGCTGGGTTGGAAAAAATTAAACACCGACGGCGCGCCGAGAGGGTATTGTCTGAACGTGTTTTTGTAGTCCATAGGGTTATAAACAATATCGCCATTTTTGCCGGGGTACGCATCCATTGCGCGGTACAGGTAGGTCATTGCCAATATGGGCTCTCGTACTTTGGCAAGTTGAGGGCTAGCTGATTCCAGAACCGCAGGGTCGGTGAGTATTGTTCGAATCACATAAGACAAATCACCATCTGATACGGTAAATGCACTCGCGACGCGGGCAACGTAATCTTGGGTGGGGTTGGAAGTGACTAAGCGCTTAATCAATAGCGTGCAGATAAATGGGGCAGTGTTTGGGTGGCGGCTGATTTGAAGTAAAAATTGTTCTAGATCTTGTAAAGCGGTTTGCCCAGCAGCGTATTGCTCACCCAGAATCCACTTCTCATTCATATCGTGACATTCATTATTCTCAACCATGGGGCTGATCAGATTTTCTCCGTCGATCTCCCAACCCGTAAACACGCGAGAAAGTGCTTCAATGTCTTGGTCGGTATAGGTTTCAAGCCGGGTTCCTGTGCCATCCGATACGACAGTGCCATCATTGTTGAGGGTATATAGCCCAATTGAAAATAACTGCATCACTTCCCGAGCGTAGTTCTGATCCGGTAGCTGCCCGGTCATGTTTTCGGGCTTATTGCCAGCCATGGTCAGAAATGTCCCCATAACAGGGGAAAGCGTTACGCTTCTGAGTAAGTCGATGTACCGACCAAATGCTCCATCGAGCAGTAGATCATAGTAATGGGCCAGCGCTTCAGGATGCCCGGTGAGATTAGCGTCGCGATCGCTTACGACAAAGATTTCACTGAGTGCGAATGCGACCCTCTGCCTTAGCTGTGCCGGATCCCATAACGCGGAATCGAACCAAGCTCCGACGCGACACTCTTGGGTAGGCTCGTTCAAGTTACGTTGTGTTTGTTGGTACTGAGTACGCTCTAATTGGTTAAAATGGGGGAGTTCGATTTGCAGGTTTATCCATGAATCTCTGTCGTCCAGTGTTTGAAATGTTGCGAGTTCATCCTGTTTAACGCCCATGGTAGCCATGTCCAGAAAACGCGATGCTTGCTGGTGGGTCAAGTTCTCCATATTTTTCTCCTAACTAAGCTGACATTTCTTTATTTATTGGCTCACTGTTTGGTTTTGTTTTGCGAGCTCAATTAAGAGTAATTATGAAAATGATTGTGCTATCAGTATTTATTTTGAACAAAGAATGAAAAATAGTTTGATGATCGGCTCACTAAATATGAAATTGAATGTTCATTAAAAAGAATAGTTTCGACCATTTCTTCATTTTGAGGAAATAGTCTGAAATATCTAGGCTTTGTACTATTTTTTTTGGCACGAGATTTAGAGGGGGGGGAGTTCCAGATGCTTACTAGAGTTTGTTTTCTAATTGGCTCTTTGCCCAGTTGATTTGAAGGTTTCTATCATTGAGATAGATATCACTTTAGATTACGTAAACCTACACCAACCTCTCGATACATATATGTCAAGAAACGAGTGAAATTTATTTTGAGTAAACAGCTAAAACATGCAACGCTGTCTGTGTGTTTACAAAGTTACGCGCATCTAATCAGGTACTACAGACACCGAATTATTAGAGTTGTTATAACAAAACGTACCTTAAGGAAAATAGGTTACACTTGCCCACATTGGAAGGAATTTAGTTAGTATAGCCGAAAAGATGAGTCATCACAGACCAGTCTTTTTCTGATAGACGATGACTCAAAAATTGAGATGCAAATTAAATTTATTACAACTTAATTTGACCGAGATTATTTGCCAATTGAATCCCAATCTTGAACAGGATAGATATACGGTAGGTCTGGACGCATGAAATCACCACCACATCCACCTGCTCCACCTATTGAGGAGTCAATAGGTGAAGGGCTTTTTGTTTCACATTCTACGGTACAATTAGTTTTGCACTTTGTGTCTCCATTGTCGTCTGGTTCGCAATCTAAAGTGCATTTAAGTTTACACTTAACAGGAGGTAAATTTTCAACAGATCCATTTTCTATTGTAAGACTACCAGGTCCGATTGGTCCGATTGGTCCGGTTGGTCCGATTGGTCCATCTAGACCTGGTACACAGCTTGTGGCATTTGCTAGGCCAGAAAATGAAAGAATTGTTGCTAATAAGATATTACGTACTTTATTCATGGATACTAATGTTATTCAAATTTCTAAGGAGATTTTCATTTTATTGTCTTATTTTATTAGTTCAATAAACAATACTATCTTATTATTAAGTCCCTAAATATGAACTGTTGATATCAATATTTTGAACTTTTTTATTGTTTTAATTGTCATTATATGAAGTGTCAGGGGATAATAAGTATACAGCATAAGTAATTCCATTATGCCCACTTGTATCTTGTGCTGATATTCTCTTAAATTCCCACCAACTCTCCTGTGACATATCAATAAATAGGCTATGGACATATGTTCTTAGAGCGTTAGGGCTATTTATTTTTATTTGACAGCTCTGGGATGCGCATGATACGCCATCCAAGTTTAGCTCTAAGTGATTACTTCTTAAAAATATGAAGTCTTTTATATTGTTTTCCATGAGAGTAGCCCAATCAGTTTCTAGTCTTTCATTTCTGAAATCAATGAGATAGTCTCTAAAGTCTTTTTCATTTTCGCGAGCTAATACGTTCGAAATGATTTCGTTGTATTGTGAGTAACCACTGGTGTTAGTAACTGATTTATCACTAAGTCTTTCTTCAACTAATTTAATTTCTGGGCTATTACTAAGGATGGTGTCTTTGTTTTCTGTATTAAAGACTTTTTCCAAATCCTTGGTGATTTTCTCTTCATGACTATTAGATCTGTTCGCAATTTGTACAGGGGCTAAGACTAGCTCATCTAAGTTTATTGGATTTTCATGTGATTTTTCTAGGTTAAAACACGGGGTTTCATCTTGTGAAACCAAATTTGAACCATTGTTATCGTTGTTAAATACAATATTTATGGCTAATTGAATAAGAATTATGGGTAACAATATGGTTAATATTTTTTTCACGCTAAATACTTATGCTAGGTTGATTTGACGTTATCTTAACACGGCTAATGAAAATATCAGTAGATAACCAGTTTAATTTAAATAATATATAGTGCTGTTGTACGGCTACCAAAAAGGTAAAACTCACGTCTTGGTGGTGATTATATTGTTATTTATTACGTAAGTTAAAAACGGAGAGTTTACATAGCACTACGTGAGGTATGATGTATAAATTTTGTTTATATTTTGAACGAAAAATGAAAAATAGTTTGATAATCGGCTCATTAAATATGAAATTGAATGTTCATTAAAAAGAAGAGTTTCGACCATTTCTTCATTTTGAGGAAATAGTCTGAAATATCTAGGCTTTGTACTATTTTTGTAGCACGAGATTATGGGTTTTAGCTTTAGGTATTTATTGATAATACCTTTCTAATCGGCTCATTTTCTCCAATTGGTTAGAAGCTCAATGAATGCTTCAATGAAGAATGTATGCTCTACTAACAGTGATCAAAAGTACCGAACCATCGAAAAGTGAGTTGTTACTGGCTTACGATGGCTCGGTTATTCCTTGGTCGTTCCGTTAGGCGACTTCGACAGTATCGCCATTGTTCTTATGCGGTTTGCGTGTTCGTCGCAAGGTCCAAAGTTGGAATAGGTGATAGGTCAGTGCCGAAACAAAAACGATGACCAGAGTTAGCACTGCCAGCATGGTTGTTTTTAACGATTCTGCGATGTTGGTATTGATGTGAATAACAGGTTTACCTTTGTGGTTTCCGATTTCGGTAATGTAGCCTCGCGTTTGAATCTTTGAAGACGTGTTTATGTCTTCTAAAAGTGTATTTAGCTTCGTTGAAGTTAAGTTACTGTTCACGTCTCCAGACCATTTTTTCATCATAGATCCAATTGGAGGAGAATAAAGGCGCTCTCTAGATGTAAGATAAACAAACACTTGGCTTTGACTGCTGAGTTTATCCATGTAGGCTGAAAATAACTGCCTTTTTTGAGTGAAGTGTATTTTTTTAAACGCGGTGCCTAGACTTTTTTCTGCGTCTTTTTTGCTCATTAATGCAAAACCAAAATCGGTCTCTCCATTTAGTATATCTGCCCAACATTCTTTGTTCAGGCAACGCTCGGACGAGTCTTTCTTCCAGATTGAAATAATGGCATTTTTGGCTCGGTCGCAATCAATTTCTGTCAGGCAGTACTTTTCTACAAATTGAGCGAGCTCTTGGAGTTTATATTCATCGTAATAGGTGTTTGCTTTTCTGTCGACGACCGTATATTTGTATTTATCTTTGCCAGTAGAAGCTAATGCCATAGAAGCTAAGAACTGGTATTCACCTTCAGACATTAGAGGGTAGAGGTCTAGCTGATCTGCTCCAGCAAGACTGGACACTTCATTAAGCGACATTTTGCTGTTCAAAGTTAACTGGGCTTAGATACCCAAGAGCACTGTGCCTTCTCATCCGATTATAATCAACCTCAATGTACTCGAAGACCGTTTGGCGCATCTCATTTCTTGTCATGATCGGTTCGTATTGGATCGCCTCGACTTTCATAGAATGGAAGAAGCTCTCAACACACGCATTATCCCAACAGTTTCCTTTTCTACTCATACTTTGTTTTAGGTTATAAGCACTTATTATGTCCCTATAGTCTTTTGAGCAATACTGGCTACCTCGATCACTATGGACAGTAACATGCTCAGGGAACCCTCGACGGAACAGAGCCATTGATAATGCATCGCAGACCAGAGTTGCCGTCATCCTCGTATCCATTGACCAACCGATCACTTGTCGTGAGTAAAGGTCGATGATGACAGCCAGATACAACCAGCCTTCGCTCGTGGCAAGATACGTGATATCTCCCGCCCATTTTTGATTCGGAGCCGTTGCGTTAAAGTCTTGAGCTAGCAAGTTCGGCGCTACGGGCATCTTATGCTTGCTATCCGTCGTACATTTAAACTTGCGTGCCGCTTTCGGCGTTAAATCCTGACGCTTCATACTGGCGGCAATGGTTTTAACATTACGGCTATCCCCATTCTCAGCTAGCTCTTTCTGGATGCGCCTTGAGCCATCACGCCCCTTACTATTGTCAAAAGCTTTTTTGACTTTTTCATCAAGCTTTTGGCGTATTGCCTCACGCTGGATGTACCTTGTGGCGATGCTTAATCCAGTAATAGAACCCACTTCGTGAAACTTCGAACACCTTAGCCATGCGGACCACATTGAAACACAGAAGGTGTTCTAGCATAAATTCATAGCAATCTACTTTAGATTTTTCGCGAAGTAGGTGGCGGCCTTTTTTACGATATCTAGCTCTTCAGCTTGCTCAGCCAATTGCCTTTTGAGCTTGGCGACTTCGGCAGCGAGATCTCTTTCACGCTGACTGGTACTGGTGTCTTTTTTAATTGCCTTACGCCAACCGTAGATCTGGGATTCATGCAACCCGAGCTGCCTCGCTGCCGCAGCAACTCCCACTTTCTCTGATAGCTTCAAAGCTTCTGCCTTAAATTCAGGGGAATGTTTAATTCTAGTTTTTTTGTTAGTTGTCATTGTTCACCTCGTTAGTGATTGTACTCACTTAACTTGGTGTCCAAAACTGTTGGGGCGGATCACAAAAATTTGAATGCTTTATGCTCCTCATCACTTAGCTCTCTAAACGAACCACTTTTCCGGATGGTATTAATGCTTTTTTTGTGATCTTTCCTTACAAATATCATGGCGATACTGAAAAAAAACGATATGCCAATCATTACCCAAATGAAATTATATATTACTTCTATCATTATGATTACTAAGAATAAAAATTTCATTGATATTATATTTAATGCATATCGTCTTCAATCAAGATTCTTTTCCCAAATCAACTAACTATGAGGCACTTCACGAATTGATGTGTTTTCGAAAAATCAAAAGCTAAGAGTTGGATCAACAGACCTAATTCTTAGCAGATCTAACTACCAAAGATATCGCTCCACTTTTTTTTGCATGCCTGTTCGAATGACGCATCGTTCGAGAAACCTAGCCTTGAGAGCATGGCGCTTCGCTCACTGTCACTGAAAATAAGCGCGTTGTGATTACCTGGAAGAATATCGCGAATGACTTCCAGACAAGTCTTGTGATTGGCTGGGTCAGCGAGGTAACCGTCGAGTGTTTTATTGATTTTCCAACGTGAAGAAATACACAACCCAACGCTTTCTTGCCCACGACAGGCAGCAAGCTCAGATGCTTGGGTAAACTGGGATTTCGGGATGGTGATGTCCAGTTTATCTTCTATGTATCGGAAAAGATCCCTTTCACCATAGATATCATCACCGTGGCTAAGCCAACGGTCGATTGTTGGAAAATACAGCATGGAGTGATTCGTAGAAAATGGCGATTCATCGGCAGATAACTTGTTGTCACCCAAAATAATCGATGATGGAATATTCAGTGTTTTTGCTAACGAGTGAACAATTCGAGTTGCGCTGTGACAGCCCTTAATTGCCATGTGCGGAGTTCTTAATCGAAGGAAAGAAAACGGAACGGGCATGTATCTCGGTACATCAATACTGCTCTCCACATCAATGGCGGTGGACTGTCCAGCTTTGTTCTTGTAGAAGATATCGGAGCTGGAGCCGTGTTCAAATTTCTGAGTCAGTGTAAAAAGTTCTCTTAGTATTTCTTCTTGAGTGCTTGAAGGTGAAATTTTCGTTCCAAAACTTTTCATCAACCATTGGTAGTTCTCATAAGGAGAGGAGTTGTAGATATAGGTAAATTTAGGTGAGAAGAATGAAGCAATATCAGCAATTGTCACCAAATCCAGAGAAGGATATGTGTTGGTAAAACGACGAGACTTGGTATTCAACATTTCATAAGGTGTATAAGCCATCAGAACGTTTTTCTCTTTCCACATTGAATGCAGCTCTTCAGAAGTATTATTGGTAAGGCTCCATGGGACAAGGTCATTTACATCCAACCAGAGTGCCAAGGCTATGTGACCTGCGATGATCTGAGTGGTTTTATAAAAAGGGGTAGTGTGTTTCTGCCAATCTTGGCAGTTTTGCTCAATATGGTTAATTTTGCAGGCGAGTTCGGCTTTACGCTGCTCCTGATAGGGTAGGTGTTTCGATTTCTCAGAACAGGTTTCACCAGAAATAATGGCGCACCGCTGAATATTAGGCTCAGGTTGAAAGTCTATATGGCTTCCTTGTCCAGATTCTAGTAACTCTAATGCATCCCCCACTTTTGTGGTCAAAAACATTCTTCTACCTTGAATCCAATCATCTACCACAGGTTGTATTCGCTTTAGCACAGGTTCTTTCGCGAGGTAGTCTTCTGCAGCAATAGCGGTGACAACGGCTTTTGTTATGTGCTGGTTGTTGGGATCGGATAGATAAGATTGGTACTTAGGAGGTATTGCACCCCAGCTGTATTGTTCAAATAAACTGGGCTCTTTGGGGGTTATTTGAGCACAGGAGTTAAACGCAGAAAGCAGTGATGTTAATACTAAAAAAATGGTAGAAAAAAGCTTAGATAGTGTCACAGAAAGATCCTTGCTGGGCTAGTTAATAAATGACGGGGCAAGGATGTTAATTTTATAAAATACCCCCAGCAATGGGGCTTTAGAGCTTCTATGATGACAATTCAATTATAAAATTCAGATTGTAAAATATCTTATTTTTGAGCTCCAAATGTAATTATCAAGTTGTTATTTTGTTTATCAAAAATGGACAGTTCATAAATTTTTTGTACAGAAACGGGAGCTTTAAAAACTGGCTCCCCATTCTTGGCTAGTTAAACCTCTTAGCCTGTCATCTGGTATAAAGGTTTTAGTTTTTCCAGTTGGTCAGAAGCTCAATGAGCGCTTCAATGGCCAGGTTCATGTCTTCGCTGGTGGTAAATTCAGCGGGGTTGTGGCTTAACCCATTTTCACTCCGGACAAACAGCATACCCATTGGGGTGAGATCTGCCATGGCTGAGGCGTCGTGGGTTGCCCCTGAAGGCAAGACGAAATCAGGCTGCCCTACGTTGCTTAGGGCACTTTGCAATTTAGATTGAAGTACTGGTGAACATGGCTGGGCAATTTGCTCGTAAGTTTTGGAGGCACTGGCGTCCAGCCCTCTTTCTTCTGCTAGCTTCTCCGCATATTGATGAAAATGAGCTCCTGCGGCTAAGCGAACGTTGTCATTAGGCGAGCGAATCTCGATACTGAACGCTGCGTGGCTGGGGATGGCGTTTACAACATTCGGTTCAACATTGAGCCTGCCAACGGTGGCTTTCAGTTCTGGGGTTGAGCGCGCATATGCTTCTACCTCGGCTATTAGTAGGGCGGCGGCGCTCAATGCATCTTTTCTGAGTTCCATTGGGCAAGTTCCTGCGTGTGCCGATTCACCAACAAATTGGACTTCGTGTCGCTCTATCCCACAAATGGCACTCACCACACCGAGTGCCAAATCATTCGCTTCTAAAATTGGTCCTTGTTCTATATGGACTTCCAGATAACCCAGCAGTTCTTGCGGGTTTCGGATAAGCGAGCCCAAATCATCGCTTGATAACCCAAACTGAGCCATGGCTTCTTGAATGCTGATACCATCCGCATCTTTTAATTTCATAACGGATGTATCCAGAGTACCAGCCAGCGCTCTTGGTCCTATCAAAGCGGTTGGGAAGCGCACACCTTCTTCATCAGCAAACGCCAAAATTTCGACCGAAAAGGGCAGCTCAACGCCTTGGTCGATTATGTCTTTTAAGGCGATGATAGGCAGTACGATACCCATGATGCCATCGTATTTACCACCTTTACGGATGGAATCTTGGTGAGAGCCAAAAAGTAACGTCTTGGAAGAAACTGGGCTGTTATAGCGTCCAATCAAGGTGCCAGCGTTATCGAGCCTGACTTCAAGCCCGGCTTGCTCCATCCATATCGTCAGCTGATCGAGAGTTTTTCTATGCTCGACCGTGAATGGTCTGCGTGTTACGCCTTCTTGTGTTTCTGAAAACTGGGCAAGCTGGCTTAACCAGTCTTGAGCTATTGCACCGTAATTCTTCATGAATGATTCTCAGGTTTGTGGTGGGTGGGGACGGATGTAAGCCAGCGCTGATATTGCTGATCACAAGTTTTGTCATACAGGTTCTGCAGCGCTTTGACGGGATCAGCACTGTCATCAATGCGAAGTGATAGGGGCGGATTAGAGGGGGAAACAATCAAAAGAGCGGCAGATTGGAGCCCTCGAATATCCCCACCTGCGAGTTCACCCAACGCCAACGCTTGAATCAACCGTTGGGCAAAAGGCAAAGTCGATGTTTGAGCGAATGCAGCCATTCGGGACAACACTTCCTCGCTCGTTAATAAGTTTCCTGCCGCGACGCCGTGATCGAACTGAATACTCCCCCTGTATCGAGTGTTTTTGGCGCCAGTGTATACCGCACTTTGCCCGTGAATGTTCAGTGCTGAGAGCTGACGGTAC
This sequence comes from Vibrio penaeicida, assembly GCF_019977755.1. NCBI lineage: Bacteria > Pseudomonadati > Pseudomonadota > Gammaproteobacteria > Vibrionales > Vibrionaceae > Vibrio > Vibrio penaeicida. The sequence goes on along the minus strand of NZ_AP025145.1, from coordinate 1,707,956 downwards.
TCTTTTCCCTTATCGCACATGACGACTTTTTCGAGTGCTAATTGAGGCAAAAGCCCGTCTTTCATCAAAGAGAGCACATCGTTGCCCCATAGTGTGCTGGGATCGGAGCCTTGTGAAGCGGATACCCCGCTTAATGGATCCGCGCGAAGCACCCATCCACCCACGCATAGGTTTCCTGTTGCGGCTACGCCTCCAATGGCGTCGCTTTGTGGATCTTTCATCAGCAACGAAAAAGTCATTTGCCGTCCTCTTGCCTATGCTTAAAAAGTAAGCGATTTGTTATAGTCATTTTATATTTATCATAATAAATACTTGCTACATTATATTTATCATGATAAATCTGTTTAAACAATAGCCAGGAAGAGTAAAAAACACACTAAGGAAGGAGAAAGCACAATGAACGTGTTCCACCGACTACTCACAATAGGTGTAATGCTAATTGGGGTATTGATCCCAAATGCATACGCGCAAACCCCGCCAAATGTATTGATTGTTGGGCAGATTGCAGAGCCTAAAAGCTTAGATCCGCACGCTGTCACGGCGGTGAACGATTTCCGTATTTTGATGAATGTCTATGAAGGCTTAGTTCGCTACAAAAATGGCGCGCTGGAAGTTGAGCCTGCACTAGCCACGGATTGGACGATCAGTGAAGACGGAAAAACCTACACCTTTACTCTGCGCGAAGGCGTGAAGTTTCATGACGGAAGCCGTTTTGATGCAGAGGCGGTGAAGTTTAATTTTGACCGTATGCTGGATGAAAACCACCCATATCACAACACAGGACCGTTCCCTCTTTCCTTTTTCTTCTCTGCCATTGAGAACGTAAAAGTGGTTAACAGCAATACGGTCGAGTTTACGCTTAATGCCCCTTATGCTCCCTTCTTGTCCAATCTTGCTTACCCTACAGGGCTTATCGTGTCACCGGACGCAGTGAAAAAGCACAAAAAGGACTTTGGTCGCCATCCTTCTGGTACGGGTGCGTTCAAATTTGCTGAATGGGAATCCAACGCCAAAGTGGTTGTCGTGAACAATGGAGACTACTGGGGAGACAAAGCCAAATTGGAAGCGGTCGTTTTCCGCCCAATTACCGATGCCAACACTCGCGTAGCGGAAATGCTGGCTGGTAGCTTAGATATCATGGTTGAAGTACCGCCCAATGCGCTAGCTGAATTTAACTCTGATCGCTTTTCTGTTGAGCAGCAAGCGGGACCACATGTTTGGTTCCTAATCCTAAATGCGAAAGAAGGACCGTTTGCAGATAAGCGTGTGCGTCAAGCGGCAAACTACGCGATCAACAAAAAAGCCTTAGTCGAAAACGTTCTTGAAGGCACTGCGGAAGTAGCGGCTGGCCCTACACCACCAGCGTTTGCTTGGGCATACAATGAGTCTTTAGAGCCGTACCCTTACAACCCTGAAAAAGCCAAAGCGCTGTTGAAAGAAGCGGGTGTTGAAGGGGCAAAACTGACGTTTTACGTCACGGAAGGCGGTTCAGGCATGTTGGATCCTATTCCAATGGGTACTGCCATTCAGGCGGATCTCAAAGCTGTTGGGTTAGATGTGAGCATCGAAACGTACGAATGGAATACGTTCCTTGGCAAAGTTAACCCAGGGCTAGAAGGAAAAGCCGACATGGCAGAAATGGCGTGGATGACGAACGATCCCGATACACTGCCTTACCTTGCGCTGCGCACACAAGCTTGGCCAGATAAAGGAGGCTTTAACTCAGGTTACTACTCCAACCCAGAAGTAGATAAGCTGCTTAACGCCGCACGTGAATCTACGGATCTAGCGGAGCGAGCGAAGTTATACAAAGAGATGCAAAAAATTGTTCAAGAAGATGCACCTTGGGTCTTCGTAGCTAACTGGAAGCAAAATGCCGTTACCAGTTCTGCGGTCAATGATTTTGCTCTGCAGCCTTCTTTCTTCCTGCTTTTGAATAACGTGAGTAAGTAACGTGCGTTTCACGTAATACGCTTTTCATTAGCTAAGACTTTTATTGACTAAGCTTAGAATTATTGAGCAGACAGCAGCCGGAGCTTTCGCTCCGGTTCTTATTTCCCAGATACCAATGGAGTAAAGGTATGGGTCAATACCTGTTGCAAAGGCTGATTGCGTCGGTGCCTGTTTTATTTGGCATCACGGTGATTGTGTTTTTAATCATGTCTTTGATTCCCGGCGATCCTGCCACGGCGATATTAGGATCGTACGCGACGCCAGAAAATGTCCAAAAACTGAACCAAGAACTGGGGCTCGATAAAAGCCTGATAGAGCAATACTTTATTTGGGTATCGAACCTGCTTCAAGGCGATTTGGGGCGTTCATACTCTCTTAATCGCCCAGTATTAGACGAGGTTCTGGAGCGTTTCAACGCCACCTTGATTCTTGCAGGAACCAGTTTTGTTCTGTGCGCCTTTTTTGGTGTAGTGGTTGGTGTGGTGTCGGCCGCTCGACAGTTTTCATTGACCGATAGACTCACGACATTGGTTGTTTTACTTGGCATCTCCATTCCTTCGTTTTTCTTGGGAATGATGATGATTCTTCTGTTTGCGATACAACTTCGCTGGTTCCCCGTTTCTGGCATGTACGCCATTTATGGCGGAGGAGACTTACCTGATCTCATTGCCCACTTAGTAATGCCTTCATTGGCTTTGGCTTCGGTTGCAACAGGCGTCATTGCCCGCTTGGCTCGTTCCGCCATGTTGGAAGTGCTGCGGTTGGATTACATCCGAACGGCGAGAGCAAAAGGCGTGAGTGAGCATTCGGTGGTTTGGAAGCACGCCCTGAAAAGCGCCATGGTATCGATCATTCCTGTGCTTGGGATACAGGCTGGGTTTGTGATTTCAGGTGCGGTTTATATCGAAATGGTTTTCCAGTGGCCGGGTATTGGTCGAATGCTGGTGAACGGGATTTTGCAACGAGACATTTTGCTGGTTCAAGGCGGCGTGGTGTTTGTCGCTATGTGTTATGTGTTGTTCAACATTGCCGTGGATATGATGCAAAGCTGGTTAGACCCGAGGATCCGTTCATGAAGTTGTTTTTTTCGTTGTTGCTTAGGAACCCTTTAACCGCGATCGCGTTGGTTGTCTTTAGTTTGCTCATAGCGACCATCGCCTTAACGCCATGGCTGGGTTTGCAAGACCCGAATGCCATTAATACTGCCAACAAATTCTTGCCAGTCTTTTCTTCAAACCATGTTTTAGGCACCGATCATTTAGGTCGGGACTTGTTCTCTCGGCTATTGTGGGGAACGCAACTCAGTTTACTGGTGGGGATTTCTGCCTCAGTGGGGGCTGCTGTTATTGGGAGCACGATAGGCATTGTGGCGGGGTACTTTGGCGGCCGCGTGGATAATGTATTCATGCGCACTATTGATATGCTGATGGCGTTCCCTTACATCCTTTTGGCTCTCGCCATTGTGGCGGCGCTCGGCCCTGGTTTAATGAATGCGCTTGTTGCCGTTGTGGCGGTCAACATTCCCTTTTTTGCTCGAAATATTCGGGGGGTTACAGTCGGAATTGCACATAAAGAATTTATTGATGCGGCGCGATTGGCGGGCATGTCTCATCTCAAAATCATTCTATTTGAAGTCTTGCCTAATGTGATTCCCATTATTGTGGTGGCCATGTCGACCACGATTGGCTGGATGATTCTTGAAACCGCGGGGCTTTCTTTTCTTGGATTAGGCTCTCAGCCTCCGCAAGCGGATTTGGGTTCTATGCTGGGTGAAGCTCGTAATGCGTTGATTTCTTACCCACATGCCAGTGTGGTGCCAGGGCTTATGATTTTCTTGATTGTCATCTGTGTGAATTTACTTGGCGACGGGATCCGTGACGCTCTAGATCCAAGGCTAAAATCCGGAGCCCTATCTCGCCCAGCCGCAGCCACCAAAGTGAACATAGATAGAGCTATGGAGCCGACCCACGAGCATCCGGAAAACGCACTGCTTTCTGTTGCGAGGCTGCATACCCGATTTTACATTGGGCAACGTGTTTACAAAGCCAGCAATGGCGTCTCATTCCACATTAAAGCCGGAGAGTGCTTGGGGATTGTGGGCGAAAGCGGCTCCGGTAAGTCGGTCACGGCGCTGTCTATTATGGGATTGATTCCTTCTCCTCCAGGTGCGATTACGGGCGGATCGATTCATATGGACGGTGAAGAACTTATTGGTATGCCTTACCAACGATTAAGACAATTTAGAGGCGACAAAGTAGCGTATATCTTTCAAGATCCCTTATCCACGTTGCATCCTTTAATCCGAATCGGCGACCAATTGATTGAGGCGATTCTTGTCCATCACTCAATGCCCAAATCTGAAGCTAGGGAAAAAGCCGTCGACTTGATGGAAGCGGTTCACATCCCCAATGCCGCAGAACGCATGAATGCCTACCCGCACGAACTGTCTGGTGGAATGCGCCAACGTATCGCCATCGCCATGGCATTGATTAATGACCCCCAATTGATCATTGCCGACGAGCCTACCACCGCGCTGGACGTGACGGTGCAAGGTCAAATTCTGGCGCTTCTTGATGAATTACGTCGAGAGCGAGGTGTCGCCATATTGTTTATCACCCATGATTTTGGCGTGGTCTCGCAGCTATGCGATCGCGTAGCGGTAATGTACGCAGGCGAAATCGTGGAAGAAGGTGGAACGAGCGATGTCCTGACATCACCAAAGCACCCATATACTCGTAGGCTCATTCAATGCGTTCCTGAATTGGGTCGCGGAAAAACACATTTACACGCCATTGAAGGGTTACCCCCACTCACGAGCGATTTACCTGTCGGATGTAACTTTGCTGCGCGTTGCACCAAAGCGACGGAATCATGTCATCAGCAGCCACCTGCACAAGAACGTACAGGAGATCGATTTGTACGTTGTCATTACCCAGAGGAGGCGAAAGCATGAGTACTATTTTGAGCATACAGTCATTGTCGAAAACTTACTGGGTATCAAAAGGGTGGTTTAATCAAAACAGAAAAGGGGTGAAAGCGCTGAATGACTTAACGTTGAATGTTGAGCATGGGGAGACGTTAGGCATTGTAGGGGAGTCGGGGTGCGGTAAATCGACATTGGCGCGTATGCTGGTGGGTTTGTTGGAGCCGAGCAGCGGAGACCTAGAATTCACGCAAGAAGATTCGCAAGGTAGTTCGCAATTAGGGCAACACATACAGTACGTCTTTCAAGACCCAGTCAGTTCCCTTAATCCAAGAAGAACGATTAAAGCCTCGATGGAAGCCCCACTTAAGGCGCTTCACCGGCTCGCCAAATCAGAGCGAGAGAAACGCATTCTCGATGCCTTTCAGCAAGTCAGCCTGAGGGAAGAGTTTCTAGAGCGTTACCCTCACGAATTCTCTGGTGGTCAGGCTCAACGAATTGGGATAGCAAGAGCGCTGGTCGCTAAGCCAGAAATATTGGTGCTAGATGAGCCCGTTTCAGCATTGGATGTCTCTGTGCAGGCACAAGTGCTTAATCTATTAGCCGACATAAAAGAAAAAAATAATCTGACATACCTGTTTATTAGCCATGACTTAGCAGTGGTTGAAGCGGTCAGTGATCGCGTGGCGGTGATGTATTTTGGGTCATTAGTCGAGCTGGGTCGTGCAGAACAGATTTTCAAATCACCCAAACACCCTTACACTAAGTTGCTAGCGGAAAGTGCACCAGTGGTCGGCAGGGCGATTCAAGTGCCAGACAAAGAAACCGAACTGCCGGATCCTCTTAACCCACCCAAAGGGTGTGCTTTTGCTTCCCGCTGCCCAAACGCCAGTATCCAATGTATGGAAAGCGTTCCGAAATTGAATGAGCTAGAAGGAAATCAGTTTGTCGCGTGCCACCACCCCGTTCACCAGTAACAGTCTGAACCAAGAAAACACCGCCAAATTGAGGCGTCCGTATCGTGCTGCTGAAGCAATAAAACAGTGGATTGTGGAACACGGGCTTCAACCGGGTGACCCTTTGCCTCAGGAGCATGTCTTGATCGATATGTTTAAAATGTCAAAGGGTACGATCCGAGAAACCATGCGCATCTTGGAAGTTCAGGGGCTTATACGCACTCGTACCGGCCCTAAAGGTGGGGCATTCGTTAACGCGGTTTCAGAGCCATTGGCCAGTAACCTATTGAGTAACTACTTCTACTTTCAAAACCTTTCCGTATCGGACATTTACCAATTGCGCCGTACACTGGAACCGGAACTCGCCGCTTCCTTAGCGGGGAAGCTGGAAGAAGCCGATTTACAGCGGTTAGAAAGTATCATCAATAAATACGCCGAACCTGCTAAGAACTTAGAAGAAGAGCGAGATCATCATGTCGACTCGCTGCAATTTCACATCGTATTAGCGGAATTAGCGGACAACTCAATGCTTGGGTTTATGATTCGGTTTATGAGCAGAATGCTAACGGATATGACGGTGTCCCGCGAGTTGTATAACCCACCCAATAGAGAACTGTGGGCTAAAGGTACCGCCTATCAATTAAAGCTAATTGATGCACTTAGGCGAGGGGATTCGGAGTTAGCAAGAGACATCATGGTCGAGCATATGACAATGGCTCAGGAGCGTATGGAACAACAAGAATTGGAGCTTTCAAAGCGCTTTTTGCCACCTGTTGGGCATGACTGATAGGGGCTACATTGAGCTAAAGCTGCAACACAAAATTCATGCAAGGTCTCTAATTTGCTTAATAAATGAGAAATTATGAAAAATATATCAGCTTTGAATCTGTTCTCCATTCCAAATTACCCACACTTTGCTTAAGACTATAGAAGCTTTTTGCTTTATCTGGTGGGGAATCAAGATGTACCTGAAGAACAATAAAGTCGCTCATTTAGAAGCGTCGGTGAGAAGGAAGCTGATTAATCTCATTCTCGTGTTAGGCAGTTTGTACAGTATCGTTGGGTTATCTGCTCTTGCGATACGTACATGGAATTATGGGCTTAACCTGACTTTAGCCATCAACTTTTTTTTGGTTTGTTGCCTATTACTCATAACGTTTCGCCGCAAAAAAATCAGAACGCATAAGAAAGCCATTTTTATAGTGGTGATCCTATTCATTAATTTTGCTTTAGGGTTTATATCGATAGGGCCTATGGCTGGCAGTATTCTACTCTTTCCCTTGTCTATCTTTGTTGTCTCAATGTGTTTTAGCCAAACGTGGACAAATCGCTATATTGCGGCGGTGTCCATTTTTACGGTGTTGGTGGGAATTGCCTTTATCATGGACTACCTAACGCCCAAAATACTGGTAGCCGACCTGATTCACAGCCCAGCACATTGGGCTGGATACGTGATTTGCATGATGATGTTTTTCAGTATCACCAGCTATTCGCTGTATAAATATCGGGATGCCACTCGACGTTTAATGCACGAGCTGCAGCTTCAAAGAGACTACATTCAGTGGCAAGCGAATCACGACGACCTCACTCAGCTACCAACGTTTAAATTAATGCGAGATCTTTTTTATCAGGCTCTCAAGCGGAATAAAAATACTCAGTATCACGTTGGTCTCCTGTTTTTGGATTTAAATAAGTTTAAAGAAGTGAATGATACCTATGGACACGATGCTGGAGATCACTGCTTGAAAGTGACGGCAGAGCGGCTAAAAACCGTCGTGAAACATGAAGGGTTTGCGAGCCGAGTGGGTGGTGATGAGTTTATTGTGGTGCTGGAGCAGGTTCGTGAAAAAGAAGATATAGAAACAATAACCAGTAAAATCCAAACGTTGATGAGTGAGCCAATCATGTACGATGGTCATTATTATAACGTTGGTGTCAGTATTGGTGCAGCCATTGCGCCGGAAAATGGGCAGGATTTAGAGCAAGTGAAAAAGGCTGCCGATAACGCCATGTATCAAGCGAAATTGGCCAATCAGCAGCAATGCATATTTGCTTCTAGCTCTAATTCTAGGTAACCCAATGGTTCACATGCGAGGTTAAAGGCTGGTTTGTTCGCTGACGAGCTAGCCTTTTCCCTCAAGACCTACCTTTTACTTCCAAACTGCAACACGCAACCTGCTTCTTACTTTACTAACAAGTCTTTTTGCCCCCAAAACTCTGCAAACTCTTCTAGTGTCATGCCTGCTTTGTTTCTTAAGGTAGGGTCGCAATCATAGCCATACAAGGTTGTGGCGATAGAAAACTCTCCCTTAATCAAAGCCCCCATGATAGCGGTATTACCGCGCTTGTCTTGGATGCAAGTATCTGCGCCGAAGTGGAGCAATGTTTTTACGATTTCAGATTGCCCGTGGTAGGCGGCGACCATAAGTGCGGTATAGCTTTGAGCGTTGATTTGGTTAATGGGGAAGCCTGATTTCACAAAGGTGCGTACGACCTCTTCTTCTCCTGTTCGAGCTGCGGCAAAGAAATATTGAATTAACGACTTTTGCTGACTCTCCAGCGAATCGGGTTGGGATGCTTGAGTTGCAAAGCTAAGTGATGGCAGCCAGATAGCACTAACAAGCAAGATTCGAACAAGTAGGGATTTCATAGCAACCTCCTAATCTCAGTGACTTTCTGTTCTTAGTAACTTTTAATTTTTTGTAACAAGCCAAGTTTAAGGTGCCCGTACGCCACCACTCTAATTGGCAGAAAAGAGCAGGGGAAGTGGCGCACGGGGCTTAGATGGACTTATTTCATTTTCAAATCAGCTACATGCTTGCGATCTTTTTCACCTTGTTGATGTCACCATTAACAGCACTGGTGATCGCCATGCCGAAGTTTTCATCTGCTCGATAGAAGTGGCTGAGCATGATATGTTTGGTTTTCTCGTCGCTCACTCGACCAAGGTCGCCGGCTAGATTCGTCACCAAATCTTCTTGCTCCTGAGGTGTTAGGTTTCGGTAAAACACACCAGCTTGGAAGAAGTTACGTGGGTTACTGATGGCCTTTTGTTGCACCGTCCCTTGTAACTCTGTTTGTACGGCTCGGAACTGAGTATCTTCTGCCAGCGCTAACTGTCGACTTGGCTGATAGTTAATGTCCGACTTAGTGTTGCCGTTGTTCGATGCCCCTTCTTGATTGTGGTTAAGCACATCTACACGGGCACGGTTTATATGAAACTGCGAGTGGTTCGCTCCAAGGCGATAAAGCTGAGTATCGGCATACGAAAAAACTCGACCTTGCAATAAGCGATCTTCTGAAGGTTCTATTCCAGGAATGAGGTTAGAAGGCGCAAACGCCGACTGTTCTGTCTCTTGGAAGAAGTTATCGGGTACTCGGTTTAGCGTCATGGTGCCGACTTTTTTATCTTCGACATCGAGCCACATTTTGGTGGCATCCAAACCGTTGTAATCCAGCTTCATCAAAGCTTCTGGCGTTAGAACTTTTACGTACAAATCCCACTTAGGGAAATTGCCCTTATTGATCTCACTGTACAGATCATTGGTTAAATGATTGAAATCTTTACCTTGCATTTCAACCACTTCTTTCGGGCGTAATCCCTGCGTACCTTGCTGGCTTTTCCACTGGAATTTCACGTAATTAACGTCGCCTTCAGCATTGATCCACTTAAATGCGTGAACGCCAAAACCGTCCATTTTTCGATAGCTTGCTGGTACACCCATATTGGAATAAACCCAAGACAACATATGGGTAGACCCTGGCTCATGGCTGAAAAAGTCAAAAAAGCGATTCGGATCCTGCACATTAGATACAGGTGATGGTTTCAAAGAGTGCACCATATCCGGGAATTTAATGGCGTCACGAATAAAGAACACAGGAAGGTTATTCCCAACCAGATCCCAGTTACCTTGATCCGTATAGAACTTGGTCGCGAATCCGCGAGGATCTCTTAATGTTTCCGGTGAACCCTTTGAGTGAACAACGGTAGAGAAACGCACAAAAACAGGCGTTTTCTTCCCTTTTTGGGCGAACGGTGCAGCCAAAGTGAGATCGGTATAGTCCCCACTAGACACGAACTCACCATGCACACCTGTCCCTCGGGCGTGGACGACTCTTTCTGGTATGCGCTCACGAGCAAACCGTTGAAGTTTCTGAATTAAATGCACATCCTGAAGTAAGACACTACCTGTAGGACCCGCGGTAATCGAGTTTTGGTTATCGCCAACTGGTGCGCCGTTGTCACGTGTCATTGTTGTACTATGTGCACTAGACGCAACCCCAATTGAGACGATAAGTAAGCTTTTGACGACCTGCATATTTGCTTCCTTTATATACAAGATTCAAAGCTCTTTTCTGCCAACAAGCAGTATAGGGTCTTTACATTTATGATTGGAAATAGGTTTCTTCTATAAAATCAATTGGTGATTTCTATTAATGCGAGTTCTGTGCAACTTGATGTGATATTGGTGCGAAAGGAGAGAATGAATAGCATAGCGCAAATCTAAATCAATTGACAAGCAACTCAAAAAGGTGTTTTGAAATGCTATATAAATCCGTAATTTAATACCCATCAAGAAGCGAACCTGCGCAGTTATTCATATTACTTGTCGTCATCCTATTATTTTTATCTCCCTTTCTTTTGTATTCAGTTTGAATAGTTTAGTGCATCGATTGGATACAGTTTTCTTGATCCGGATAGAAGCCATTTTCAAATCCTATAACCATAACCCATGGTTGCTATTACAAGGAAAGAGCTATGTCGGACGCAATTCTAAATGCACTATCAGAAAGTTTGGGCAATGGTGGAGTTAAGGTTATCGACCTTACCCAAACATTGAATGAAGAATTCCCAGCCCTTCAGTTACCGGAAGAATTTGGTCAGGTTTGGGGATTTAAAAAAGAAACGATTTCCCAATACGATGAAAATGGCCCAGGCTGGTACTGGAATAACTTTCGTTGTGGGGAACATACAGGCACCCACTTCGATGCCCCTGTTCACTGGATCAGCGGAAAAGACCACCCCAAAAACTCGGTCGATACCATTCCCGTTCATAACTTTGTCGCCCCTGCTGTAGTGGTGGATGCCAGTCAAGAGGTCGCTGACGACCCCGATTGGTTACTTACGGTAGATTTTCTTGAATCGTGGGAAAGCCAGCATGGCACCATTCCAGAGGGTGCGTGGGTTTTGTTTCGAACCGATTGGTCGAAACGAGTGAACGACCCTACTGCTTTCTTAAACATGAAGGAAGACGGCACACACACACCAGGACCGACTCAAGATGCGGTGGAGTGGATGATCAACGAAAGAAATGTGCTGGGCTTTGGCGTCGAAACCATTAATACTGACGCAGGACAATCCTTTATGTGGCCGACGCCACTGCCTTGCCACACCCTAATGCATGGCGCCAATAAATACGGGCTGCAGTGCCTCAAAAATTTGGACCAGCTCCCTGCCACTGGTGCTTTGATTGTCGCTGCACCACTGAAAATAGAAGGTGGGTCGGGCAGCCCGCTCCGTGTTCTTGCCTTGGTCGGCGGTTAAGCAAGGTTTAACGATTCGGCGAACGAGTATAGCTGTTCATTGAAAAAAAGGATTAGGCAAAGAGGCAGTAGCATGAAAAAAAGCAGTATTGATGCAGATGTGATTTTTATTGGCAGCGGCATAAACACCTTAGTGTGTGCCGCGATCCTCGCAATGAACGGCAAATCCGTGTTGATCTTAGAGCGCAACTCGGTGTCTGGAGGGTGTATTCGCACTGAAGAACTCTTTCCTGGTTATCATCACGACATTATGTCGATGTGGTATCCCTTATTTGTTGGAGGGGCTGGATACGGTGAGCTTAAAGAGGCACTCGATAGAAAAGGCGTGGAGTTTGTTCAAAATGACTACTCAACCGGTATTGTTTTTCCTGATGGCACTGGTTTGGCACTTAAAAGTGATATTGAAGACACGGTGAAAAGGTTAGAGGCTTGTTGTCCGGGAGATGGCAGCGCGTTCGGGACAAGCGCAGAAACGCTGTTTGGGAAGGATGCCTCTCTTACCTTTGGTTTACTCAATAACCAACCGTTCAGTTGGAACCTCATTCGTTTGATTGTTAGCGAATGGCGAAAGCGCGGAACGAACGGGTTACTTTCTTTTATGTCGGACTCCCTTGAAAGCTGTCGTCGCTGGTCGCTTAGAACATTTCAGCATGACAAGACCCGAGCGCTGATCGCGCCTTGGGTTCTTCATACGGGTTTAGGACCAGATGAAGCCAGTTCGGCTCTGATTGGAAAGCTCACGTTCGCAGCGGTCGTCGCAGGTGGAATGCCGGTAGTGAAAGGGGGCAGTAATAACCTCGTTCGCGCTTTAACACAGGTTATCGAAGAGTATGGTGGAACCATTATCCATGATGCAAACGTGGACGAAATGGTCACCCAAACGAAGAAGAATGCGTTTTCAGCTAAAGGTGACTCCGAGGTAGCTAAGGGCGTAGTGGCAAACCAGACCCTCTATTCCGCGAAGGAGCATGTGGTGTGCAACGTTGCTCCTGATCAGCTTTACGGACGATTTTTGAAGAACAAAAAACAGGCTCCTTTAGAGGTGAGAAGGCGAGCAAAAGGCTATCAATTCGGTCGCGGAGGCATGCAGGTGCATTTTGCACTTAGTGCGCCGCCCCCATGGACTGAGCCAGAACTGTTGAACGTGCCTCTTGTCCATTTAACCGAAAGCATGGAGCAAGTGTGTTTGTCAGTCACACAAGCCAACAATGGAATCATTCCGGCAAAACCGACACTGGGAATTGGGCAGCCGACAGCCGTCGATCCAAGCCGAGCGCCGGAAGGAGGCTGGATCTTGTGGGTTCAGATGCAAGAACTGCCGTCTAAGTTGAAAGGAGATGAACTCGATCAAATTTCAATACCCGAAGATGGGCAATGGACAGAAGCGGTTCGTGAAGCGGTTGCACAGCGTGTACAAGATCGACTAGAAAACGTGATGCCGGGATTCTCGTCATTGATTGTGGGGCGTAAATCCTACAGCCCTGCGGATTTGGAATCGTTAAACTGCAACTTAGTGGGGGGTGATCCTTATTCCGGTGTGTGCAGCCCTGATCAGTTTTTCTGGTTGCGACCGTTTGCCCCTACTGGCTCGGCAAAATGCCACCAAACATCGGTGAAAAATGTACTGCATATTGGTGCGAGCACCCACCCCGGCCCCGGCTTAGGTGCCACGTCGGGCTATTTGGTCGCACGGCAACTGCTCAAGAAACGCTTTTTTTCTTCGTCTTGATTTTTTCTTTGTCTTGATTTCTTGCTTCGATAAATAGAGATTTTCCCCTCAATCAAATCACGCTTCTATCGTTTCGTTAGGGTGTGATTTTTTCGTTTACAGCGCGATTTTGCCTGCACATCCAAACTTAATTTCTTCTTATACACGAAGAAGTTATCCGGTCTCTGCACCCTCTATCCACTACTCGCGAGAAAGCGATTTTCACCCCTTCTTATCGATTGATGTTGAGCCTCTGGTGCTTTGTACTAATAAGACACAGCAAGCAGAAATACAGCAACGCGCGCAGAAAGTGCTGTCGCCAATATTGCGGTAATGACGCTGCAATCGCACCGCACACAACGCAGAAAACGCTGTTGAAAAATGCAGTCAACAAGGAAGTGAGAGGAAGACATGGCTGAACGATCTTTTGTAAACGAAATGAGCAAACTTCGTTTAGGTGAAGGGGAAGTGTTTAGCGGCGAAGGGATACTCGCCGTGACGAAAGCGCTTTTGGAATCGGGTGTGAATTACGTAGCGGGTTATCAGGGTTCGCCCATATCGCATTTACTGGATGTGTTAGCCGATGCACAAGAAGTGCTGTCGGAATACGATGTGAGATTTGAAAACAGCGCAAGTGAAGCCACCGCTGCGGCAACGTTATCGGCGTCGGTTAATTACCCCCTTCGCGGTGCCATCACGTTTAAGTCGACAGTGGGTACTAACGTTGCCAGTGATGCACTTGCCAACTTGGCTTCGGGTGGTGTCAAAGGTGGGGCGTTGATCATAGTGGGGGAAGACTACGGCGAAGGGTCTTCCATCATGCAGGAACGAAGCCACGCTTTTGCCATGAAATCGCAAATCTGGTTGTTGGATCCGCGTCCCAATATTCCCGCTATTGTGAATGCTGTAAAAACGGGATTCGAGCTTTCCGAAGCCAGTAATACTCCTGTTATGCTGCAAATTGGCATTCGTTCTTGTCACTTACACGGTCAGTTTGAAACGTCCGATAACGTTCGTGCGAAATACACACCTAAAGACGCCATCGAAAACCCCTATCGAGACATCGACAGAATTGTCTTACCTCCAGCGAGCTTTTTGCACGAAGAAGAAAAGATCACGAAGCGTTGGCCCGCGGCTGTGGAGTACATTCAGCAAAACCATCTCAACGAGTTCTTTTTCGGCAAAGAAAAAAACATCGGCATTATTCTCCAAGGCGGTTGCTACAACAATGTGATTCGAGCCCTCGAAAAACTGGGTGTGAGCGATATTTATGGTGAGTCCGACATCCCTTTATACGTGCTGAATGTAACCTATCCGCTGGTGGACGATGAGCTCGAATCCTTCTGCAAAAGTAAGGATGCGGTTCTGGTTATCGAGCAGGGACAACCCAATTTCATTGAACAGAATATTGCCAGCATTTTTAAGCAAAAAGAAATCACCACAGAACTGCACGGTAAAGACGTGTTGCCCTTAGCCGGTGAGTACAACGCCAAAACGCTGATCAAAGGCATATCGCAGTTTTTGGGTCAGTATGATATTTCACACAATACCGATTGCAAATCCATCGGCTCCAATATCTCGGTCGTCGAAATTAGTGAGCCAAGCCCAGTAAAGGAAGTCGAGCCAGAGCCGCTAAACACTCTGATTAACCCTCGTCCCCCTGGCTTTTGTACGGGGTGCCCAGAACGTCCAGTATTTACGGCATTAAAAATGCTGGAAAAAGATATCGGAACTCATCACGTGAGCGCCGACATTGGCTGCCATTTATTTTCCATTTTACCGCCTTTCAATCTTGGTAATACCACGATGGGTTATGGATTGGGCGGTGCCGGCGTTTCCGCTTTTCACACCGAATCGCAAAAGCGCGCGATAGCCGTGATGGGGGATGGTGGCTTTTGGCACAACGGATTAACCAGCGGTATCGCGAATGCCGTGTTTAACAAAAGCGATCATGTAACGCTGGTGGTCGACAACCGATATACGGCGGCAACCGGTGGGCAAGACATTTTGTCGTCGGTCGCCAAAAACGAAAGTCGAAGTACAGGGCACGATATTGAGAAGGCGGCGAAAGGCGTCGGCGTGAAATGGATAAAAACCGTTGAGCGAACTTATGACCTAAAAAACATGATGAAAACCCTCCGCGAAGCGCTCACAACAAAAGAGGGAGGCCCCAAAGTCATCGTTGCCCAAAGTGAGTGCATGCTCAATAAGCAGAGAAGGGTGAAGCGACAAGTTCGAAAAGACATTGCCAATGGCGTCAGAAATGCACGCGAACGCTTTGGGATTGACTCGGATACTTGCACCGGTGATCACTCGTGCATTCGCCTTTCCGGCTGCCCATCGCTTTCCATAAAAACGAACCCAGACCCATTAAGGCAAGACCCGGTCGCCACGGTGTTAAACAGCTGTGTCGGGTGCGGCTTATGTGGCGAGGTTTCCCACGCTGCAGTGCTTTGCCCGTCATTTTATCGCGCACGCATCATAACGCACCCTAAAAAACTGGAAGCGTTGTGGCAGCGCTTTCAAAGCAAAATCATTCACTGGCTTCAAGATATCTATGAGCGCCAAATTAGCCGTGCAGAAGGGTAAGGAGGAGACATGAATCTGAACAAACCCATTAAAATTGCCATTCTTGCCATGGGCGGAGAAGGGGGAGGCGTATTAGCCGACTGGATCGTACATTTAGCCGAAGCGAATGGGTTTTATGCCCAAACGACATCCGTCCCTGGGGTAGCCCAACGAACCGGTTCAACCATTTACTACGTGGAGCTGTTTTCTAGAGACATTGCGGAAAAGCATAACGCTGTCCCTGTACTGGCTTTAATGCCCATTCCCGAAGACGTCGACATCGTACTTACGTCGGAGTTAATGGAAGCAGGGCGTGCGATACAGCGAGGTTTAGTCACGGCGTCACAAACAGTGCTGATTTCTTCAACACATCGTGTGTATTCCTATCAAGAGCGTTCCGATATGGGCGATGGGCGTGTCGACAGCCACTCTTTGATTGCGCACGCAGAAAAGTCCTCTAAACGCCTAATAAAATTCGATATGGCGAAAGTGGCTGCAGAAAACAAAAGCGTGATCAGCTCTGTGTTGTTTGGGGCGTTGAGCGAATCAGGTGTGTTGCCTTTTTCCAGAGAAGCGTTTGAGCACACCATCAAACAAGGCGGCATTGGCGTAAAAGAAAGCCTGAATGCGTTTAATGCGGCTTGTCTTTTAACATCGAATGGATCGACCGAAAGGTCTCAACCCGAGCCAACGTTCCAACGTCTTTCACTTCATCCCTTAAGCCACGACTTTCCGAAAGAGTGCCAAGAGACGATCAGTAATGGCATTGAACGTTTACTGGATTATCAAGATCTGCACTACGCGCAAGAATACGTCGACCTATTGAATGAGATGTCACTGACTGAGCACCCACAGCTTTTAGAGGTTGTGGCGAGACATTTGGCGCTTTGGCTTAGCTATGAAGACGTAATGAGAGTGGCGGATTTAAAAGTGCGTGCATCGCGTTTTCAACGGGTAAGAGAAGAAGTGGAGGCAGCCCAAACTCAGCTGCTGCAAATCGAAGAGTTCATGCACCCCGGATTGGATGAAATATGCGATTCACTGCCCGCTTCCTTAGGGCGTTGGTTAAAGCATTCGAAGGCACTATCTGGCTTGGTCAAAAAGCTGACCCAAGAGGGGCGAGTGGTGAGAACAAGTTCTTTATCAGGTTTTTTATTGCTGTTTTTACTGGCTAATTGGAAGAAATATCGCCGAATCACTCTGCGTTACAAGAACGAACGAGCCGCCATTTTGGACTGGATTGAACGTATCAAGCACACCGCATTAACCAACCCAGCGATAGCCCAAGAAATCGCGCTGTGCCAGCGATTGGTGAAGGGTTACGGAGACACCCACAAGCGCGGGATGAATAACTACCGACAGGTTATGTCTGTTACTCGGCAGTACCCGAAGCAAATAACACCTGACCTTTTGAGAGAGCTCAGGGAAGCGGCACTAGCCGATGAACATGGCGCAAAACTGAGCGCCCTTAAAGCCCAATACTCATTAGATTAATTAGGAGGAACAATGAAACGTTCGTTTTCTTTACCTTATAAAATACGATTTTCGGACTGCGATCCGGCAGGTATCGTGTTCTATCCGCAGTACTTTGTCATGTTCAATGACCTGCTAGAAGCCTGGGTTGATTCCATACTCGAAGGTGGTTTTGCTGGCTACATTGGGCGCGCCAAATTCGGAATGCCTATTGTCCACTTAGAGGCAGATTTTACCGCAGTGAGCCAGATGGGAGACGACGTTTACCTAGAGCTCGAAGTGGTACGCCTCGGAACGAAATCGTTCACCCTTGAATACCGCTGTATCGGGCAGAACGGCGATCCGAGAATGAAGGTTCAACAAACCTTAGTGACGACCTCTTTAGAAACGCACTGCTCGATTCCTATTCCTGAAGAGCTGAATGTGGCTATTCAATACTTTCTAAATGCTTCTGCCCAAGAGCGGTCTTCTGAATCGCCTTCTCCTCAAGCGATTTCTACTCAAGAGCCTACTACGACTAACGAACTCTCTTCCTCCAATGAAGGGACGCAAAAACAAAGGAGCACCCTATGAATATTGTTTGCATTGGCGGGGGACCCGCTGGGCTGTATTTCGGCTTATTAATGAAGCTAGAAAACCCCGAAAATCGGATTGTAGTGATAGAGCGGAACCGTCCCTACGATACCTTTGGCTGGGGCGTCGTGTTTTCCGATGCGACGCTAGAGAACTTACAAAAAGCCGATTTAGTTTCTGCAAAAACCATTGAATCTGAATTCAGCAAGTGGGGCGATATTGATATCCATTTTAAAGGCGAAGCCATTCGCAGTTCTGGGCATGGATTTATTGGTATTGGGCGGAAAAGATTACTCAATATTCTGCAAGCTCGTTGTGAAGAAGTCGGGGTCGAGTTGGTTTTTGAAACCAATGTAGAGAATGAAAAAGACATCGCTCGTGAATACGACGCGGATCTGGTTATCGCTTCCGATGGCATTAACAGTGCGATTCGAACTAAATACGAATCGGAATTTAAGCCAGACATCGACGTAAGAAAGTGCCGCTTTGTATGGCTAGGAACCGAAAAGATCTTCGATGCGTTTACCTTTTTGTTTATGCCCACCAAGTACGGTTGGTTTCAAGTTCATGCTTATCAGTTTGAAGAAGGCCGGTCGACGTTCATTGTCGAAACCACCGACGAAACGTTTCACAAAGCCGGCATTGATAAGATGAGCCAAGAAGAAGGCATCGAATTTTGTGAACAGTTGTTTTCCCCATGGCTGGATGGTCACAAACTGATATCCAATGCTTCCCATTTGCGCGGTTCTGCCATTTGGATTCAATTCCCTCGGGTGATTTGCGAGAACTGGGTGCATTGGATTAAACCGGATGAAAATTCCCAGAAAACCGTACCACTGGTTCTTATGGGCGATGCCGCGCACACCGCGCATTTCTCGATTGGTTCTGGCACCAAGTTAGCCTTAGAAGATGCCATAGAGCTGACTCAATGTTTAAGGCAGTCTCAATCGAACATTAAATCGGGCTTGGAGTACTACAAAAAAATCCGCAACGTAGAAGTCATGAAGATCCAAAACGCGGCGAGGAACTCGACGGAGTGGTTTGAAAACGTAGAACGCTATGAAGACATGGAGCCACAGCAGTTTGCGTATTCTTTGCTGACGCGTTCACAGCGGATCTCTCATGAAAACCTCCGTCTACGTGATCCTGCGTGGATTAATCGCTACGAAAAATGGTTGCAACAGGCTCAAAGTGAGGTGTCTAGCAATGGAAGCGCCGTGCCGTTGCTTTCTCCCTATAAGGTGCGAGGCGTTACATTAGCGAACAGAGTGGTTGTGTCACCAACGCTTTTATACAGCGCCAACAATGGTATGCCATCAGATATGCATACGGTGCATTTGGGGGCTCGTGCTCTAGGTGGTGCAGGGCTTGTTATGACCGAGATGGTGTCGGTGTCGAAAAATGGACGCGTTACAGAGGGCTGTACTGGGATTTGGAATGAAGAACAACAGCGCAAGTGGGCAGACATTACCGCCTACGTTCACGAAAACAGCTCGGCACGCATTGGGATTCAATTAGGGCATGCAGGGCGTCGCGGTTCCACTCAACTCGGCTGGGAAAAACCGGATCACCCGCTAAAAGAAGGTAACTGGATGACGGTGTCTGCTTCTCCTATTCCTTACTTACCCAACGTTAGCCCCGTGCCGAGAGAAATGACAGGCGAAGACATGGTTAACATGATTCAAGACTTTGTGGACGCCACCAAAAGAGCCGATGAAGCTGGGTTTGATTGGTTAGAGCTTCAAGCAAGCCAAGGGTACCTGCTGTCGAGCTTTATTTCGCCCATAACCAATCAGCGTGAGGATCGATACGGAGGGTCATTGGCGAACCGAGTCCGGTTCCCTATTGAAGTGTTTGCTGCCGTTCGCGAAGCATGGCCAGAAGACAAACCGATTTCCGTTCGTATCTCTGCAACCGATTGGGTGGAAAATGGCACCACAGTCGATGAAGCGATAGAAATATCCCGTCTCTTTAAACAAGCCGGTGCCGACATGATCGTCGTCTCGACTGGTGAAGTGACACCGGAACAAAAGCCCGTGTACGGGCGCATGTATCAAACCCCAATGTCGGATCGTATCCGCAATGAAGGCGACGTACCCACCATCGCGGTCGGCAACATTACAGACGCGGACCAAGTAAATAGCATTATCGCAGCGGGGCGGGCCGATTTGTGTGCGTTAGCGCGTCCTTTCATGCTCAACCCAAATTGGTTAATAGAAGAGTGCAACCGTATGGATTGGCCTTTGCCACTGCCTCGCCCCTACATAGCGGCTTTACCTAAAGATCGCGGAGTGCTTGAAACGGAACGATCCAACAAATAAACGTTACTTAACGCGAAAACGTTATCCCTTTAAAGGAGAAACACCATGTCTACCGAAAATTACGATGATTATATTGAAGACGTGATCGGTCGAGCCAATGTGGCCGATACCCCTGAATTGGTTTCTTACTACAAAGATCTTAAAACGCTTAATACGGGCGCACTTTGGACGGTGGCGAACAAAATAGAACCTTGGGAGCCAAAATCGGAGTCTGAACCTGTGTTGTGGCGTTACGAAGATCTTCGCAGTAAAGTGCTTAAGTCGGCAGAATTGGTGACACCTGAGCAAGCAGGGAGGCGCGTTGTTTACCTGAATAACCCTGGTCGTCAAGACGTTGCTGCCGCGGTGGGGTGGTTGTATTCAGGGTTACAAGTGATGTTCCCCGGCGAGGCAGCCAGTGCGCATGCGCATTCTTCTTCTGCTCTCAGGTTTATTATGGAAGGCAGTGGCGCTTACACCATTGTAGACGGGCAAAAAATGCCTCTCGGCGCTAACGACTTTGTACTCACCCCCAACGGAACATGGCACGAACACGGGGTTGAAGAAGGTGGTACGCCGTGTATTTGGCAAGATGGGCTCGACATTCCTTTGGTTAACGCGTTCGAAGCGGGTTTTTACGAGGTTCACCCAGACTTAAATCAGGCAATTACTCAGCCCGTCGATAATTCCATCGGGCTTTGGGCTGGGCGAGCGTTACGTCCTCAAAATGTGTATTGGGATAAGCCCTATTCCCCATTATTTAAATACCAATGGGAACCCACCTACGACGCGCTAACGAAGATGGCGGCAGTGTCCGATGGTAACCCCTACGACGATATCTTGATGCATTACACCAACCCCGTTACAGGGGGGCATGTGATGAAAACCATGGGCGCGAGCATGCAAATGTTACGACCCGGTTTTAAGGGCAAAGCGCACCGCCACACAGGCAGCTTTATCTACCATGTTGCAAAAGGAAAAGGTCATTCCATCATTAACGGCAAACGTTTTGATTGGAAGGAGAGAGACATTTTCTGCGTGCCTTCTTGGGCATTTCATGAACACGTGAACGCCTCTGATACGGAAGATGCGTGCCTGTTTTGCTTCAGCGATTTGCCCACCATTGAAGCTCTGGGTTTGTATCGAGAGGAAGCACTAGCAGAAAACGATGGGCATCAAGCGATGCCAAACCGCTAGTTTAAACAGCCCTAACAAAAAGAATATTCACACTAGTATTCACTCGAAAAAGGAATTTATTATGCGTCTTGTTACTTTTCGCCCACACATTCAATCGGAATCGCGTTTGGGGGCATTGGTCGATAACCAAGTGATTGATCTTGCCATTCTCGCGAGCCATAACAATATTGATCTACCCAGTTGCATGCAGTCTTTTATCGAGCTGGGACCGAATGCCGTTCGCGTTGCAACGGAATTGCTCGAAAACCACGATAAAAACTGGCCAGCAGATTGCTGTACTCCACTTGCTAATGCGTTATTACTGGCCCCGATCCCCCGTCCTAAGAAGAACATTTTTGGAATCGGTTTGAACTACGTTGAGCATGTTGCTGAATCGAGCCGCACTTTGGATACCGATAAAGCATTGCCGAAAGAGCCTGTGATTTTCTCTAAACCGCCCACGACGGTGATAGGACCGAATGATGTGATTGAGCACAATGCCGAGATCACCCAACAATTGGATTGGGAAGTCGAACTGGCGGTTGTTATGGGCACCAAAGCCAAAGGGGTGTCGAAAGAGTCTGCGCTGGATTACGTGTTTGGTTACAGCTTGCTTATCGATATGAGTGCTCGGGATTGCCGCCGTGCGGGTCAATGGATTTATTCAAAAGGGCAAGACACGTTCGCACCCTTTGGTCCGTGCATTGTGACGGCAGATGAAATCCCTGATCCGCAGGATTTGAATTTGAGTTTAAAGGTGAATGGTGAGACGAAACAAGATTCGAATACTCGTCATATGCTTTTTAAAGTGAACGAACTCATCAACGACATCAGCAAAGGGATCACGCTCGAACCCGGCGATATTATCGCGACGGGAACGCCTGAAGGCGTAGGGGCAGGGCGCGAACCTCAAGAGTGGGTTTGGCCTGGTGATGTGATTGAGGCCGAGCTTGAGTACGTGGGCAGCCTCAGACATTCCGTTGTCGCGGCAAAGTAAGGGGGCGTTATGCCAGCATTAGAACTGAATGTATTTAAAGCTGCTGCCATTCAAGCTGCGCCTGTTTTCCTCGATACAGACGCGACCGTTGATAAAGCATGCGATCTTATTGAAGAGGCGGCGCTAGAGGGCGCGACATTGATTGCGTTTCCTGAAGTCTTCATTCCTGGTTACCCCTATTGGAACTGGATCATGACACCACCAGAAGGCAGCCCATGGTTTGAAAAGCTGTGTAAGTGTGCAATTGAGATCCCTGGTCCGGAAATCGAGAAAATTGCTCAGCAAGCCGCTCGTTTTAAGGCGAATGTAGTGATTGGTGTGAACGAGCGAAGTTCGGTGGGCGTTGGGACGCTTTATAACACGATTGTGATCATCAGCGATGAGGGCGAGATAATAGGGAAGCACCGAAAGCTCGTGCCAACGTGGGCGGAAAAGCTCACTTGGGCACCGGGAGACGGTTCACAACTGAAAGTACATGAAACGTCGGTTGGTCCGCTTGGGGCGTTAGCTTGTGGTGAGAATACCAATACTCTGGCTCGCTTCTCTTTGCTTGCTCAAGGGGAGCTGATGCATGTCGCAAACTACATTTCATTGCCCGTCGCACCGCCAGATTACAATATGGCAGAAGCCATAAAGCTCCGATCTTCTGCGCACTCGTTTGAAGGTAAGGTGTTTACGGCGGTGTCTTGCTCGACCGTTTCGCAGGAAATCATCGACACATTTAAAGAGTCGCATCCAGAATCTGAAGCGCTCTTGAAGCGAAAAAGCAGTGCGTTCACTGGGTTTATTGGCCCCGACGGGCGTGTAATAGGTGAACCTCTCATTGATGAAGAAGGTATTGTTTATGCGGAGATTGATCTAAACAAATGTATTCAACCAAGGCAGATGCATGACATAACGGGGCACTACAACCGATTCGATGTGTTCCAACTTCATGTGAATCGCAATCCGATTCAGCCTGCCCATTTTCACGATGGTGATGCACTAGTCTCGGAAAATATCACCTCGGATAATTTCGCAGAGACAAACATAGATAAAACCTATGAAGCTAAGGAGCGCGACTTATGACGACAAAACAACGTTTTCGTATTGGTCAAATTGTTCCGTCTTCCAACATTACAATGGAAACGGAAGTACCCGCGATTTTCCGAGCGCGAGAAAGTGTTCACCCTGAACGATTTACGTTTCATTCTTCGCGAATGCGAATGAAGAACGTCACTAAATCTGAACTGGAAAAAATGGACAGCGACAGCTTGCGGTGCGCGTTGGAATTATCCGATGCGCATGTGGATGTGATGGGGTATGCCTGTTTGGTCGCGATAATGAGTATGGGGCGAGGGTACCACCGCGAATCGGAAAAACGCTTGTGTGATGTGGCGACACAAAATGGGGCTAGCTGCCCTGTAGTAACGAGCGCTGGCGCATTGGTTGAAGGGCTTCATGCGTTAGGCGCTAAAAGAATATCGCTGTTGGCACCATACATGAAGCCGCTCACCGCGCTTGTGATTGATTACATTGAAAATGAGGGGATTGAAGTAGTTGATAGCCTTTCATTGGAGATATCAAATAACTTAGAGGTAGGCACACAAAATCCGAGAGCCCCTATTGAGATAACCAAGAAGCTGCAAACTTCAGGGGTGGACGTGCTGGTGGCATCTGCATGTGTACAGATGCCTTCCTTGCCTTCGATACAGCCTATCGAAGATCGTATTGGTATCCCTGTTATTTCGTCATCCGTTGCTACGGCATACAAAATGATGAAAGAGCTAGGCATTGACACCCACGTTCCTGATTTTGGGTCACTGCTTTCAGGAAAATACTAATAATTTCAGACTATAAGAAGCTTAGAGTCCCGAATGGAAACTGGCGCGAACAATAAAAGCAGATACCCTTAACCGAGCACTACATTTCTGTCTGTCTCCCCCAAGGCAGGCAGCTTTTTATGCCTTAGCCAGTGTATATTTCACGATTGTGATACACGCTCATTTCTTACTGTACATACAACCAATCTGATACTTTTTTGTACAATCGCGTTTTAGCTCGACATTTTCCAGACTTCACAACCCTATGAAATCAATTTCGTGGCATAATCGCATGAATTTAAAATAGTTTAAGAAAATAGCGTAAGCATGTTAGGTGGATACAAGCTACAGAGATAGACGGATTGTATCGGTCTAATAAGTTGTTATAGCGCTTTGATAATTCTAGGTTTGTAAGGAATTCGAAAGTTGCTGGCTTCAGTGTTTTTGAGTTCGATTCCTTAACCTGAATCAAAGTGGGAAATTCTCAGCAAACCAAGTCGTTACAAGCTTTCAAAATTAATTAGGTTCAGTGAATTTTGAAGCTTTGCTCTTGGTTCGTATTTCTAAATTTTCGACTGGATCGGTGTTTTAGGTTTTGTGGTCTGGTTGCAGAGGATTTTGTTGGCTAAGATGCCGTTCATTGAATGCAAGCTAAGTGCTTCATTACCAAGTGAAGTCTGTTTGCTTGTATCGCTACAACAAACAGTTCAAGCAGACCAAAAACGCGTGGCACTTTTAGTTTGCGGTTAGTTTGGTGATTAAGGTAGTTTGCAGAAACAACATTTGTACGTTTTTGGCTACTTAACTGGGCGTTATACAAATAGGAGAAAAAATTGGCTAGTAACAAATATATCGCCTTAGAAAACAAGGTTAGAAATAAGCGATTCTCCCTGGAGGAATTTTTAGAAACAAGACTTATCGCTCAAAATACGTTAGAAGATATTGATAGAGATTCGTTACTTAAGCTGCTTCTCGAAATGAGTGAAGAAGGGGCTCGACTTAATCAGCCAAAGATAACAGGAATTCTGACTGATTTCGGCTTTGAACCCTCACTTACAGAAGATGAAAACTATAAATTTAGATTAATATATGAAAACAGAGTTAATGGTTTAAGTTCAAAGAGGCTTCGAGCTGTCATTGAGAGCGATAATACTGATGGGCTGATGAAACTCGAGCAAAAAATTGAGGACTTGGGGCGACGACTAGATAACGATACACCTACTAACAATGGTGTAGACAAAGAAGATTTGCGTAAAGCTATAGATGAAATCGCGCAACAGAGTCGTAAATTGGCGGCACCTATCAAAATGCCAGCACCAAAAGATATGGAGGTTCAGCTGGTTTCTGCTGACTCATTAAATCGTTTGTCAGAATATAATAATGATATCAATATATTGCTGACACTTTGCTCTGTTTTTCTCGGTGCTTTTCTTGGAGTCCTTGGTAACCTGTTTTTTGCCACAGAAGTAAATAATGGGGCAATTGGTGTGACAATAATATTAGCTGTAGTTGCATTCGTATTTGGAGGGCTCTTTCATCGCCTTAACAACAGAAAAGAGAATCTAAATAAGGAAATGCTAGGTACAGAGCAAGCCGTCGATATTAATACATACGATCAATAGTAGAATTTGTATAACAAACAATTTAAGAGTGATTCAGCACGCTTGGCATTTTTGGTTTGGGTTTAGCGTAGTGTTTACGGTGGTCAAATTAAGTTCAGTGGTAGCGTGCTTCACACCTTAATTGGGCGTTATAGCGCTTTGATAATTTAAAGATTGTAAGGTTCTCGAAAGTAGCTGACTTCAGTGTTTTTGAGTTCGATTTCTTAGCCTGAATCAAGGTGGTAAATCCTCGCAAACCAAGTCGCTGTATGCTTTCAAAAGCAATTTGGTTCGTTGGGTTTTGAAGTTTTGCTCTTGGCGCGTTTTCCTAAATTCTCGACTGATTCGGTGTTTTGGGTTTTGTGGTCTGGTTGCAGAAGGTTTTGTTGGCTAAGATTCAGTTCATTGAATGCAAGTTAAGTGCGTCATTGCCAAGTAAGTTTGTTGTTCGTTGCGCTACAACAAACAGTTCAAGCAGACCAAAAACGCGTGGCATTTTTAGCTTGCGTTGAGTTTTGTGTTTAAGGTAGTTTGCAGAAACCGCATTTGTACGTTTTTGGCTACTTAACTGGACGTTATACCCTATCCGATAAATTTGAGAAATTGCACATTATCAATGCAAATAGTGTGGTTATATTGGGTTTCAAGTTGCATATAAGGAGTAAACTATGCAGAAAGCTCAATTTATTGATTCAATTCATGCCAAGACTAAAATTAACCTTACATTTTTCTCTAAAGAGGATGGTCGTCAGTTAACTCGACTTTGTGCTCCTATGGACTTCGGACCAAGTAGAAGAGCACACAATAAAGACGATCGTTTCCACCTCTGGGATTACGAAAGTGATCAGAAAAATCACGTTTTATCTTTGTTACCAGGTCAAGTCGTAACGATGGAATTTCTAAACGACGAGTTCTGTCCAAGTGAGTTTGTTACATGGCAAACTAACTGGCTTGTTCCTCGTGATTGGGGTGTGTACAGTTAACACAGTACGGGTATAACAATCTGTTTAAGAGTGATTCGCAACGCTTGGCATTTTTGCTATGCGTTGCGATTTGTGTTTAAGGTGGTATGCGGGAACTTCAGTATTGCGTTGCTCACACCTTAACAGGGCGTTATGTACTGTGTGGAAATCGGGAGCTATATATGTTTAGTAATCCATTTGTGTATTTCATTCAAGGAGAGTGTACTGGTCTAATAAAGATCGGAAAAACAATGACTTTGATTGAACAAAGGCTAAAACAATTACAAACAGGCTCTCCAGACAAACTCAATTTCTTGGGAGGTTATTTGGGTGAGCTATCAGAAAATGATATCCATACTCAATTTCAAGAATATCGGCTACACGGAGAATGGTTTAGGGCTAGCGAGTCACTCAAGGAGTTTATCTCTAAAAATTGCATACATGATGCTCAAGCACTTCATTATGCTGTCAGTGAAATTGAAAACGGGAATATGACTGTGAATGAAGCCATGGCTCTGAAAACCAAAGGGTTACTAGGGAAACATAGTGAACTTATGGTAAAACTGTTTAGCGATGCTCTATAGACCGTACATAACAAACGCTTCAAGCCGACCGCCAACGCGTGGCATTTTTGGTTTGCAGTAATAATAGTGTTTAAGGCGCAATGCGGTAACCGTTGTATTGCGTTGGCAGCGGCTTAATCGGGCGTTATGAGTTTTTTCAAACTAGGAGTATGTGTGGACAAAGAAACTTTAACATTGGTAGTAAGCATAATTGGTGCATCGGCATGGCTTGCACCATATGTGTACGAAAAAATGAAAAAGTCGAAATTGGTCGGAAAAGTTATTTCATGCATAAGCATTGATGATATGACAATGACCGACAATCAAACAGGGCAAGTGGTGTCGGCAGGCGTTTTCTATTTGTATAAATTGAGTATTTCCTCGCTTGGTAGTAATTTTCACCCCAAAGACGTAATTATTTCAGTTAAATATAAGGATGGTGCACATCTTACGGGTAAGATTTTTGTACCAAGAAACATAAATAGCAACTTTAATGGTGTTGCTCACAGAATTTCACCACCAAGAGAGCTGCTGTTTCCTAACGTTTGTGTATTTCAAAAAGATACGGCGCAACATGTCTATATGCCATTCGTTGTTGATAGAGCAACTAAAGAATTGGTAAATGCGGTTAGTTTTAAGTTTGTAGACTTTTCAGGGCATGAGTCAGTAATTGAAATTGATTTCAGTAAAATTGACTCTGGGCAATTGATGTACGAAGAAATCATCGAGCCAGTAAACACATAACAAACGACTATGGCGTCAATAGTTAATTTTTAGATATATTTTCATCCCACATGGCGCCATCTCTTAGCATTGAGTTTAAGATGACAACCATCTTACGAACGCAGGCGATGATAGCGACTTTCTTTGGTTTTCCTGATTGAACGAGGCGGGTATAAGTCGCTTTGAAAACAGGGTTACACTGCATAGCAGACATCATCGCCATATACAGAACAGTTCGAACTTGCGCTCTTCCTCCTTGAATCACTCGCTTGCCTTTGTAGCGCCCACTTTCTCGAGTAATGGGTGCAACACCAATGAGTGAAGCGGCTTGTTTGTTGGTGATGTAACCCAGCTCGGGAACGTTGCTGATGATGGATGCAGCGGCAATGTTTCCAATACCAGGAACACTTTGCAGGATGTCGTTTTTGGTCTGATAGTCTGGACACGATTCGATGAGTTTAACCAGCTTATCCTCGATGTTTGAAATCTGTTTTTTCATGGCAGTCAGCACTGGCTTGATGGTCGAATGTAGAGATTTGGGCAATACCTGAATTCGATTCTTCTCCATTGTTTGCATAGAGAGTAGCTGATTGCGACGTATGACTAAGTCACTCATCAGTCGAATGTTTTCTGCCTTTATGATGGAGATTTCGAGTATGATAGCTTCTGCGTAATAAGCGATAAGCTCAGCATCTAATCGGTCGTTTTTAGCTCTTCGACCAATGGCTCCAGCGAAGCGTTTAACGTGAATAGGGTTGGCGCGGACAATCGGTAATTGAGCTTCGGCACATGCTAGGACAAAAGGCATTTCTAGTCGTCCGGTTGCTTCAATGACGATACGTTCAGGTGAATGTTTTTTTATCGTTTTGATGGCGTCTTTGATGCCTTTGTCGTCGTTTGACACAGCGAAAAAGAGATTAAGTGGTCGTATAAAAATATCGAGTTGCGTCTTGCCAGTATCAACGCCGATATTAATGTTTTGAAGTGTATTGGTATTCATAATAAGCTAACTCTTGCTTGCGAAATGCGGGTTCGAGACCCAGTCGACTATCCGAGGTTTGTGCTTGGAGTCCTATGGGGTGTTCATGTTTGTTATCGGTCTCTCGACAGAGGAGCCTAGCTTCAATCGAACTACCCCATAGAAAGCTTTAGTTGCAGCTAAAGCCTGGGTCTCACATTACCCGAATTCAGGAAAGATTATCCATACAAAAGCTTCAAGCCGACAAACAACGCGTGGCATTTTTGGTTTGCGGTGATTTAGGTGTTTAAGGCGTAATGCAACGGCTTGTTTTGTGCGTTGTCTGCGGTTTAAGCTGGCGTTATGTGCTGTCGATGGAGGTGAATTTAGAAGGTATGAAAAAATATATTTTTTGTTTGTTGCTCATACTCATAGTTGCTCTTAGTGCCTACCTGTCGTTCGGTGTCTATCGGAACTCATATCTCTCAACAAATATTGAAAATGGTAGCTATTATTCATGCTTGAATGATTCCACGATAAAAAAATACAGTATTGACCTGTGGAATCAAACTGAGATTTTTGATATCCGGTTTGTCGCTTCAGGTAATACTCATTGCTTTGCTCCAAAGTTCCCATCAATTGAGGTTTCTTTCTCAAAAGTTACACACTGGCTACATATTGTGGAAACATCGGGTGATGTACAGTTTTCTGGTAAACATGCGTCCTTAGGTAACTTTGGACCAAACTGGGTTTTTGTTGATGTTGTCAGCCAAGAGAAACGTGATAGCAGTAATCCATTTTATAGTGTGGGGGAGGTTTTTCGAGACAATCCTGGTTGGACTTCGGCTCCTCATATAACATTAACTTGGAATGGAAAATTGTTTGGACTATCTGAAATTGAAGGGGTGTTCTATCCAGTGGGAGGGGTATCTTGGGGTTTTAACTTACAGAGTTGGTCTTTAACTCCAGAAGCTATTCCCCCTAAATTACTCCATAAAAGTGCTTGGTTTGAGGTAGTGGAAGCACTTAATGATGAGTATCCAAACTATGTATTCAGTATCTAATAAGCTACGCACATAACAAAAGCTTCAAACCGACAAACAACGCGTGGCACTTTTGGTTTGCAGGGGTTTTAGTGTTTAAGGCGTCATGCAGTGGCTTGTTTAGTGCGTTGTCTGCGGTTTAAGCTGGCGTTATAGCGCTTTGATAATTAAAGAGTTGTAAGGCTCTCGAAAATTGCTGGCTTCAGTGTTTTAGAATTTGATTCCTCAACCAGCATCAAGGTGGAAAAGTCGTCGAAATCCAAGTTGCTGTAAGCTTTCAAAATCAATTCGGTTCGTTGAATTTTGAAGCTTTGCTCTCGGCTCGTTTCCCTAAATTCTCGACTGAATCGGTGTTTTGGGTTTTGTGGTCTGGTTGCAGAAGGTTTTGTTGGCTAAGATACTGTTCATTGAATGCAAGCTAAGTGCTTCATTGCCAAGTGAGTTTTTTGTTTGTATCGCTCTAACAAACAGTTCAAGCAGACCAAAAACGCGTGGCATTTTTAGTTTGCGGTGAGTTTTGTGTTTAGGGTAGCTTGCAGAAACCGCATTTGTACGTTTTTGGCTACTTAACTGGGCGTTATAGCGCTTTAATAATTCAACGGTTGTAAGGTTCTTGAAAGTTGCTGGCTTTGGTGTTTCTGAATTCGATTTCTCAGCCAGAGTCAAGGTGGTAAAGCCATCGCAAGCCAAGTCGATGTAGGTTTTTCAAAATCATTCTGGTTCACCGAATTTTGAAGCCTTACTCTCGGGTCGTTTTCTTAAATTCTCGACAGGGTTGGTGTTATAAGTTCTGTGGTCTGGTTGCAGAAGGATTTGTTGGTTAGGATGGCGTTTATCAAATGCAGATTAAATGCTTCGTTGCCAAGCGATCTTGTTACTTGTTGCCCTACAACAAACGCTTCAAGCGGACTGCCAACGCGTGGCATTTTTGGTTTGCGGTGATTTTAGTGATTAAGGTGTTATGCGTTCACTTTCGTAGTGCATTGGCAGCGGCTTAAGCGGGTGTTAGGGTCAAAATATCAAAAAAGGAGCTTATTGTGATTAAATGTATACTTCGAGCAATAGTCTTGGTGGCGTGTAGTGTTCCTGCCATTTCATATGCCGCTTCAATGGGACCAGGTGTCCCCACGCGATTAACACCAGAAGGTAATGTGTTGCATGTTCATATGGACGGGGCACCTAAGTCAGGGCTACCAAGTTGCGCTAGACGAGTGTATATAGATCTCACCACGGAAGCAGGTCGTGCTCATGCTTCTGTAGCTATTGCCGCTTTTATGGGTGGAAAAAAAGTAACTTTTATTCTTGCCGATAACATAGGGCATTGTAACTGGGGGAGCTCAGTACCTCATGAAAAACATTTCTACGTAGACAATTAACCTCGAACCCTAACAAACAATTCAAACAGACCAAAAACGCATGGCATTTTTAGTTTGCGTTGAGTTTTGTGTTTAGGGTAGTTTGCAGAAGCGGCATTTGTACGTTTTTGGCAGTTTAATTGGGCGTTATATTTTTAACAGGGATGGTGGAATTATGAAAAAGCTGGTTTCTTACGGTGTTCCGCTGATTGCAGGCCTGCTTGTATGTTTTCTATACTCAACTGTTTATCATTCTGAGTGGTATACCAAGTCTGCTGCCCTAGCTATAATCACTTTGCTTCAAACCTTTCACGTCGAGCACTTGATCGCACAACTTCCATTTCCGGAAGCTAGTCTAGTACTTGATTTAGTTCGTGCTGTAGTCTTAAGTTTACTATTTACAGCTCTATTAGTGTTGCTAACTGTAAAGCTAAAAATACTAGCTCATAACTCTCAACTTATTACTCTTGGTGTGCTATTAGCTTATATTACTGAGTTAGTATCGCCGATAATTATTTTAACGTTCTTGAAGCAGGGGGTATTAGAATCATTGCAAGAATTGAATTTAACACTATTTGAGCGGCTTCCAGTTACAGTAGCATCTTGGTATTTACCACTTGTAGTTTTAGTACTTTTTTCAATGATGGTGGTAAGAATAAAAACATAACAATTGTTCAAGCAGACAGCTAACGTTTGGCAATTTTGGTTTGGTTGGGTTTAGTGATTACGGCGGCTTTGTTTGAGTGTAGTTGTAGTTAGCTGCTACTTAACAAGGCGTTATAGCGCTTTGATAATTTAAGGGTTGTAAGGAATTCGAATGTTGCTGGCTTCAGTATTTTTGAGTTCGCTTTCTCAACCAGCATCAAAGTGGAAAAGTCGTCGCAATCCAAGTTGCTGCAAACTTTCAAAATCAATTTGGTTTGCTGAATTTTGAAGCTTTGCTCTCGGTTCGCTTCCCTAAATTCTCGACTGAATCGGTGTTTTGGTTTCTGTGGTCTGGTTGCAGTAAGTTTTGTTGGCTAAGATACTGTTCATTGATTGCAAGCTAAGTGCTTCATTGCCAAGCGAGTTTTCTGTTTGTATCGCTCTAACAAACAGTTCAAGCAGACCAAAAACGCGTGGCATTTTTAGTTTGCGTTGGGTTTAATGGTTAGGGTAGTTTGCAGAAACAGCATTTGTACGTTTTTGGCTACTTAACTGGGCGTTAACCCTATTTATTAGAATTAGGAGTAAATTTTGGCTAGGAAATTAATAATTTTTGGGAATGGGTTAGGAATGTCATTAGATCCTGCTCATTTTTCTTTAACCGCTGCTTTGGAAGATATCTGGGAACGTGAAGATTTCTTAACTTTAGAACAGCAGCAACTAATAGAGCGTTGCCTTGGTCGCTCTGGAGCGCCTCAAGGAGAAGATGAACTAGATTTACTTCATCAAGCAATAACGCATTGTAAATCTCTAAACTCAATCGGTGACGGTGATATTCACTGGCTTACGGAAGATGGTCAGTCATTTCCAGAAATAACTGCTACTTATATTCATAAGGTAGCGACCAAACTTCATAACTATAATGGTACGTTGCCTCAAGCCTTTGAGGACGCATTAGTTAACTTTATTCGGGAAACCAAGTCGCATGTTGCAACATTGAATTATGACAAGCTTTTGTACAATTCGTTTATCGATAATGATTTAGTAGATGGCTATGTAATCATCCCCTAAACTAGGGACATTTAGAATTAGAGTTCTTCGGTTTAAACTAAACCAAATGGAGAACACTGATGAAAAAATCACGCTATACAGAAACGCAAATCGTCAAGATTCTGAAAGAAGTTGAGGCTGGCAGGTTGGTCAAAGAGGTCTGCCGAGAGTATGGCATATCAGATGCCACTTACTACAACTGGAAGTCCAAGTACGGCGGCATGGAAGCCTCAGACGTGAAGCGACTGAAGGAGCTTGAGGATGAAAACCGACGCCTGAAGCAAATGTTTGCTGAACTGAGCCTCGACCATAAAATCCTTAAGGATATCGTCGAAAAAAAGCTGTAAAGCCCACGATTCGGCGAGAGTGGGTGGATTACGTCAATAATTGTCACTGTGTGAGTCTGCGTAGGGCTTGTCGTTTAGTCGGCATCAGTGACTCGGTCTATCGGTATCGACCAGATAAGCACCGAGATACCCCTGTGATTGCCGCCTTGCAAGAAGCCGTTGAACGTTATCCTGCATATGGTTTTGGCATGTTATTCAAAGTGCTTAAGCGATGGGGGTATCGCTGGAACCACAAACGAGTGCATCGACTCTACTGCGAACTGAAGTTGAATAAGCGCCGTCGTGGAAAGAAGCGGCTACCAACAAGAGAGCCTGCCCCTCTCTGTGTGCCAGAAACGTTCAATCAATGTTGGTCAATGGATTTCATGAGCGATTCACTGATGTGTGGTAGACGCTTCAGGACGTTCAATGTTATCGATGACTTTAACCGTGAAGTGCTGGCCATTGAAATTGACTTGAATCTTCCCGCTCAAAGAGTTGTTCGCGTGTTGGAACGCATCGTCGCCTGGCGAGGTTATCCGAGTCAGTTACGTATGGATAACGGTCCAGAGTTTATCTCAACGGCTTTAGCTGAATGGGCGGAACAACATGACATACAACTCGAATTCATACAGCCAGGCAAGCCCACACAAAACTCGTTTGTTGAAAGGTTCAACCGGACCTATCGAGATGAAATACTCAACATGTATGTGTTCAGAACGTTAAAAGAGGTACGTGAGCTAACAGAAAACTGGGTTCGAGAATACAACGATGAACGTCCCCACAGCTCGCTGGGTGACCTGACCCCTTGGGAATATCTTGCTAAGTTGAAATTGCCGGAAGACTCTAATTTAGGGTGTCACTAAAAAAGGGATGTTTACAGCTATAACGGTAGCCTTATCGATGGAATGCTTGGTCGTGGGTTTTCAGCAGATGCTTTAGAGCGGAGGTTCGAAAATAACTTTGGTTATTACTTGCACCTCCACGGCTCACCTTTGTTTATGGAGGATGGTGGTAATATTGTTAAATTATCGAGAGACAGTCTTCATTTAGGGCGAGATATACCAAGCAAACATATTGTGCTAACTCATGTAAAACATAAACCTTCAGTTATCGCTGCGTCTCATGCCCTTTCTACATATTGGGATTATCTTCAATTTGCTTTATCCGAGGCAGAGGAAATCATTCTCTTTGGATATTCAGGGTTTGATACACATTTAAATATGCTACTAAAACCTTACTTACAAAGTACTCCCTTACGAGTAGTTGAATGGTCAGGTGCTGGAGAGCAAGCCGATCGTGAAACTTATTGGAGTCGTTGTTTAGGGAGAGCTGTGGTGGTTGAGCGCCTAGACAATATATCTGACTTTGTGGCTTGGCAGTAAGCATAGGGTTAACAAACTGTTTAAGAGTGATTCGCAACGCGTGGCATTTTTACTATGCGTTGCGTTTAGTGTTTAAGGTGGTTTGCGGTAGCTTCGGTATTGCGTTGCTCACACCTTAACAGGGCGTTATGAAGCATCTAGAAAAATCCAGTAAAATTAGGGGCTAAGGTTCAAAGTTTACTTTTCTTTTCATCATGATTTGAATTTTTCCTAATTGAAAATCGGCATGTTCCTTTGGTGAAATGCCGCTTGGGTTTCATCAAAAGGCAAATCGGCTGTTTGGTTATTTTTGCCAAATTGGTTTTTTCTAGCAGCCATTTGCTGCGCCATTACTTTTGTGGGGCGGCAGGGCGTCGATAAACTCAATACTTGGTGGGTGTTTTAAGTCAACTCGTGGTGGGTTTATCGTGTAGCTGCCAACATTTTGTGAATTGGCTCTGCGTCTCAACCTTCTGTATTTGCTGAAATTCTGAGGTTGCCGTAAAGTCCGTTCATAACAAACAATTCAAACAGACCAAAAACGTGTGGCACTTTTAGTTTGCGTTGAGTTTGGTGTTTAAGGTGATATGCGGAAACGGCGTTTGTCCGTTTTTGGCAGTTTAATTGGGCGTTATAGCCCCTCTGAGGCAAATTATAAGGATATGGTGCAGTTGTGAATAACGAATACTCTTTTAAAGCCTCTTGTCACTGTGGTGCAGTACAAATTGAATTTCAAAGTAAAAGTGGGGAACTGGAACAATACGGGTGCTCCTGTTCAATTTGTACTATTCGAAACTCAAAAATGACGCCTGTTCCGTTAGCGCTTCTTCAAGTTAAATCTGGTTTGAACAATTTAACTCTTTATCAGTTTCACACGATGACGGCGAAACACTACTTTTGTAAAACCTGTGGCATTTACACTCATCATCAAAGGCGCTCTCGACCTGACCAATATGCAGTGAATGTTGCGTGTATACATGGGGTAGGTAAGTAGAACAACGTCATGCACGGGGCTCTAACAAATTGTTCAAGCAGACAGCTAACAGTCGGCGATTTTGGTTTGGCTGGGTTTAGTGGTTACGGTGGCTTTGTTTAGGCGTGGTGGTAGTTAGCTGCTACTTAACAAGGCGTTATGTTTATCGAGGAAAGTATGGAATTAAACATGGAAATCAAAGATTGGATTACAATTGGAGCGGTTATTATCGGTCCAGTATTGGCAGTCCAAGCTCAGAAGATAATTGAAAATATAACAGAACGAAAAAGAAGAAAACTTCAATTGTTCCACACTCTGATGGAAACGCGTGCAACGAGATTATCGGGAGCTCATGTTTCTGCTCTAAATATGATAGATCTTGATTTCTACGGGAAATCTGTTTTTGGGAAACGTTGGCAGTCCGAAGCTGATAAAAAAGTTACGAATGCTTGGAAAATATATAACGATCATTTAAA
The DNA here is from genome assembly GCF_019977755.1 of Vibrio penaeicida. Lineage (NCBI taxonomy): Bacteria > Pseudomonadati > Pseudomonadota > Gammaproteobacteria > Vibrionales > Vibrionaceae > Vibrio > Vibrio penaeicida. Next base: position 1,671,944 of record NZ_AP025145.1, on the reverse strand, counting down.
TAATAGCGTTCCTGATGAAAGACTCGATGCGTGGATTGAACGGAGTAATGATTTATTTACAAGCCTTCTTTACGCTATGGCTCAATCATTAGGTTATGACTTCGATGAAGTCCAGCTTAAAAGAGATTGCTATAGTCCTATTGCGCATGGGCGCGTCGAAAATGAACAGACTAAAGTCCGTGAAGGCGTGTTAGCTATTTTAGAAGGCAAGCGTTCGTTACCAATGCACATAACCTATTTACCTCCATACCATCCAATAGACCCGGTTGTTCAACCTGAAGTAACAGGTAACGAAAAGGTAGAACCGGTGGAAAAATAAACATAACAAATTGCTCAAGTAGACAGCTAACGATCGGCGATTTTGGTTTGGTTGAGTTTAGTGATTACGTGGCTTTGCTTGAGTGTTGTGTTCGTTAGCTGCAACTTAGCAAGGCGTTAAGTCATAAGGGTAACATAATGATTTTTGAAGATTCTCATACTTCAATAAGCGAAGTTGATTTGCACTCGGTGGAAGAAAATATTGGGTTTGAATTGCCGGTGGAATATAAATCTTTTTTGCTTAAACACAATGGTGGCAGGCCAATCTTAGATGGCGTACGACACGAAAATCAGCATTTTGATTACGTAGGCTATTTTTATGCTATTCGAGGGGAAACATACCATGATGATCTTCTACGTCAAATAAGTGAGCAAAAGGGAATGATTCCTGAAGGTTATCTTCCAATAGCGGAAAGTCCTGGAGGGGACGTGTTCTGTATATCATTAAAGGAACCAACCAAGGGAGCAGTTTTTCACTGGGACCATGAAGAAGCTAACTATGATGGTGAACCTTGGGAACATAATATGACTAATTTATCCCCATCATTTTCAGTGTTTTTAGATTCTCTGTGTGTTGGTGAGTAATCGACTTAACAAATTGTTCAAGCTGACAGCTAACCTGTGGCATTTTTGGTTCGGTTTGAGTTTGGTGATTACGGTGGCTTTGCTTGAGTGTCGTGGCAGTTAGCTGCAACTTAACAAAGCGTTATGAAGCATCTAGAAAAATCCAGTAAAATTAAGGGTTAATGTTCCTTATTCGTATTTGATGTTTTCGTTGTTTTGAAATGATCTCAGCCTGCAAATCCGTTGTGTTTCTTTGCCGAAATGCCGCATTAGTTTCATCGAAAGGCAAATCGGCTGTTTGGGTATTTTTGCCAAGTGATTTTTTCCAGCAGCCATTTGCTGCACCGTGGTTTTTGTGGGGCGGCAGGGCATCGAAAACCTCTAGACTTGGCGGGTGTTTTAAGTAAATCCGTGGTGGGTCTTTCGTGTAGCTGCCAGCATTCTGTGAAATGGCTCTGTGTCTCAACCTTATGTATTTGCTGGAAGTTTGAGGGTGCCGTAAAGTCCGTTCATAACAAACAATTCAAACAGACCAAAAACGCGTGGCATTTTTAGTTTGCGTTGAGTTTAGTGTTTAAGGTGGTATACGGAAACGACATTTGTACGTTTTTGGCAGTTTAATTGGGCGTTATGTGGTGGATGCTACACTATCAAGTTGTATTGCGATTTACATAAAAAGTAGAAAAGAAAGAAACTGAGGGAAATTAAATCAAGTTTCTCTAATGCATGTTACTTTTAATATGAGGACAAATAAATGTTAAAAAAAATTTGTACAGTGATGGCAGTTGTGTTTTCTATCAATATTTCTGCCGCTAATATCAGTGGTACTTCGACAATTTCAAAATTGTATACATATGGAGAAAATACAAAACATAACAATCGAATAGTAATTGTCGTAGATAGTCCGTCCGCTGGGTGTGATGATGGTTATTGGTTAGATTCTAGTGATAATTTGGGTAATAAAAACATTGCAGCATTTTTGCTTTCTGCATTTCATGCAAATTCAAAGGTATATTTTGCTGCTTATACAGATCAACTGTGGACTGGCTCAAGCGGAAAATTTTGTAAAATCCATTCTGTTGGATTGGAGAGGTAAACATAACAAACTGCTAAAGACGGACTGTCAACCTTTGGCATTTTTGGTTCAAATTGGGTATTGTGTTTACGGTGATTATTTTGAGTTTTGTGGTTGAGTTGTCAGCCACTTAGCAGAGCGTTATAGCGCTTTGATAATTTAAGGGTTGTAAGGTTGTCGAAAGTTGCTGGTCTCAGTGTTTTTGAGTTCGATTCCTCAACCAGCATCAAGGCGGAAAAGTCGTCGCAATCCAAGTTGCTGCAAGCTTTCAAAATCAATTCGGTTCGCTGAATTTTGTAGTTTTGCCCTAGGCTCGTTTCCCTAAATTCTCGACTGAATCGGTGTTTTGGGTTCTGTGGTCTGGTTGCAGAAGGTTTTGTTGGTTAAGATGGTGTTCATTGAATGCAAGCTAAGTGCTTCATTGCCAAGCGAGTTTTTTGTTTGTATCGCTCTAACAAAAGCTTCAAACCGACAAACAACGCGTGGCATTTTTAGTTTGCGGTGATTTTAGTGTTTAAGGCGTCATGCAGCGGCTTGTTTTGTGCGTTGTCTGCGGTTTAAGCTGGCGTTAGGTTTCTTGTCAGCATTAGGAGGTCAATTTGGTTATTCGTTTGATGATGAAAGAAGATTTGCCGAGTACGGCTTTAGTTCATAAGTTTGATCTGCTCCAGCAAGACTGGACACTTCATTAAGCGACATTTTGCTGTTCAAAGTTAACTGGGCTTAGATACCCAAGAGCACTGTGCCTTCTCATCCGATTATAATCAACCTCAATGTACTCGAAGACCGTTTGGCGCATCTCATTTCTTGTCATGATCGGTTCGTATTGGATCGCCTCGACTTTCATAGAATGGAAGAAGCTCTCAACACACGCATTATCCCAACAGTTTCCTTTTCTACTCATACTTTGTTTTAGGTTATAAGCACTTATTATGTCCCTATAGTCTTTTGAGCAATACTGGCTACCTCGATCACTATGGACAGTAACATGCTCAGGGAACCCTCGACGGAACAGAGCCATTGATAATGCATCGCAGACCAGAGTTGCCGTCATCCTCGTATCCATTGACCAACCGATCACTTGTCGTGAGTAAAGGTCGATGATGACAGCCAGATACAACCAGCCTTCGCTCGTGGCAAGATACGTGATATCTCCCGCCCATTTTTGATTCGGAGCCGTTGCGTTAAAGTCTTGAGCTAGCAAGTTCGGCGCTACGGGCATCTTATGCTTGCTATCCGTCGTACATTTAAACTTGCGTGCCGCTTTCGGCGTTAAATCCTGACGCTTCATACTGGCGGCAATGGTTTTAACATTACGGCTATCCCCATTCTCAGCTAGCTCTTTCTGGATGCGCCTTGAGCCATCACGCCCCTTACTATTGTCAAAAGCTTTTTTGACTTTTTCATCAAGCTTTTGGCGTATTGCCTCACGCTGGATGGCCTTGTGGCGATGCTTAATCCAGTAATAGAACCCACTTCGTGAAACTTCGAACACCTTAGCCATGCGGACCACATTGAAACACAGAAGGTGTTCTAGCATAAATTCATAGCAATCTACTTTAGATTTTTCGCGAAGTAGGTGGCGGCCTTTTTTACGATATCTAGCTCTTCAGCTTGCTCAGCCAATTGCCTTTTGAGCTTGGCGACTTCGGCAGCGAGATCTCTTTCACGCTGACTGGTACTGGTGTCTTTTTTAATTGCCTTACGCCAACCGTAGATCTGGGATTCATGCAACCCGAGCTGCCTCGCTGCCGCAGCAACTCCCACTTTCTCTGATAGCTTCAAAGCTTCTGCCTTAAATTCAGGGGAATGTTTAATTCTAGTTTTTTTGTTAGTTGTCATTGTTCACCTCGTTAGTGATTGTACTCACTTAACTTGGTGTCCAAAACTGCTGGGGCGGATCATGACGATTTATATTGGAATATTTGGAATAAGGATGGTTTAAAGTTTAATGAACACCCTAAAGACTCCCATTATGAGTTTATCATTCATTGCGTAGGCGATGAGAAAGACGAGGCATCGGTGAAACTGAGGGGAATTTATGCTGATTGGGCAGATACTGACGATGTATTTACTCCTTTTATAAAGCTTTCTCACGAAGCTCTAGCTGCGGCACTTAAAACAGAAGTTGTCAAAAACAAGCTAATTAGTATTTTGCATGAAAATTCTAGTTTTAAAGCTGTTAATTATAATGATGTCATTCATGTAGAAGATCCTGATGGGGAATTTAAGTTTAATTTCATGTAATCCATTGGTAAAAGCAGCTAACAAACGACTATGGCGTCAATAGTTAATTTTTAGATATATTTTCATCCCACATGGCGCCATCTCTTAGCATTGAGTTTAAGATGACAACCATCTTACGAACGCAGGCGATGATAGCGACTTTCTTTGGTTTTCCTGATTGAACGAGGCGGGTATAAGTCGCTTTGAAAACAGGGTTACACTGCATAGCAGACATCATCGCCATATACAGAACAGTTCGAACTTGCGCTCTTCCTCCTTGAATCACTCGCTTGCCTTTGTAGCGCCCACTTTCTCGAGTAATGGGTGCAACACCAATGAGTGAAGCGGCTTGTTTGTTGGTGATGTAACCCAGCTCGGGAACGTTGCTGATGATGGATGCAGCGGCAATGTTTCCAATACCAGGAACACTTTGCAGGATGTCGTTTTTGGTCTGATAGTCTGGACACGATTCGATGAGTTTAACCAGCTTATCCTCGATGTTTGAAATCTGTTTTTTCATGGCAGTCAGCACTGGCTTGATGGTCGAATGTAGAGATTTGGGCAATACCTGAATTCGATTCTTCTCCATTGTTTGCATAGAGAGTAGCTGATTGCGACGTATGACTAAGTCACTCATCAGTCGAATGTTTTCTGCCTTTATGATGGAGATTTCGAGTACTGATAGCTTCTGCGTAATAAGCGATAAGCTCAGCATCTAATCGGTCGTTTTTAGCTCTTCGACCAATGGCTCCAGCGAAGCGTTTAACGTGAATAGGGTTGGCGCGGACAATCGGTAATTGAGCTTCGGCACATGCTAGGACAAAAGGCATTTCTAGTCGTCCGGTTGCTTCAATGACGATACGTTCAGGTGAATGTTTTTTTATCGTTTTGATGGCGTCTTTGATGCCTTTGTCGTCGTTTGACACAGCGAAAAAGAGATTAAGTGGTCGTATAAAAATATCGAGTTGCGTCTTGCCAGTATCAACGCCGATATTAATGTTTTGAAGTGTATTGGTATTCATAATAAGCTAACTCTTGCTTGCGAAATGCGGGTTCGAGACCCAGTCGACTATCCGAGGTTTGTGCTTGGAGTCCTATGGGGTGTTCATGTTTGTTATCGGTCTCTCGACAGAGGAGCCTAGCTTCAATCGAACTACCCCATAGAAAGCTTTAGTTGCAGCTAAAGCCTGGGTCTCACATTACCCGAATTCAGGAAAGATTATCCATACAAAAGCTTCAAACCGACAAACAACGCGTGGCATTTTTAGTTTGCGGTGAATTAAGTGTTTAAGGTGTAATGCAGCGGCTTGCTTAGTGCGTTGTCTGCGGTTTAAGCTGGCGTTATAGCACAAAATCAGCCTATTGCTCAAAATGACTAGTTAAACTATTATTTGTACATTAAATTGTACCATTGGGAGTTCAACATGAGCCGTATCCATTTCGACCAAGATATTCAGCCTTTGTCTGAATTTCGAGCTGGCGTAACGTCATTTATCAAGCAGATCAACGAAACTCGCAGACCACTAGTAATAACACAGCGTGGTAAAGGTGTAGCTGTTGTTCTTGATGTCGCAGAATATGAAGCAATGCAAGAGAAGATCGAGTTACTTGAAGAAATGCGTACTGCTGAAGCACAACTAGCTTCGGGCTTAGGTGTTTCTAATGAGGACGCTCGTGCTCAAGTGTTAGGACGTATTAAGAAATGAAAGTAGTCTGGTCACCACTAGCATTGCAAAAGTTAGGTGATGCAGCTGAATTTATTTCGTTGGACAATCCAGTAGCAGCAGAAGATTGGGTTAATGAGGTTTTCGATAAAACGGAGCTTCTCTCAAGTATGCCGGAAATGGGTCGTATGGTGCCGGAATTACCTCATACCAACTTTCGTGAAATTATTTTTGGGCACTATCGCATCATATATAGCCTTAGCCATGAAATTCGCATTCTAACGGTGCGAAATTGTCGTCAAATGCTGACGGAAAGTGACGTATAGCAATTGTGTTATAACAAACGCTTCAAGCCGACCGCCAACGCGTGGCATTTTTTACTTGCAGTAGTAATTGTGTTTAAGGCGCAATGCGGTAGCCATTGTATTAAGTTGGCAGCGGCTTAAGCGGGCGTTATAGCGCTTTGATAATTAAAGGGTTGTAAGGCTCTCGAAAATTGCTGGCTTCAGTGTTTTTGAGTTTGATTCCTTAGCCTGAGTCAAGGTGGCAAATCCTCGCAATCCAAGTTGCTGTAAGCTTTCAAAATCAATTCGGTTCGTTGAATTTTGAAGCTTTGCTCTTGGTTCGTATTTCTAAATTTTCGATTGGATCGGTGTTTTAGGTTTTGTGGTCTGGTTGCAGAGGATTTTGTTGGCTAAGATGCCGTTCATTGAATGCAAGCTAAGTGCTTCATTACCAAATTAAGTTTGTTTGCTTGTATCGCTACAACAAACAGTTCAAGCAGACCAAAAACGCGTGGCATTTTTAGTTTGCGGTGGGTTTGGTGATTAAGGTAGCTTGCGGAAGCAGCATTTGTACGTTTTTGGCTACTTAACTGGGCGTTATAGCGCTTTGAAAATTCAAGGATTGTCAGGTTCTCGAAAGTTGCTGGCTTCAGTGTTTTTGAGTTCGATTTCTCAACCAGTATCAAGGTGGAAAAGTCGTCGCAATCCAAGTTGCTGCAAGCTCTCAAATCGAATTAGGTTTGCTGAATTTTGAAGCTTTGCTCTCGGCTCGTTCCCCTAAATTTATGACTGAATCGGTGTTTTTGATTTCGTGGTCTGGTTGCAGAAGATTTTGTTGGCTAAGATGCTGTTCATTGAATGCAAGCTAAGTGCTTCATTGCCAAGTTAAGTCTGTTTGCTTGTATCGCTACAACAAACAGTTCAAGCAGACCAAAAACGCGTGGCATTTTTAGCTTGCAGTGAGTTTTGTGTTTAGGGTAGTTTGTAGAAACAGTATTTGTACGTTTTTGGCTACTTAACTGGGCGTTAGCGCACAAGGCTCATATCAAAGGACGGATAGTGAAACTAGACAGAATTACAAAGCACAATATACACGATGTTCTTCGTTTAAAATTAAAGGAGGAGCAAATCGGTTTTGTTTCTTCAAATGCATTTTCAATTGCCGAGTCATCAGTTAATCCTGATTATCAGACAAGAGCAGCAACGGTTGATGGTAAGGTTGTAGGATTTGCAATGTATACCGAGTGGGTAAATGCATTGTGGATGAAGGAGCAAAAGCCTGAGGAATACTACATTCCAAGGGTCATGGTGGACAAATCATACCAAGGAAATGGTTATGGGCGACAGTTAATGGTTTTACTGCTGAATGAAATAGAGAAGAATCAACCTAAAGCAATCCACATAGTTTATTGTCCAGATAACACGGTTGCAAAGGAGCTTTATATAAGTCTTGGCTTCGTAGAGTATGGTAAAGACAGTTGTGGTGATACTTTGGCGAGGTTAACTTTCTAGTCTTTGGCAAAGTGCGCTAACAAACAATTCAAACAGACCAAAAACGTGTGGCACTTTTAGTTTGCGTTGAGTTTAGTGTTTAAGGTGGCATGCAGAAGCGGTATTTGTACGTTTTTGGCAGTTTAATTGGGCGTTAAACGCCTCGAGAGGAATCTACAGTGGTTATAGTTCCATTTCTAGAAATAGACGGTATCAGTTTGGATACCTCTAGTCGTGCTGTAAGGGAAATTAAGGGACAACCCAACTCCATTAAGACTAATTCACTTGGATTAACTGAATTTGATTTTGGTTCATACGTTTATCGTTTTGATAAAGAGGATAGATTACATGAGGTTACTCTGATTACGCCGTCGATAAAACTTGCAGGAGTTTCTGTGACCTTCGAGCAATTGGGGAAATATGTAAAACAAACCGATAATAATTTATTTGATAAATATGGGTTTATTGTTAGCCCAAAGTTGGGGATTGCGTTTGATCCTGAGCATAGCCCTTTCCTGACTGTTCTTACAAAGTTAGGGCTACAAGGTTGGAAAGACGTTTAACAAATTGTTCAAGCAGACAGCTAACAGTCGGCGATTTTGGTTTGAATTAGGTTTAGTGATTACGGTGGCTTTGCTTGAATGTAGCGGTAGTTATCTGCTACTTAACAAGGTGTTATGTGCTAGGAGGGATATTTGGATAAAATCTTTATTTCACAATTAGTTGATAGTGATCGAAGCTCTGTGTTTGACTTGCTTCAAAACGAGCAAACTATGAGGTTTTTGGGACCTAGAAGACCTTTGACTAATGCAGAAGCCGAGATTTGGTTTGCTAACGAGCAACAGGCAGAAACTAGGTTTGCTTTCAGGTCTATTGAAACTAACGAAATTGTTGGTTTTTGCGGAGTTACTCAACTTGATGGCGAGTTAGACTTTGGGTATTTCATTCGTCAGAAGTTTTGGGGCAAGGGTTAGCGTCTCTAATGTGTAAGTCCGCAATATTCAAACTGGCTCAATCCATTGATTTAATCCAAGTTAAAGTCTTTATTGCTTCAGATAATGTGGGTAGCCAAAAAGTGGCGCATAAACTCGGCTGGCAAATAAAGTGCACCGCTGAGAACGAATTTGAGTCAGGGCACTTGTATCAAATACGCACATAACAAACAATTCAAACAGACCAAAAACGTGTGGCACTTTTAGTTTGCGTTGAGTTTGGTGTTTATGGTGGTATGCAAAAACGGTATTTTTACGTTTTTGGCAGTTTAATTGGGCGTTATAGCGCTTTGATAATTTAGGGGTTGTAAGGCTGTCGAAAATTGCTGCTTCAGTGTTTTTAAGTTCGATTCCTCAATCTGAATCAAGGTGTTAAACCCTCGCAAGCCAAGCCGTTGTGGGTTTCAAAACCATTCAGCTTCATCAGATTTTGAAGTTTGGCTTCCGGCTCGTTTTGTAAACATCCCTTTTTTAGTGACACCCTAAATTAGAGTCTTCCGGCAATTTCAACTTAGCAAGATATTCCCAAGGGGTCAGGTCACCCAGCGAGCTGTGGGGACGTTCATCGTTGTATTCTCGAACCCAGTTTTCTGTTAGCTCACGTACCTCTTTTAACGTTCTGAACACATACATGTTGAGTATTTCATCTCGATAGGTCCGGTTGAACCTTTCAACAAACGAGTTTTGTGTGGGCTTGCCTGGCTGTATGAATTCGAGTTGTATGTCATGTTGTTCCGCCCATTCAGCTAAAGCCGTTGAGATAAACTCTGGACCGTTATCCATACGTAACTGACTCGGATAACCTCGCCAGGCGACGATGCGTTCCAACACGCGAACAACTCTTTGAGCGGGAAGATTCAAGTCAATTTCAATGGTACCAGCACTTCACGGTTAAAGTCATCGATAACATTGAACGTCCTGAAGCGTCTACCACACATCAGTGAATCGCTCATGAAATCCATTGACCAACATTGATTGAACGTTTCTGGCACACAGAGAGGGGCAGGCTCTCTTGTTGGTAGCCGCTTCTTTCCACGACGGCGCTTATTCAACTTCAGTTCGCAGTAGAGTCGATGCACTCGTTTGTGGTTCCAGCGATACCCCCATCGCTTAAGCACTTTGAATAACATGCCAAAACCATATGCAGGATAACGTTCAACGGCTTCTTGCAAGGCGGCAATCACAGGGGCATCTCGGTGCTTATCTGGTCGATACCGATAGACCGAGTCACTGATGCCGACTAAACGACAAGCCCTACGCAGACTCACACAGTGACAATTATTGACGTAATCCACCCACTCTCGCCGAATCGTGGGCTTTACAGCTTTTTTTCGACGATATCCTTAAGGATTTTATGGTCGAGGCTCAGTTCAGCAAACATTTGCTTCAGGCGTCGGTTTTCATCCTCAAGCTCCTTCAGTCGCTTCACGTCTGAGGCTTCCATGCCGCCGTACTTGGACTTCCAGTTGTAGTAAGTGGCATCTGATATGCCATACTCTCGGCAGACCTCTTTGACCAACCTGCCAGCCTCAACTTCTTTCAGAATCTTGACGATTTGCGTTTCTGTATAGCGTGATTTTTTCATCAGTGTTCTCCATTTGGTTTAGTTTAAACCGAAGAACTCTAATTCTAAATGTCCCTAGTTTAGGGGATGATTACAGTTTCCCTAAATTCTCGACTGAATCGGAGTTTTGGGCTTTGTGGTCTGGTTGCAGAAGGTTTTGTTGGTTAAGATGCTGTTCATTGAATGCAAGCTAAGTGCTTCATTGCCAAGCGAGTTTTTTGTTTGTATCGCTCTAACAAACAGTTCAAGCAGACCAAAAACGCGTGGCATTTTTAGTTTGCGGTGAGTTTTGTGTTTAGGGTAGTTTGCAGAAACAGCATTTGTACGTTTTTGGCTACTTAACTGGGCGTTATATTACTTGAGAGGAAGCAATGCATTTAAAGAAATTATCATTATTGTTCATAGCAATATTACCAGGAATAGTGTTTGCTGCAGATGATACTATTTCGATCAATCGAATATTTTTTCAGCAAGATGGTGCTATGGCTATTGAAGCTACAACCAATATAATTACAAATGCCAGTAGTGCCCGTGACTGTGCAGACGGGGCTAGTTGGGCTAAGCGCTGGGCTGGCTTTGGACCTAATGCTTCAGATAGGCTAGTCTCAGCTCTTTTATCAGCTCATGCACAAAATAAATCTGTAACAATAAGGACTGATGGCTGTTATGGCTCTTGGCACAAAATTACATCGGTGTATGTAAATTAATATAACAAGGCATTCAAACGGACTTTTAACAGTTGGCTGTTTTCACTTCGTTCAACATTATAGCCAACAATTAAAAGCCGCTTACAAATCCAGTCAGATTTACTGAGTTTTGAAGCTTTGCTCTAGGCTCGTTTTCCTAAATTCTCGACTGATTCGGTATTTTGGGTTTTGTGGACTGGTTGCAGTAAGTTTTGTTGGCTAAGATGCAATTCATTGAATGCAAGCTAAGTGCTTCATTGCCAAGTTAAGTCTTTTTGCTTGTATCGCTACAACAAACAGTTCAAGCAGACCAAAAACGCGTGGCATTTTTAGCTTACGGTGAGTTTTGTGTTTAAGGTAGTTTGCAGAAGCAGAATTTGTGCGTTTTTGGCTGCTTAACTGGGCGTTATAGCGCTTTGATAATTCAAGGGTTGTAAGGTTATCGAAAATAGCTGGCTTCCGTGTTTTTGAGTTAGCTTTCTCAACCAGCATCAAGGTGGGAAATGCTCTGCAAACCAAGTTGCTGCAAGCTCTCAAATTCAGTTCGGTTCGCTGAATTTTGAAGCTTTGCTCTCGGTTCGTTTCCCTAAATTCTCGACTGAATCGGTGTTTTGGGTTTTGTGGTCTGGTTACAGTAAGTTTTGTTGGCTAAGATGTTGATCATTGAATACAAGCCAAGTGCTTCATTGCCAAGCGAGTTTTTTGTTTGTATCACTCTAACAAAAGCTTCAAACCGACAAACAACGCGTGGCATTTTTAGTTTGCGGTAAATTTAGTGTTTAAGGCGTGATGCAGCGGCTTGTTTTGTACGTTGTCTGCGGTTTAAGCTGGCGTTATAGCGCTTTGATAATTTAAGGGTTGTAAGGTTCTCGAAAATTGCTGGCTTCCGTGTTTTTGAGTTCGCTTTCTCAACCAGTATCAAGGTGGAAAAATCGTCGCAAACCAAGTTGCTGTGGGGTTCCATGCCAATTGGGAACGCCGGATTCTGACACTTGGCTTTGGTTTGTTCTTTTAAATTCTTCGACTGGATCTGTGTTTTGGGTATTGTGGTCTGGTTGCAGAAACTCACTTTGGTTAAGATGTCGTTCATTGAATGCAAGCTAAGTGCTTCATTGCCAAGCAAGTTTTTTGTTTGTATCGCTCTAACAAAAGCTTCAAACCGACAAACAACGCGTGGCATTTTTAGCTTGCGGTGAATTTAGTGTTTAAGGCGTCATGCAGCGGCTTGTTTTGTGCGTTGTTTGCGGTTTAAGCTGGCGTTAGTTTGCCAAAGGCTAGCGGTTAACTAGCCTAAGCTTGCTCTCACATCTGCAATGGTGATGAAGAGTTTGTTTTCAGCGTCTTGAAATGCTTGAAAACCATAGCGTTCATAGAAATGTTTTGCTCCGTCTTTGGCATCAACGATAACAACTGGAAATGCAACGCTATCACTAGCGGCTAATAGCTTTCTGAGTGCGTCGATAAGCAGCCACTCACCAAAGCCTTTCCCTTTGTATCGGTCATCGACAGCAAGACGGGCAATCAGACCACCGGAGGTGGATGATTGGTGCTTTTTTTGTAACTTATCAGGCAATGCCTTTAAGTCAATTGGTGTCATTGTTAGTGTGTAAAAGCCAATGACATGTGAGTTGTCGCTATCATCTTCCAAAACAAACGTTCTGGTGTTGTCCTTCTTTGCTTGCTGACTCGCCATTACTTTTAAGTAATTATTGAGAGCTTCGATGCCACAGTTGAATCGGTTTCTATCGTGTTTAGCTTTATCTAGAAGTACCGTATTCATCATTGAGTTTTGCTCTCGTATCGATCAGCAGCAGCTTTTAGTTTTGAGTTCTGTGTCGCAGGACGGTCTAAAGCTTCCATAAGCAACATCGCATCAGTTTGGCTCAGTTTTAAAGCCTGTTCACGTTCGATGACTTGTTTAGCTTTTTCGATTGCAGCGCTTAGAACAAACGAGTTGATGCTAGACATGCCGGCGATCGCGGCAGCCTTAGTAAGTAAGTCTTGTGTATCGACATCAACTCTAGCGGTGATGCGAGGCAAAGTAGTAGCCATAATTTTATCTCCTGTTGTGTCAAAATGTCACATGTGTATTATGGTCTTAAAGTGTGCAATAAGCAATTCCTGTGTCACTTTGGCACGCAAACTAACAAACAATTTAAGAGTGATTCGGCACGCTTGGCATTTTTACTATGCGTTAATTTTAGTGATTAAGGTGGTATGCGGTGGCATCGGTATTATGTGCCTCACACCTTAATTGGGCGTTATATCGCTTTGAGAGTTTAAGGGTTGTAAGGCTCTCGAAAATTGCTGGCTTCAGTGTTTTTGAGTTTGATTCCTCAACCTGCATCAAGGTGGAAAAGTCTTCGCAATCCTAGTTGCTGCAAGCTTTCAGAATCAATTCGGTTCGCTGAATCTTGAAGCTTTGCTCTCGGTTCGTTTCCCTAAATTCTCGACTGAATCGGTGTTTTGGGCTTTGTGGTCTGGTTGCAGTAAGTTTTGTTGGCTAAGATACAGTTCATTGAATGCAAGCTAAGTGCTTCATTGCCAAGCGAGCTTTTTGTTTGTATCGCTCTAACAAACAGTTCAAGCAGACCAAAAACGCGTGGCATTTTTAGTTTGCGGTGGGTTTGGTGATTAAGGTAGCTTGCAGAAACGGCATTTGTGCGTTTTGGCTACTTAACTGGGCGTTATAGCGCTTTGATAATTCAAGGTTTGTAAGGAATTCGAAAGTTGCTGGCTTCAGTGTTTTTGAGTTCGATTCCTCAGCCAACATCAAGGTGGGAAATTCAGATCAAACCAAGTTGCTGCAAGCTTTCAAAACCAATTCGGTTCGCTGAATTTTGATGCTTTGTTCTCGGCTCATTTCCCTAAATTCTCGACTGAATCTGCGCTTTAGGTTTTGTGGTCTGGCTGCAGAGGATTTTGTTGGCTAAGATGCAGTTCATTGAATGCAAGCTAAGTGCTTCATTACCAAGTAAAGTCTGTTTGCTTGTATCGCTACAACAAACAGTTCAAGCAGACCAAAAACGCGTGGCATTTTTAGCTTGCGTTGAGTTTTGTGTTTAAGGTAGTTTGCAGAAGCAGCATTTGTGCGTTTTTGGCTACTTAACTGGGCGTTATAGCGCTTTGATAATTCAAGGGTTGTAAGGATTTCGAAAGCTGCTGGCTTTCGTGTTCTTGAGCTCGATTCCTTAACCTAAGTCAAGGTGGGAAATCCTCACAAGCCAAGCCGTTGTAGGCTTCAAAACTATTCAGCTTCATCAGATTTTTAAGTTTGGTTTCCGGCTAGCTTTCCTAAATTCTCGACTGATTCAGTGTTTTGGGTTTTGTGGTCTGGTTGCAGAAGATTTTGTTGGCTAAGATGCAGTTCATTGAATGCAAGTTAAGTGCGTAATTGCCAAGTAAGTTTGTTATTCATTGCGCTACAACAAACAGTTCAAGCAGACCAAAAACGCGTGGCATTTTTAGTTTGCGTTGGATTTTGTGTTTAGGGTAGTTTGCAGAAGCAGCATTTGTGCGTTTTTGGCTACTTAACTGGGCGTTATATTATTTTGCAATTTTAACAATACAGAGAAGGTATATGAGTATATGAAATATACATTAGCAGTATTAACACTAAGTATCAGCGGTATGCTTAATGCAGCCGAAATTACAGCTGACTTGCCGTCTGGCGCTATGGGTGCTGTTAGAATGCATACAAACGATCACAGTAATCACGGAGCCAGAGATATGGCACTAGTCAAAATTTCGGGCTTACAAGGTGGATGTGACCGTGGAGTATTTCTTGACGCTTCTGCTGACAAGGCAACATTATCTTTAATTCTATCGGCTTATGTATCCAAGTCAGCAGTTCAAATTGGTTATGAACCGACCTTAAAGTCACCATGGGGTGATTCCAGATATTGTGCCATAACATACTTCGATATTAAGTAATATAACAAAAGCTTCAAACCGACAGCCAACGCGTGGCATTTTTATTTTGCAGTGATTTTAGTGTTTAAGGCGTAATGCAGCAGCTTGAATTGTGCGTTGTCTGCGGTTTAAGCTGGCGTTATGAAGCATCTAGAAAAATCCAGCAAAATTAGGGGTTAAGACTCTTCGCTCGTATTTGCTGTCTTTGTTGTTTTGAAATGATTTTAGCCTGAAAGTCCGTTTTGTTTCTTTGGTGAAATGCCGCTTTGGGGGCATCGAAAGGCAATTCGGCTGTTTGGCTGATTATGCCAAGTAATTTTCTCTAGCAGCCATTTGCTGCACCGTGGTTTTCGTGGGGCGGCAGGGCATCGAAAAGCTTATTACTTGGCGGGTGTTTTAAGTTAACTCGTGGTGAGTTTATCGAGTAGCTGCCAACATTTTGTGAATTGGCTCTGTGTCTTAGGTCTCTGTATTTGCTGAAAATCTGTGGTTACCGTAAAGTCCGTTCATAACAAACAATTCAAACAGACCAAAAACGTGTGGCACTTTTAGTTTGCGTTGAGTTTTGTGTTTAAGGTGGTATGCGGAAACGGCTTTGAACGTTTTTGGCAGTTTAATTGGGCGTTATAGCGCTTTGATGATTTAAAGGTTGTAAGGTTCTCGAAAATTGCTGGCTTCAGTGTTTTTGAGTTTGGTTCCTCAACCAGTATCAAGGTGGAAAAGTCGTCGTAAACCAAGTCCGCTGTAAGCTTTCAAATCCAGTCAAATTTACTGAGTTTTGAAGCTTTGCTCTCGGCTCGTTCCCCTAAATTCTCGACTGAATCGGTGTTTTGGGTTTCGTGGTTTGGCTGCAGAAGATTTTGTTGGTTAAGATGCCTTTCATTGAATGCAAGTTAAGTGCTTCATTGCCAAGTAAAGTCTGTTTGTTTGTATCGCTACAACAAACAGTTCAAGCAGACCAAAAACGCGTGGCATTTTTAGTTTGCGGTGAGTTTTGTGTTTAGGGTAGCTTGCAGAAACCGCATTTGTGCGTTTTTGGCTACTTAACTTGGCGTTATAGCGCTTTGATAATTAAAGGGTTGTAAGGCTCTCGAAAATTGCTGGCTTCAGTGTTTTGGAGTTTGATTCCTCTACTAGCATCAAGGTGGTAAATCCTCGCAATCCAAGTTGCTTTAAGCTTTCAAAATCAATTCGGTTCGTTGAATTTTGAAGCTTTGCTCTCGGCTCGTTTCCCTAAATTCTCGACTGAATCTGCGTTTTAGGTTTTGTGGTCTGGTTGCAGAGGGTTTTGTTGGCTAAGATGCTGTTCATTGAATGCAAGCTAAGTGCTTCATTGCCAAGTTAAGTCTGTTTGCTTGTATCGCTACAACAAACAGTTCAAGCAGACCAAAAACGCATGGCATTTTTAGTTTGCGTTGGGTTTAGTGGTTAGGGTAGTTTGCAGAAACAGCATTTGTGCGTTTTTGGCTACTTAACTGGGCGTTATAACTCTTTTGTCAGTTTCATTGTTACGCCTCTAAGTTTGAAGGTCTTCTAAATAAGCTAACTTGTTATTATTATCTTAGCGGCTTTTGTGAGACCTTATTGCACAAGTAAACGATAGGGAAGTATTTCAATGGCTGCACGTCCGAGCTTATTAAAAATGAAAGTTGCTTTTGCCAAAGTAAATAGAGATGTATCCGAAGTGGGTACTACTATCGGCGGTAAAGTAAATCACAACATCAATGTTCTAACTCCAGAGCAGGGGCGATTTGAAAATGCCTGTGCAATCCGTATGTCGTATGCACTTAACTATGCAGGTTTCAAAGTGCCTTACATCAAAAATAAAACCGTATCTGGTGGTCAGGGCAATTGGTATATCTATAGGGTGAAAGATCTAATTAATTTCTTGTATCAAAAGTTTGGTGAACCAGAGGTTGTGGTTAAAAATCCTAACGCCAATAAATTGGCAGGCTACAAAGGTATCTTGGTTGTTGATGTGGATACTTGGCTAGACGCATCCGGACATGCAAGCATTTGGACGGGTTCAAGATGTACGGATAATTGTTACTTTCCTGAAGCAAAAAAGGCTTACTTATGGAAATTAGAAGATTAGTAAGTGCTATCTGTATTGCTCTTTATGGCTTCGGGGTGGTTGCCAGCCCACTCAGTACTCTAAGTGAAGAACGTTTGTTTAAAAATTTTGCTCTTTCTTCTTGTATTGCAACCTTCTATAGGGGTTCTGATGTTGCTGAAGATGCGGTAACGGCAATGCAAGGTTATAGAGAGTTTTCTGAGTTGCCTTTGGAGGTGTTCTTTGAGGTTAGCGATCTGTTGGAAAAACACGATATTGTTGGTTATAAGTCAAAAAGTGGTGGCGTAATAGAATTGGCTTATTGTATAGATTTTTCTAACTCTGACGATATTAATAAGTTGTACTCTAAGGCGAAATCAGAGTTATAACAAACGCTTCAAGCCGACTGCCAACGCGTGGCATTTTCGGTTTGCAGTGGTAATTGTGTTTAAGGTGCAATGCGGTAGCCGTTGTAGTGCGTTGGCAGCGGCTTAAGCGGACGTTATAGCGCTTTGATAATTTAAAGGTTGTAAGGTTCTCGAAAATTGCTGGCTTCAGTGTTTTTTGAGTTTGATTCCTCAACCAAATCCAAGGTGGAGAATTCTCAGAAAACCAAGCCGTTGCAAGTGTAAACATCCCTTTTTTAGTGACACCCTAAATTAGAGTCTTCCGGCAATTTCAACTTAGCAAGATATTCCCAAGGGGTCAGGTCACCCAGCGAGCTGTGGGGACGTTCATCGTTGTATTCTCGAACCCAGTTTTCTGTTAGCTCACGTACCTCTTTTAACGTTCTGAACACATACATGTTGAGTATTTCATCTCGATAGGTCCGGTTGAACCTTTCAACAAACGAGTTTTGTGTGGGCTTGCCTGGCTGTATGAATTCGAGTTGTATGTCATGTTGTTCCGCCCATTCAGCTAAAGCCGTTGAGATAAACTCTGGACCGTTATCCATACGTAACTGACTCGGATAACCTCGCCAGGCGACGATGCGTTCCAACACGCGAACAACTCTTTGAGCGGGAAGATTCAAGTCAATTTCAATGGTACCAGCACTTCACGGTTAAAGTCATCGATAACATTGAACGTCCTGAAGCGTCTACCACACATCAGTGAATCGCTCATGAAATCCATTGACCAACATTGATTGAACGTTTCTGGCACACAGAGAGGGGCAGGCTCTCTTGTTGGTAGCCGCTTCTTTCCACGACGGCGCTTATTCAACTTCAGTTCGCAGTAGAGTCGATGCACTCGTTTGTGGTTCCAGCGATACCCCCATCGCTTAAGCACTTTGAATAACATGCCAAAACCATATGCAGGATAACGTTCAACGGCTTCTTGCAAGGCGGCAATCACAGGGGTATCTCGGTGCTTATCTGGTCGATACCGATAGACCGAGTCACTGATGCCGACTAAACGACAAGCCCTACGCAGACTCACACAGTGACAATTATTGACGTAATCCACCCACTCTCGCCGAATCGTGGGCTTTACAGCTTTTTTTCGACGATATCCTTAAGGATTTTATGGTCGAGGCTCAGTTCAGCAAACATTTGCTTCAGGCGTCGGTTTTCATCCTCAAGCTCCTTCAGTCGCTTCACGTCTGAGGCTTCCATGCCGCCGTACTTGGACTTCCAGTTGTAGTAAGTGGCATCTGATATGCCATACTCTCGGCAGACCTCTTTGACCAACCTGCCAGCCTCAACTTCTTTCAGAATCTTGACGATTTGCGTTTCTGTATAGCGTGATTTTTTCATCAGTGTTCTCCATTTGGTTTAGTTTAAACCGAAGAACTCTAATTCTAAATGTCCCTAGTTTAGGGGATGATTACACAAGCTTTCAAAGCTAATTAAGTTCACTAAATTTTGAAGCTTGGCTATCGGTTCGCTTTCCTAAATTCTCGACAGAGTTGGTGCTTTAAGTTCTGTGGACTGGTTGCAGAAGATTTTGTTAGTTAAGATGCTGTTCATTGTATGCAAGCTAAGTGCTTCATTGCCAAGCGAGTCTGTTTGCTTGTATCGCTACAACAAACAGTTCAAGCAGACCAAAAACGCGTGGCACTTTTAGTTTGCGTTGGGTTTAGTGTTTACGGTAGTTTGCAGAAGCAGCATTTGTACGTTTTTGGCTACTTAACTGGGCGTTATAAAAAATCATTCGAGTAGGGTGTATGAAAGCAAATGTAGAGCGGTTGGGAGTAAGTAGATTAGAGTTCTATTTTTCTCAAAATGGGTGGTTGTTTCGAGAGCAAGTGATCTTAGTATTATACACCCTGAACAAGATAAGCTTTACTGGCAAAGTATTAGTGAAGAGACCGTTATAAATACTGGAAAAAACTGGAAAGTTAAGGTTCCGAAATCTAACGAGTTAACCGAAAAGAGCTTCTATCACTTGAGCAGGCTCACCCAGCCCGAGCCCTATGTCAAAAGAATGAATAAGCTTAAGCTTGATGTTCCTTGGATGCAAAAGCTATCAGATGGTGAAGATGTATTTTTGCATTTTGCAGATTGGGTAAATAAGTCGTTGCCTCGTTACAAAATGACTATTTCAAGTGCTTCTGGCTCAGTTACATTTCCCATGACTTATATGCCAGGCATGACTCTCGAAAAAGCACTGGAATACTTTATTCCTTGGGCTGACTTTGAAATGGATATTGATGCTCACAAGATGGAAAGTGAGTCTCAATGGTCTGCTGAATGCTATATGGGCAAGGACTCAGAAACGGGGGAGTACTACTTCGGAGAATCATTTGAAGAATGGTATGTAGAACCAGACACTGACGAAATTATTCCAACTCACTTCGATGGCGAGTGTGAGTATTATTCACTGAAGCTTAGCCTCAACGAATTAGGGGAGTCATTTTTAGCTCTGCATGAGTTTTTAACAACGACATCAGAAATTGAAAAAAGAGTTTTTACTGAAAATGACCTTCAGTGGTGATTTTTTATAACAAACAATTTAAGAGTGATTCAGCACGCTTGGCATTTTTGGTTTGAGTTAAGTTCAGTGTTTACGATGGTCAAATTAAGTGTCGTGGTCGCGTGCTTCACACCTTAATTGGGCGTTATAGCGCTTTGAAAATTCAAGGGTTGTAAGGTTTTTGAAAGTTGCTGGCTTCGGTGCCTTTGAACTCGTTTTCTCAACCAAATCCAAGGTGGAAAATTCTCAGCAAACCAAGTTACTGTAAGTTTTTAAAACCAATTGAATTCGCTGAATTTGAAGCTTTGCTCTCGGTTCGTTTCTCTAAATTCTCGACTGAATCGGTGCTTTGGGTATTGTGGTCTAGTTGCAGAAGATTTTGTTGGTTAAGATGCCTATCGTTGAATGCAAGCTAAGTGCTTCACTGCCAAGTGAGTTTTTTGTTTGTATCGCTCTAACAAAAGCTTCAAACCGACAAACAACGCGTGACATTTTTGGTTTGCGGTGAATTTAGTGTTTAAGGCGTAATGCAGCGGCTTGTTTTGTGCGTTGTCTGCGGTTTAAGCTGGCGTTATAGCGCTTTGAAAATTCAAGGGTTGTCAGGTTCTCGAAAGTTGCTGGCTTCAGTGTTTTTTAGTTCGATTTTTCAACCAGCATCAAGGTGGTTAATTCCTCGCAAGCCAAGTCGTTGTTGGTCCGAAAATCTATTAGGTTTGCTAAATCTTGAAGCTTGGTTTTCGGTTTGCTCTTCTAAATTCTCGACTGCATTGGCATTTTGGGTTTCGTGGTCTGGTTGCAGGAAGCTTTGTTGGTTAAGATGCAGTTCATCGAATGCAAGCTAAGTGCTTCATTGCCAAGTCAGTTTGTTTGCTTGTATCGCTACAACAAACAGTTCAAGCAGACCAAAAACGCGTGGCATTTTTAGCTTGCAGTGAGTTTTGTGTTTAAGGTAGTTTGCAGAAACGGTATTTGTGCGTTTTTGGCTACTTAACTGGGCGTTATAGCGCTTTGATAATTCAAGGTTTGTAAGGAGTTCGAAAGTTGCTGGCTCCAATGTTTTTGAGTTCGATTCCTTAACCTGAATCAAGATGGTAAATCCACGCAAGCCAAGCCGTTGTAAGCTTCAAAACCATTCAGCTTCATCAGATTTAGAAGTTTGGCTTCCGGCTAGTTTTCCTAAATTTTCGACTGGATCGGTGTTTTAGGTTCTGTGGTCTGGTTGCAGAAAGTTTTGTTGGTTAAGATGCAGTTCATTGAATGCAAGCTAAGTGCTTCATTGCCAAGTGAGTCTGTTTGCTTGTATCGCTACAACAAACAGTTCAAGCAGACCAAAAACGCGTGGCACTTTTAGTTTGCGTTGAATTTAGTGTTTACGGTAGTTTGCAGAAGCAGCATTTGTACGTTTTTGGCTACTTAACTGGGCGTTATGTTTTCGGAGGATAAAATTGAATAATCAACTAAGCAAAGAATACGTTATTGCTCGTCAAGAGCTTGAAAATACGTTGAAAATTACACAGGAATTTTCGATTAAAAATTCAAGTAAATTAGCCGTTCACAGTGTGGATTGGGTATTATCAGCTCTTTTTGTCCGTATGTGTACAACCGCTAGAACAATACTGTTATCGAGCCCTAGATCAAAATGTACCTCAGAAGTCTGGGACTATGCATCTCATGGTACATTGCTACGCAATGTAATTGACGCTTTAAACTCATTTATGTATTTGGCACAATTAGGAATATCTGAGAACGAGAAAAATTGTCGATTTTTGTTATTTTCTCTCCACGACGCTGTTACAAGAAAAAAGATTTTTGAGTTTCGAGGCTCCCTTGAGGAAGCAAAATTATGCTCAGAACGTGAAGATGAAGTTAAACAGGATTTAAAAGCAAACTCATTCTTTATGGATCTACCCGAAAAAAAGCAGAAACACTATTTGAAAGGTACAGATCCGTTTTTGCTTTCCAAAGAGGAAATTATTGAAGCGTATGGAGGAGCAAGAGAAGACTTTCTGGGGCTCTATAAGTTCCTTTCAGCAAACGCACATAGTTTTCCTATGGGGTACTTTAAAATGTCTGAAAACGACTTTGGTAAAGGTCTTCATAGTCAGATAGAGGAAGAGTATACAACTATGATTCTACAACTAACATCTTCTCACCTGAATGTAGCTAAACAAGTATATGCAAACTATCAAGAACAAACATAACAAACTGTTCAAGAGTGATTCGCAACGCGTGGCATTTTTACTATGCGTTGGTTTTAGTGTTTAAGGTGGTATGCGGCGGCTTTTGTATTGCGTTGCTCACACCTTAACAGGGCGTTAGGCATCTCGGAGGGAAAATGTACGATATTAAAAGTTTAGCCAAGAAAGAGGCGGAGCTAAAAGCTAGCTTTCATAAACATTTTGTTTCCTTCTTTGAGCGTTTTGATTACTCCGATATCTCGGACAAAAAAGTGAAAGTTGTCGATGTGGTTAGTCACGAAGATATCTCAGAACTTATCTATGGTAGGGGACTATACGTAATTTTTACTGATTATCAATCAGATAAAAACCCATGCTCACTAAGTGTTGATGGATTGAAAGCTATTTACCGAGGTCATGGTGTGAGAGTTAAAAAGCGAGTAGAAAGCCACCTATTTAATAGTAAATATAACGAGAACAAAGATGGCACAAACTATACCGTTTGTATGAAATTGAATGGTCAGAATGGAATCGACCTAAACGAACAACCATTTCGGAACTATCGTTGGAAAGTTATCACTCACAGTATGTCAGGAAGCAGTAAGACTATACGAGAACAGGCTGAACAAGGCTTTGACTCAGTTTATAGCAGACCTTTGGGATCCAATGCCTAACAAACTGTTTAAGAGTAATTCGCAACGCGTGGCACTTTTACTATGCGTTGGTTTTAGTGTTTAAGGTGGTATGCGAGAGCTTCGGTATTGCGTTGCTCACACCTTAACAGGGCGTTATGGCACAAGGAGGTATTGGCGATTATTAAGTTGATTATTAAATATGGGTTTGTGTTTTTCTTGGCTGGGGTTGCACTAATCGGAGTGTTAACCCATGTTTCCTTATGGGTTGAAAACCGCGAGCAACTTTCAAGTATTTTAAGTGATTTAGGTAATTTTGGTGCTTTTTTATCTGGTTTAGGTACTTTAGTAGCTGCTGCCGCAGCAGCCGTGGGCGTTGATAACTGGATAAAACAAATGAAGTATGGGAAATATTTGACCATTATTTGGGATGCTCATGTTGCAGTACGTGAAGTGAGGTCTCTCAAAATTTCATGGTCAATCTTTGCCTCGATGCGGAATAAAGAGCGTAGTGAAGAGAGTCATGTAAATTTGGTTGAAGCATTCGCTAAGCTAGAAAGTTGTTGCGAACAATTGGATGGTATTGTCGTAAGAAATCAATCTGAATGGGGGAATTATTGTTCGCAATGGAAGTTAAATTGGCTAAGAATCGAGTCTTACTACAATCAAAATCCATGCCCGTCACGAGACAACCCTCAAGCTGTAGCAGATGAACACTTAGCTTTGCTTAAACTCAATGAAACCTTTGATAAAGGGTATGAAACTATAGTTAAAAAGCTCGATGATTTGGAGCAAATTTACTCTAAATAATTGTGCTATAACAAACAATTCAACAGTGATTCGCAACGCTTGGCGCTCTCACTTCGAGTTGAGTTTAGTGTTTACGGCGTAGTGTTCAAGTTCAGTGTATGCGCTGCTCACACGTTAATTGGGCGTTATAGCGCTTTGGTAATTTAAAGGTTGTAAGGTTCTCGAAAATTGCTGGCTTCAGTGTTTTTGAGTTCGATTCCTTAGCCTGAGTCAAGGTGGTAAATCCTCGCAAGCCAAGTCTTTGTAGGGCCTTCAAGCTTATTAGGGGCATTGCACTTTGAAGCTTCGTTTTCGGTTTGTTCTTCTAAATTCTCGACTGAATCGGTGTTTTGAGTTTTGTGGTCTGGTTACAGAAGGTCTTATTGGATAAGATGCCTTTCATTGAATGCAAGCTAAGTGCTTCATTGCCAAGCGAGTTTTTTGTTTGTATCGCTCTAACAAACAATGCAAACAGACCAAAAACGTGTGGCACTTTTAGTTTACGGTGAGTTTTGTGTTTACGGTGGTTTGCAGAAGCGTTATTTGTACGTTTTTGGCAGTTTAATTGGGCGTTATAGCGCTTTGATAATTCAAGGGTTGTCAGGTTCTCGAAAGTTGCTAGCTTCAGGACTTTTGAGTTCGATTCCTTAACCTGAATCAAGGCGGTAAATTCTCGCAAGCCAAGCCAGTGTTGGTTTCAAAATCACTCATCTTCATCAGATTTTGAAGTTTGGTTTCCGGCTAGCTTTCCTAAATTCTCGACTGAATCGGTGTTTTGGGTTTTGTGGTCTGGTTGCAGTGGATTTTGTTGGCTATGATGCAGGTCATTAAATGCAAGTTAAGTGCTTCATTGCCAAGCGAATCTGTTTGCTTGTATCGCTACAACAAACAGTTCAAGCAGACCAAAAACGCGTGGCATTTTTAGTTTGCGTTGGGTTTAGTGGTTAGGGTAGTTTGCAGAAGCCGCATTTGTACGTTTTTGGCTACTTAACTGGGCGTTATAGCGCTTTGATAATTCAAGGGTTGTCAGGTTCTTGAATGTTGCTGGCTTCAGTATTTCTGAATTTGATTCCTCAACCAGTATCAAGGTGGAAAAGTCGTCGCAATCCAAGTTGCTGAAAGTTTTAAAACCAATTGAATTCACTGAATTTTGAAGCTTTGCTCTAGTCTCGTTTCCTAAATTCTCGACTGAATCGGTGTTTTGGGCTTTGTGGTCTGGTTGCAGAGGGTTTTGTTGGCTAAGATGCTGCTCATTGAATGCAAGCTAAGTGCTTCATTGCCAAGTAAAGTCTGTTTGCTTGTATCGCTACAACAAACAGTTCAAGCAGACCAAAAACGCGTGGCATTTTTAGCTTGCGGAGAGTTTTGTGTTTAGGGTAGTTTACTGAAACAGTATTTGTACGTTTTTGGCTACTTAACTGGGCATTAGCACTACAAAGGAAATTTCGGTGGATTGGAAGCACATAAAAATAATCTCTCTGGTTGTAGTCGGCATTTTGATTGCCGCACTTAGTTTTGTGGTTGGTGTAAGTTTTGGAGTTAGTTTCAACCAAGTTAATCTTAAAGATATTGTGATTCCAGCTTTGAGCGCACTTGGCAGTTGGGTAGCAGGTTTGGGAGCGTTAGGTGCAGTATTTACTTCACTTTGGCTAGCTGAGCAACAACGAAAAAACAATGGTGAAAAACTACAAATCAGGTTCAACATTTTTGTTTTTCCTCCAGATCTAACTCCTAGGTTAGCGGTCAACGTTACTTGCATTGGCGACAAGCCAAGTCACATAAACTCTTTAACAATGCGTTCTTCGGACACAACAATAGCGATGATGGTTGCTCAATTAGATAGATCAGGAAATCAGTTACCGATGAATGCAGCATACGGTCAACAAGCAACATTTGTTCTACCTCAAAATACGGAGCAGAGCATAAATGATTATGTAAAAAACAATTGCTCTGGCTCGTACAAAAACTTGAAGCTGAATGTGAATACTTCAACTCAATCTTTTGAAGTTGCGTTTGGTAAAGACGTTGTTGAACATTTGCACAAAAGTAGTGCTAACAAATTGCTTAAGTCTGATTCGTAAACGTGTGCCGAACTCGCTTCGCTCAAACATGGCACACGTTCACTCACAGCTTAGCAAGGCGTTATAGCGCTTTGAAAATTCAAGGGTTGTAAGGTTCCCGAAAGTTGCTGGCTTCATGTTTTTGAGTTTGTTTTCTCAACCAGTATCAAGGTGGAAAAGTCGTCGCAATCCAAGTTGCCGCAAGCTTTCAAAATCAATTCGGTTCGCTGAATTTTGAAGCTTTGCTCTTGGCTCGTTTTTCTAAATTTTCGACTGATCCGGTGTTTTGGGTTTTGTGGTCTGGTTGCAGCAGGTATTGTTGTTTATCATGTCGTCCATTGGATGCAGGCTATATGCACCATTGCCAAGTTGGCTTGTTTATTCGTTGCGCTACAACAAACAGTTCAAGCAGACCAAAAACGCGTGGCATTTTTAGCTTGCGGTGTGTTTAGTGTTTACGGTAGTTTGCAGAAACAGTAATTGTGCGTTTTTGGCTACTTAACTGGGCGTTATAGCGCTTTGATGATTTAAGGGTTGTAAGGTTGTCGAAAATTGCTGGTTTCAGTGTTTTTGAGTTCGATTTCTCAACCAGTATCAAGGTGGAAAAGTCGTCGCAATCCAAGTTGCTGCAAGCTCTCAAATCAAATTGGGTTTGCTGAATTTTGAAGCTTTGCTCTCGGCTCGTTCCCCTAAATTTATGACTGAATCGGTGTTTTGGGTTCTGTGGTCTGGTTGCAGAAGATTTTGTTGGTTAAGATGCCTTTCATTGAATGCATCCTAAGTGCTTCATTGCCAAGCGAGTTTTTTGTTTGTATCGCTCTAACAAAAGCTTCAAACCGACAAACAACGCGTGGTATTTTTAGTTTGCAGTGATTTAAGTGTTTAAGGCGTCATGCAGCATCTTGTTTTGTGCGTTGTCTGCGGTTTAAGCTGGCGTTATATCTAAAAGGATGGAGGGGATATGAAAAACAAGCTCTTTATTGTAGGAGTCATTTTTACTGTACTGTTTACTGCTGGAGCAAATGCCAAGAGATATTGGCCTACTCAAAAGCTGACAGACTGGGAGTTGTATTTAAATAATGGAGTTGCATATGTAACCTCCCCTCAATTTGCGGCTCATTGTTCATATGATAGGGGGCAAATCAATATGAGTGGAACTGAGTATGATAAGGCTCTATATTCATATGCATTGTCCGCTAAGGCGCGGGGTAAAAAACTAAGTTATGTTGTAGATAGCACTCATTCTAATTGTGTAATTTCAGCTTTGCGTGAACATGAGTAGATTCGATATAACAAAAGCTTCAAACCGACAAACAACGCGTGGCACTTTTGGTTTGCGGTGAATTTAGTGTTTAAGGCACACTGAGACCACTTTTAAGAGTTTGTTTTCGTTGAAGAAAAAATCCCCTCCAAAATCCCTCCAAAAATTCCCTCCAAAACCCCCTAAAAAGGGCGCTTTTTTCGTGATTTAGATCACTGTGGAACGAGGGCGATTTTGGTGTATTCACGACCGCGATTGTCGTGGTATCGATCTGTCATCGTCTGCGATTTATGACCCAATAAAGTTTGTGTATCCAATCCAATCGCATAATACGTTCGTTCAGCAAGAGAGCGTATTTCGTGAAATGTTGGTTCGGTGCCTTCCCACTTTAAAAGGGTTGCGTTTCTTGCTTCTCGAAAGCCTTGAGTCAATGAACCAGGGTGTACTTTGTCACCACATTTTACTCCATAGCCATTTCGAGCGTGGTGGATGAGGTAAGGCGTGATGAACTTCCTTTCTCTACATCCATCAATGATGCTTTCCAACGATTCATTCAGTAAAGGGTTGGTTAACGCTAGAGGAAACGCCAGTTTTGTTTTACCACGAGACTTGTTGGTTGCGACCTGCAAATAACCATCTTTCACATCCTTAAATCTGAGTCGGACTATGTCTTCTCGCCTCAGTCCCGTGGTTAACGCCAACTTCATGGCATTGACCAAGAAAGGAGAGTGCTCTTCTATGGCTGCTGCGAGGATCGGTGCCCAGTCGGACTCGGATAACCTTGAGCGTTTGACTTCTGATTTAGGTGGTTTAGTCGCCAGTGGGGGATTGAAGCCAGGTTCGACCTCACCAGCGTATTGCGCTTCTTTATAAATATCAATCCAAGTACCTCGAATGACTTGTGCCATGCGGGTTTTGTTGGCTTTTCGATATTCATTCAATATGGCGACAATGACACGCGTAGTCACTTCATCAATTCGTAGGTGACCACAGCGTGCATTAATGATCCGAATCGCTGTCCGTTTGGACTTGATGGTTGACTCGACGATTTCTCCCTCTTTTAATCGGTCATCTTGCAATTTTAGGTACTGTTCACACCACCTTCTTGTACTCAAAACCCCTTTGGCGTCAGGACCTGAATCAGCATTCAACAAATAGGAGAAGTGATCCGCCAATTGCTGGTTGATGCGTTGGTTCAAGTCTTTAGCGACACTCATCGCTCGGCTTTTGTCACAACCCAATCCATGGAACTTACCTGTTCTAGGATCTTTATATTGGAAATATACTTTTCCCGTTCTTTTATCGAACTTTTGGTAGAGGTTTTCGACATCGATTTGATGGCTTCTAGGTCTGGCTGCCATGATTAAAAATCCTTTCGACTAGCGGATCGGTAATATCAGATTGTGTGGTGTCGGTCAGCCCGACGAAACGGGCATCGCGCTCACATTTCCACTTACGACCTACCTTTACAGGAGGTGGGAAAATTTGTTTGGTTTTTGCCCAGTGGGACAAGGTGTTTTTGCAGTAGCGTTCATTTGGAAATACGCTCTCTGCCCAAGTGGCGATGTCGATCAATTCATAATGGCTCATGAGTGCCTCCTTACTCCTTGGTGTCGATCTGGTGAATCGTTTTTCTTTACCGCAATGGATGAGAGTGCGTAAGGTATCCCCTAAGTGTTCAGTCTTGTGCGGCAAGAAGGTAGTCACCATAGCCAATATTGTTGGCGAGTGACAAGACGTCCATAGGGCTTCCTAATACTCTGTATCGGAATTGCGCATTCTGTTCAAAATGGCGCAATCCGAGCCTTTGTTAGTTTTGGTCTCGTTCGGTACACTCCAGTGCTCTTAGTTTAATGAGCTGCTGTTTGTATGCTTCACGTGCTTTGGTTTGCTCTGTTTTCTTTAGTGCCTGAGCGTCTGCGACGACGTTGATCAGTTCACGCTCACTTTGAGCGTACTCAATCTTGAGTAGAATGGCTTCTAAGGTAATAGGCTCCTCTTGTTCAATTTGATAGTCGTCATGCGCCTCTGCCGTTAATCTATGCAAGAGCTTTTCTTTTTGTGTCCCTTCTTTAATAGGAGGTGGATTGATGGTTTTTTCTTGGATAGATACCAGTTCATCTGGTGTATACACCCCCATGATGACGTCTGGGGTGTAAAGTCGTGCCCATCGTTTTATTGCTAGGTACGCAAGCTGCTGTTTCGGATCAGACGCCCATAGCGTGGAGTTACGTACTTGAGCTTGAGTGAGAAACAGTTCCAGCTCACGAGGCTCTTCTTCGCCTTTGAGAGTGGCCCAGACTTTAATACCCAAGCCCAATTCATCGTCCGGTTTCCAGTTGGGGGCTTGATAAGTCTTACCGCTGCTATTTTGTTTGTTAGCAAACTTGCCGATGACGTTAGACCAATCACCAAACCATTCAAAATGTATCCTATCTTTGGTTGGTGCCATAGCGATGATCACGGCGTTGACCAGTTGCGCTTCATAACCAAGTGTGCCGTTGACGAGGTGGGTTTTCTGAGCCACTGAATGGGGGTTCATTCGCCACTGCATGGCTTGGATGGTCACAGCTAGGCAATCACCTGGATTGCCTCTAAGGTGGGTAGGCACGGTGGACTTGCCCGATGCCATTAACTCTGCGAACCTTTCTAGTCTCGGCATGAGATCTGGATTGAACATCATTGATGTAATGTCTACGTTAGAGTTGACCGATTCTGGCTCAGCGTTCAGTATCGCCAGTTCTTGATCAGAGAGTTGGACACTCATAAGATCCTCCTTACACTCTAAATACTCGAGTGTGGTTTGTCGTGGTATATTGTGCCGCTAGGGCTGGGTGTGCTTTTTTTAGTGCAGTGACATCGATACGTTTGCTGCTTTGCGACTTCCAAGAGCACAGCTTTTTACCTTCCTCATCCAGTAGTACATCGGCGTGATCCCCCATGAAGCTTTTGATGGCGAAATCGAGCCCACCTATAGGCTTACCCGCAACGATGGGACCGTATGCTTCAGTCTCTAGCGCTTTTATTTGATCTTTGAGGGTTTTAAAGCGTCTGAAAACTCCGACGATTTCGTCTGTGGCGACGATGCTTTTTCCGTTATCTTTGGCGTGCATGGTCTCCAAATCATGTAAGTTGACTGGAGGGGGAGGGACATCGGCTATGACGTGATCGAACCAGAAATTCTGCAGTTTCCGTGTGACGACATCGACGAGGGGCTGATCCCATCTCATGGTGTAAATTCGAAAATCATTCCCTCCAATGAGTACCGCAAGATCCCACGCTTTTTTGTTACACACCACCATATAATGGAGCTCTTGAAGCATGTATTGGTCGGGAACCTCGTCACATTCCTCATAGCATTTTACGCTACCATCTTGTTCCACGTAGATGTTCCCTTCTCCCCAAGATTCTCTGTTTGCCCATTTATCCGCCGTTTTACACTCCAATCCTTTTTTTACGCCGACGATGTGCCGGTCAATATTGGCTCTGAGCCACGGCATGGTTTTATGAATGATGGGTTTGTTTCGTTTCTGAACTTTGAATCCGGTACGTCGGGTATACTCGCGTGCCACTGTCTCTTCCAATTCCGAGCCAAAATGCACATGGTCATTATTGGATAAATCAGGGGGAGTAATGCGTCCCGTTTTTTCTTGCCATACGTCGTGAGGTGTTCGGTAAGGAGAGATACCGAGAATAGGCGCAACGTCTGTTCCGCCGATCCCTAATCGTCTTTGAAATTGAAATCCTTCGGTTTCTGACTTACTGATACCGGCACGATGGGCAAGTGTGAGTACAGAGTGAATATGTTCCTTGTGAATGGACGCGAGTGAAACAGCACTATCGTCAGTCATGGTAATAACCTCCGTGTTTACGTAGATGAAAAATACGTTCCGCAAGTGTGCTGGCAAGGGCTTCAGCAGCGGCTTCGATCATGTATTGATAGCGGGTACGTTGAGCGAGGAAGCGTTCTGGCTCAGTTGTGCTTTGAGCCAAGGCTTTACAGATGTCACAGAATTCTTCGGTTTCAAAGGCGACAGACAATACATCATCAAAAGCCCACCTTTGAGAGCCAATGCGAACTTCATTGTAATGAAGTAGGTCTTCGGTCACTTCTTTAGTGATGGAATCTAGTGCATCTAAGACGCTATCCAGTCTCTCTTGTTCGGCGAGATAACGATGTAGATCCATAGTTACTATGCATGGTGAAGTCATTGCAACCTCCAAAAAATGCGTTTTACGCATTTAAATATAAATTGCGTAATGCGCAAATTGCAAGTTTTTTTTATTCCTGTGATGCGCAGACGACAAAAAGCCCACAAAATTCGTGGGCTTAAGGATCAATAATTATTTGAAATGCTCTAATCAGAAATACGCTGAGGACCAGAATACTCTCCCAATTACGCGAATACACTCGCTTTGCTGGTTATCATAGTTCTCATCTGGATATTCGCTAAAGTTGTAACTTCTGAGTCTCACTCCATTTCCCGGCAACCGATAAAGTAACTTAACTCTAATCATTCCGTTATGATTGATAGCGTACATTTTCCCATCTTGTATTATTTTTGAAGATGTATCTATGCCAATAATAGAATCTTCGGGTAGAGCAGGCTCCATGCTATTGCCATGAATTTTAATGCAAGCTATATGGCTAGGCTCTATACCTAAGTTGTTTAATGTAGGTTTGCTCAGCTTAATTTTGCAGCCTTCAGCATCATCTAAATACAAGCTGTCACATTGAGGTGAGATTTCTTGGATATCAATGAAAGGGACTTCTACTTCATTGGCACTTAGTAAAATTCCTTTGTTTCCAATATTTCTAGAATTAACAGTATCTGATCTACTATCATTTTGATTCGAAACGCTGTCTATCTCTGCCATGTTGTACAAGCGTGAGATTGTTAACCCAAAATAATCTGCAATAGATTTGAGCTTGTCTTCACTTATCCCTTGTAGCCCACGCTCAAATCTAGAAAGATTCCCACCATCATAGCCTTCAATGTTATCAGCGAGTTCGGGAAGTGTCATATTTTGAGACATGCGTAATTGACGGACTATATTTCCGACACCGCTTGGTTTTTTTTCTTTTGTCATGACTTCTATCTTGATGCAATTTGCGAGTAACGCAAGGCGTTGAACGCAATATTTGTTGACAATCAATTGCGCTATGCGCAATATTTAAGTTGTATTACTCTAAATCGGAGAGTATGAGATGACTGAACTACGTAAACTAAGAACGGACAAAAACATGACTTTGGAATCCGTTGCTACTTCATTAGAAATAGATCTTTCTACACTTTCTAGGATAGAGCGCGGCATCCAATTACCAAATCGCACTACTGCTTCAAAGCTTTCAAGGTATTATTCAATCTCTGTTGGTGATCTCTTCAATATGTTGACTCAGGGAAGCAAACAAGTGTCAGCGTAGCAATTTGAGGGCAACTAACCATGAAACAGCAATCACGCCTTAGATTGTTGAACTCGGCAATCAACAATTGGCTAGAGTTACCTAAAACCAGCCGCGCGACCATTACCGCTGAAATCATTGAGGCCGTTGAACGAATAGGGCTAACTTCCGTCTTGGAAGAGCAGGGCATTACGTTTAACCAAAGCGATGACATTTACAATGATATGAGGGTGAATGCTCAAAAGCTTTTTCGGTGGCTTGGACACTATGATGGTATCCATGATTTCAAAGATCGTATCTGGGATATTGAACAAGCCATAGTGGCAGCACTGCCATGTGACATCCGTATCCAATATCTCAATGACGTCTATGCGTTACCCGATTTATACATAGGGACGACATCTCAGCAAAAAGATCATCTCAATTGTGACCGGATAGCGGCGTCACTCACGAAAGAAAATATGGAGGCTCAGCTTTCCGTCATTGAACTACGAGACAACCCTGAGTCATCCCCGTCCATATACAAAGCCCACCGAGAACTGAAAGAGTCCGTTGCCACTACTTTGGCTGCGATCGACGTTCTTGAACACCATTACCCTGAATTGTCCAACTTACACGATAACCAAGGAAGGAGGAGACTATGAATGCTCAAATCGAAAATATCGTTGTATTCCCCCAAAGTGAACAGGAAACCGCGCACAAAGCATCGCTAAAAGAGGGCTATTATCAGGTCGCGAATCAAATAGGGTTGGCCTTGTGCAAAGTTTCATTAAGCAGTCGGGAAAGCCGATTGGTTCAGGCGATCTTGTTTAAGACCTTTGGATACCATAAATCTTCAGATTGGATTTGTTATGAACAACTGAGTGAGCTGACAGGGATCGATAGAAGTAATATTGGAAAGGTGAAAGCCTCATTGATTCAACGTCGGATCTTACTGCGTGATGGTAAGAAAATTGGCATTAATCCCGTGACATCGCAATGGGTAATGAATATCAGAAATGGCTCAATTCGGTCAGCTCAAAGAGAAATCCAATCTTTAAACGGGACGTCTGAGGAAGAAAAAAGAGTCAAAACCGACTCATGTCAGAGTCAAAAGCGACTCAAAAAGACCCCCTCAGACAGCGCACAAAAAGAGTCAGAATTGACTTTCGAAAAAGTCGAAATTGACTCACAGAAGAGTCAGTTTCGACCCCCACAAAAGAAAAACACTCTACAAAAAACAAATATAAAAGATCTGTCTACAAACTCCCCTTGCCGGAAGAAACCCAAATTGTTTAAAGCGTTCTTTGATGCCTATCCGGCTCATCGAAAAGGAGGATCCGATGCCCATGTTTGGAAGGTTTGGAAAGCCGAAAGGCTAACGGAAAGCGATGCCAAGCTCGCGTTGGAATGGTTGCAGATGGCCGCTCGTCAAAGTCGGGATTGGGAGCGCCAATCTGGATGCCCGTTTGTGGTCGGTATTACTCGGTTTGTCCGAGAGAGGCGCTGGTTGACCCCCCTGCCCATCACGCAAAAACGCTATTTGCCGCCGGATTTCCACAGTGGGGATACAAGTTGGGCGGATGATCTAGGCTGGTAGGTAGAGGCTTGTCATGAAGAGCATTTCGACGTTGGGTGGCAAGTTTGGTAACACCGCTTCGACAAGGAGCAACCATAAGCATGCTGCGGTGTGTCGTGAGCCGAGTACAGCACGGCAAACTGAGGCAGCGAACGTCGTCAATGCGTTGTTCATTGAGCTGCAAGCCATTTTTCCAGCATGGCGACATTCATTGCCTGACGAAGACACGCTCAATCAAGTCAAGCGCACATGGACCAAAGGTTTTTTGGAAAATAACATCGTGACGCAGGTGATGGTACAGCAAGGTTTAAGACGGGCGAGGCAAAGTGGCTGTGCGCACTTCCCAAGCGTTGGACAGTTCATTGAATGGTGCGTGGATTGCCATGAACGTTTTGGTATCCCAGCTCAGCGTAATGCGTATCTCGAAACTTGCAGCCATGCCAGTGATCCACTCAGTCACCGTTGGTCACATCCTGGCGTGTATGTCGCAGGTATGAATACAGGGTGGTTTGTACTGAGGATACAGCCTGAATCGTATACATATCCGATCTTTGTGCAGTGCTATGGGCAAGTTCTGAAACGGGTGATAGCAGGGGAGTCATTTGAAGGGGTGGTACCCAAAGCGCTGCCTGAGAGACCTGTCGGTTCACCCACTAGCCGAGATCGTTCGCTGGAAATCATACAAGAGCTGAAGTGCCGATTTGGGTTTAGGAATAACCATGATAATGAGTCGACTTGAAGCGGAGTTTGCCTTGCAGATACGAGCCTTGAAATTGCCTGTGCCGGAGACGGAATTTCGTTTTCACCCAGTGCGGCAATGGCGATTTGATTTTGCTTGGAGCCTCCAGAAATTCGCTGTAGAAATTGAAGGTGGTGGCTGGAATCATGGTCGTCATACAAGAGGAAAAGGGTTTTCGGACGATCTCAAAAAATACTCTGAAGCCATGCGACTCGGTTGGCAGGTGTATCGCTGTGACGCGGCATTAATCAAGTCCGGGGAGGCCATTCAGGTGGTTAGGGCTATGTTGGAGCAATGCGAGATGTAGAATTATTTAATGCGGATATATAAGTTTTGGGGTGAAGTTTTATTGCAAATATTACGGATTGATTTATTCCTACTTTTATTAACAGCATTAATTCGTGCTTTTTTGTTTCATTTTTAATGCGAGTGACTTAACACGATAGAGTTTTTAGTGTCGTCTGAACTTTCATTAGTATTCGCTTGATTTATGATTTCATGAATTTATATAACGCGTCGTGTTATGTATATTTTTATCAATATAATCAAGAGGTTTGATGTTAATGCAAAGGAAAATTCTCGCGGTTGCTATTTCCAGTGTCATTCTTACTGCGTGTGGTGGAGGCTCGGGAGATACAAGCGATACCAACACTACAGTTTCACCACCAGCGCCAGTAGAAAAAATCAGTGCTGAAATACAAAGTAAGTTTGGGGCCATTCCAGGAAAAATCGATACAGACGGCGATAGTTTGCCTGATGACTTTGAGATTACGCTTCTATATCCATTTGGGAAGCCTGATTTATCTGATACTGATGGAAATGGTGTCTCTGATGCTAATGAAGATCACGACAGTGATGGTTTAACCAATTTAATTGAATTTGAACATGGCACCAACCCTTTAGACTCTGATTCCGATAAAGATGGTCTTTCAGATCAATATGAAATTGACCAGTTTGGAACTGACCCTTTGGTTGCTGATACCGATCAAGATGGTTTGTCTGACAAAGAAGAGTATGACTTGGGGCTCGATCCGTTGACCGTTTCCGTTCTCGAGAACTTAGTTACTTCCACTGGTATACCTGGGGAACTCAAAGTATCTCTAACGGGGGATGATTATCTTGCTAAACACGTCAAGATATTTGAGCTCGGTCTGCCAAATAACTTGCAACCCCCAGGATTGGTGGGAAAACCGTATGAAATCCATTTGGATGATGAAAAAGTCCAATCAATGGATAGGGCGCATGTTTCTTTTCCTTATGACGACAGCGTAGATCCGAATAATTTAGGTATCTTCACTTTTGATGAAGTAAAAGAACTGTGGGTACCAGCAGATAACGCAGAGCGTCAGATCGTTATTGATGAAACATCAAAGGTAGTGTCACTGGAGCTTGAGCATTTTTCGAAATATGGCTTGTTTGATAAGCAGGCGTGGGAATCCTATTACTCGAATATTCCAAATGTATGTGAACCCTCCGACTCGAATAAAGTGCGCCCACTCGAACTGGCTTTTGTTTTAGATAGTTCAGGTAGTATGAGATGGAGTGATCCAAATGATATTAGAATTGTGGGTTCGAAGCATCTTGTTGATAGATTGAAAGATATTGATCGGGGTGCCGTTATTGATTTCGATAGAACTGCGAAATTGCTGCAATCTCTAACGGATAATAAAGTCGCAATTAAATCTGCTTTAGATTCAGTCGGCGCGAGTGGGGGGACAGACATTGGCAACGGTGTAAGCAAGGCATTAGAGGAGTTTGCTAACGCTAGACCTGCTTCAGATTGGGCTGTTGTTTTACTTACAGATGGAGACGGATCTTATGACCATTCGTTGACTGCAGAATTGGCTCAAAAGAATATCAGAGTGCTTGGTATCACAATGGGCAGTGGCGCAAACAAAAGTCTAATTCGCGATATTTCTGACTCAACCTACGGGATTTACCAACACGTAAACACCGCGGATGAGCTTATTGAAGTGTTCGAAAGGTTCAGTACTATCTCTGGCGATACATTGGTCGATACAGATCAAGATGGACTGACAGATTGTCAAGAAATACAGGGCATTCGAGTTGCCAATAGCACAGAAACATTCTTCACAGATCCAAACAACCCTGACACAGACGGTGACGGTCTGTTGGATGGTATTGAAGTTGGGGAGCGTGTCAGCCTGACAGAAAATACTTCTCTAAATCCAACACAATCAGCAGCTCTGCTTGGAAGTCGTAAAGGCTATCAAACTATTAACAATGGCACGTTTGAAGGCTCTTATCACAAGATGATTTCAAACCCTACTGTCGCTGATACTGATGGTGATGGGGTTAACGACGCGATAGAGCTGGATGGAGAAGCCAATCCTTTAATTGTTGATAGTGATGGCGATGGAGTACTAGATGGAGTTGAAGGCTTTTTTGAAACTTCATTTGTCAATGTGGATACGGATTTAGATGTCATTGAGGACAGCCTCGAAGTAGCTCATCAACATTATGGCTTACTATCAGGCGTTTACTCATACATTTTAGATCTAGACCCTACCAATGCAAGGTTAAATCAAGCCGGATTTACTCTTTCCAATGAAAAGATTGCCAAAAGTTTAGGGTATCGGACTGAGCTAATCTCGACATCTGAGTTTCCATTCGTTGATTTCAATACTTACCAAAATACTATCATCATCCCAAATGCTGAACCATCAACTTGGAATATCGACCAAGATTATCAGGATTCTCTGAGTTCGTTGCTTTTACAGCAGGGACTGCTTACAAGATTGGAGTTTACAAAAGGGTTAATTGTTGGGCTGGAAGTTGAAGGTGATGATTTTATGGCACCTAATACAACGGCTGCGCTGATGGGGGGATTGGTTTCCGGTTTCATAGTTGTAGGAGATGTCCGTGATGCTTTTATCAATGTAAGTCAAGCCGACTTTGGTGAAGCGTTACTCAATTTGGCAGCCTTGGTTCCAGGGAAAGGTGACGCGATTAACGTTGCCAAAGTACCTGTTTTTGTCAACTCGTTCGTCCGTCGTTTTCCGAAAAAAAGGGCGGCAGTTCTTTCACTGATCGCCAAGGCTCCTTTCCTTCCGGAAGATTACAAGCGCGCAGCGTTGGTTGCTGAGCTTGGAATGGTTGCAGATGTATTTTTAAGTAGTGAAGAGCAAAATCTTGCAACTTCGGGTGCTAGGTCGACAGCTGTATCTAACGACAGTTCGCTTACTCCAAGCGATTTACTGAAGCTAGTTTCAGGCACTAAACCTAGAACTTTAGAAAACCTGGCTCAACTGGTAAAAAATGGCAAAGTCAGTACGAAGAAAATTCGTTCTGAAGCTAGTCAGTTTGGGGCGGTGAATGGGTACTTTGGTAATGCGACAATTAATGGGGTAAAACGCGCTCGTGGACGTTTGGGGGAGTTTTATACCGAATATATGGCATTGAATCACCTCTATCCTAATTCGCGAACTTTTGAATCTATGAATTTGAGCAAAGTTTACTCTACTTCTGTACCGAGTAAGAAAATGCCTCAAGGGAGTGTGAGGCATATTGATGTCGCTATTGAGACCGCTGATAATCGGACGATAGGTCTTGAGTCAAAAGTAGGGCAGATTAGAAATTCTAAATTTGTAAGGAACCAGATTGAAAAAGATTGTGAGATAATCAATCAACCAGTTAATGGTCAAGACATTTTAGATGAGATCGAATGGCATTTTTATCCAAGTGCCGTTTCGAATAGTATTGGTTTCCCAGCTGCACTGACCGATATGTTCGATTGTCCTAAGTTTCCTGGTGGCAAAAAGATCAAGCCAGTTATCCATTTACCATAGTTTTCAGGGCTGCTAAGAGAAATCTTAGCAGCAATATTTAGATGATAGAACTTTCAGCAACAACGAAATTAAATACAAAGAAAAAGGCTCATGATTTTGTGGCGCAGTTTCTTTGTAATAAGACTGATATTAATGAAACGTTACGAGCTTTTGCTGACGATAAAGGGATTGATAGGGAGCGTTTGGATCTTTCCGTTGATTCGTTGGATTATTTGTTTGACTGGCTCGTTGTCCATTCCGAATTTGACAATATCCAAGATAAAGGTAACGGCCCATTTTGGGTCGAGTTTGATGCCTTGTTTGCACTTACAGGTAAATACTCAGTTGAAACCTTATTTATGATTGATTTCAGTGTATTTTACTTTGGGGAAGTTCTTGTTGCTCAAACAACAGGCACAAATTGGAGCTACCATTTAGATGCTTCGTTGAAAGGTCGAAATGCCCGTTACAATGGTAAGTACACACCGTGTATTGTAAATCCGGAAAGTGGGGCATTCTCATGTCCAATTTTTTTCTTGTTTTACCATAAACTCCGCAAAGCAAAAGTTAATGGAATTCAAGATGTTAACCCCGTATCTGAAGAAGCGATAAGCCAAATAAATGAGCTTAATAGTTAGAAGGTTCTCACGCTACATCAAGAAAGGAATAAGGATTTAAAGTTTCACAACGACGCGACCATATTAACAGGTTACTTCTCGGGTTTAGGTAGGACTTATGTAGTCAGTGCATTCCTAAAATTGAGACCGAAAAGAACGTAAAATAAGAAATCTGACAGGTGCCGTACCAAAAAATGAGTCACTGTCAGATTTTTATGAGTACAGGTGTATTCGGTCTTAAAAAACCGCTAATAGGTTGGGTTCAAAACGAAGCCCTTCGAATTTATGGTTTTCATATATCGACTTAAACTCTTCGGTTACAAACAACATTGGACCCACTAGTCTCGATTTAAATATGAGTTTTTCGGCGATATCGTCTTGGTCAAATGCCAAGGTGTCGTATCCATCCTCGATTCCATTGAGGTATCTTTTAGCACACAGCGCCGCATCTTCTTTACCAAACTGCTGGCAGTTAAATATGTACATTTGTTTTTCGTCAACTCGAATTGGTAACAGTTCACCTTTAGATTCAAGGTAAGGAGAAAGGACTTTTTCCGCTTCTGAACTTAAAACGAGATAGGTTCTAAGCCAGATAAAAACATCCGGAATATCAGTATTGTCGCCTAAGACTTCTTTACTGAAACATGACACCTCTGTATTCCAATATGGGCGCAAACTGATATTGGATGTTGGCTGTTTCCGTAGTTCGTTAAAGTTAACACCATTTAACATGGATGCTAGGGACATTACGTTAAGATTAATCGTTCTAAAGTCCTCTGGAAGCTCCATCAATTGGTATATTTCTGTCATTATTTATCTGTCCATTTTGTATCTTTTGCGATTAAAATTTGTGCCGGATGTGACCCGGTTCTTAGTCTGCTTTTCACGTCGATGAGTCGGTTTGTGAACACTTCTTTCGGTAATGTATCAAGCATGAATTTTGAAATTATCCAAGTCTCGTAATTGTACCTGTGAATCTCCCTATGACCGGGGGATTTAGGAGAATCCCAGTTCAACGGCTTATTCTTTTTGAAATTTACGAGCCAGACACCGTTTAGTGGGTCATTAATGCCATAGCCGTAGGCATGTAGGTTAAGTCTGACATTCATGAGTTCATCCTGACGGTATCGCCCTTTCCCAGGGATGATATGGTGAGGCTCGTGATTTGTGGTTGGTTTAGGCTCTCCAATCGCTGTCAGATTTGGAGCAAGACGATCCGTAGGGTGATGCTCTTCGTTATAAAGAGACTCTAAATCCCCGTCATCTGATGCTTTTTGTGTGGAATAGCGATATTCACTAAGTTGATTTTGCAAGTATACCCGCGCAACAATTTGTTTACGAAGTACCTTTAAATGTTGCCAATCTTGTCTTGCAGCTTCCTGATATTCGATGTTTTTTGTTGAATCCTCAGGAAGGGTAGAATTTCTCTTGTTATGAAACTTGGCACAATCTTGTTCGTAACGATGAATGGCGAGTTCAAGAGGCGTAGGATTGGAAGGTCTTGGCGGAGGTGTGAGCTTTTGATATTGATTTTTCATACATATATCCCCAAAAAGTATGTTGAGGATAATGCTTATGAGTTTTGATGCATAAAAGAGGAATATAAGCTTTTTAGAGGATGTGCACAGATTTAAAGGTGGTTGCTTAGTAGCAATAGTCGATGCGGAAACAGGCGATAAACCAACCTTACAGTAGGCTAGCTCAGGTACTTTATTTTTACGTTGCCACTTGGTCTAGGGTTATTGTGGGTTGCTTGGGACAAACGCAAGCAAGGTTGGCATGATAAACTGGCAAACACTGTTGTCATTAGCTGTAAAGATCATCATACCCCTCAGGAAGTGAGTTCACTTCCAAGAGCTAGCTTTCGATGCGTGGGTGAGCGAGTTTACAACTTATTGAATACACAATAGGTGTCGTACCTCTTTTATTTGACTATGCTAATAAAAGGTTGTTTGCATAGGGCTAAATTATGGAAATAAAACTTGAATCCGAACTCGTTTGCCCAAGTTGTGGTAACAAAAGCGTAGAGACAATGTCTACGGATTGTTGTCAGTATTTCTACGAGTGTAAAGGGTGTGGTGTGCTGCTTAAACCAAAAGCAAACGATTGTTGTGTCTTTTGTTCGTATGGCAGTGTGCCGTGCCCGCCCATTCAAAAGCAGCGTAATGCTTCTAACATTTTACCGACTCGTGCAACAAAACATTCACATCACTAGTTAAACCCTCAAAACTACATTATCGGTTGGTTTTAAACAATATTTTGAACCTTTAGGGAGAAGGGGGGAGTTTTATGGTGTGTAAAGAGTAACGTTCTAGGCACTGACTTAATCGAGCCCAGCATTATAATATGCAAATATGAGCGCATATATCACATTTAAGAAAATGTATTATTTTATATTTTCTTTGTGCATTTATAATTGCTGTTTATCAAGTTTGAGACACTGTGAATGGAGAAGAAGCTACAAGCAAATGTTGTCCGATGGGTAGCAATCAGCTCTTACGCTATCCTATTGTTTGGATGGATGTTTTGGTTCTGGCTAGCAATCAATATCGGTGGTTTTCATATGATGGTATTTGCCTTCTTTCCTCTTACCCTACCTTTTGCCGCTGTTTTGGGGCTCTGGAGCTTGGTATTTGGACTCCCAAGTTGGCTCGGTTATGTTTTTATTTGAAAAAGCATGTGATTAAGAGGGGGAATGGAAAGGTTATGGTAAAAAAAAAGAGCCTACGACCATCCGAAAATATTGGGATCGAGCAAATAGTTGGATGGTTAACGGCCCAAAAACAAAGGTTTCATTTATTATGTTAGCAGAGTCTTATGTTTCTGCTGCCTTTTTGCGAGTGGTACGTCTCATTATTTCCAATCTATGTGAGCTTTGATTTACATATGTGGCAACATTCCATTCAAATATTTCAACTCATACCCCCGATTTTGATATGGAACATCGCTGCAAAACAAGACACTTGATGAGTGGATTTACACTGATAGAGCTTATTATCACTCTGGCGGTGATGGCGATCCTCATGAGTGCCTTTGCCCCCAGTTTTTCCAGCATTATTGAGTCCAATCGAGAAACTAAAATTCAAAGTGAATTAGGGGATATTTTTAATATGTCTCGTAATGATGCGGTGACTCAAAACAAACTGATGTACTTACATTTTGTTGGATTGCCCCAAAACAGCGAAGTGACACAAGATTGGTGTGTATTACTGACGACCAGTTCAACCACACCTGTGTGTGATGCTAGCGCTGTTTTTTCTATTCGAAGTGATAGCCATCCAAAAATCACAATAGAGCGAACCTACCCTGAGACCTATATCAAATTTAGCGCCGTCAATGGTAAACCAACACTGAGCAATTTTGATATCGAAGGTAGGCAGAGTGTCATAAAGTTTTATGCTAATTCTGCCGATGTCGTGGAATTTAAAGGTACTTTTTGGGGAAGAGCTGAGTTTATGTGATGTCCCTTTTTTCAAAAGGCGGTGAGCGTTAACAGTTAATGGGCTTGAAGATTGCCTACTGTTTAAAAAGCATCAGGCGAGCCTAGACTCGCCTGATTTCATGGCATCTTAAATATTAAGCAATAAATCATTTTACTACGGTTGGCACGGGTCAATCAGGTTCCAGTCACCATCCGTTTTTGTGGTATCTGGCTGTTGCCCTTTTGTCCACCATTTCGCTTCGAAGGTATTATTTCCAAACATTACTTGATCACCTGAAACATATACGCTCTTGGCATCCCACGGTTCAGCAGCGCCACAGGTCTGTGTTACCCCACCTGTTACTGTGATCTGGAATGTTTGACTCGTAACAATCTGACTGTCTGATACTTGCAATACCACTTGGTGGCTACCAATATCTGCGTCCGATGGTGTGCCACTTAGTCGCAATGTGTTGGCATCAAACGATAGCCACACAGGTTTGGTTTTGGCTCTGAATCGTATCTCTGGGCTATCTACGTCTTTGGCGCTCACCTGATAAAGATACGCGGTACCACTGGTCGCATTAACCGGTGCTACCGATGTGAATTTCGGAGCTTGATTCACGTCCAACCCTGCTGAGATTGAAAAGTCTACGTTTGAAATATCGAAGAAGATATTATCAACGGCTTCAACTTTTATTCGAGCCGTTTTGCTTATCAGATCTGGGAGCACGACGTCCGTTGTCCCTGTATTCGGCACGTTTGCAGCTAGTGTATGTGGGTACGTTTTACCACCATCTAAGGAAAGTTGAACATTCACCAAACTTACATTCACTGGGGGTAAATCGGTCCCAGCAACTTGCCAACG
Source organism: Vibrio penaeicida (assembly GCF_019977755.1). Lineage (NCBI taxonomy): Bacteria > Pseudomonadati > Pseudomonadota > Gammaproteobacteria > Vibrionales > Vibrionaceae > Vibrio > Vibrio penaeicida. The sequence goes on along the minus strand of NZ_AP025145.1, from coordinate 1,628,885 downwards.
CACTGTCTGCGTTGAACCGGGCAGCCAGTTTACTTTTGTATTCGGTTTACTGACCACAAATGGTCCCGCGGTTCCATCGACAGTAATCACACGCTCATCCCAAGACACTTGAGGCGATTCTACGTTATTATCCCGAGCCACTAACCGAAATTTGTAGCTGCGTGCCACGGAAGAAAGTACCTCCCAGGTTGGCGTCTGGTTGTTGACAATTGCGTCTAGGTTCGGCAGGTAACGAGTGGGTGATACTGTTGGCAGTTTTGCTCTGAATGTGGGACCGGTTACTTGATTCGCTGTTGGACGTGCGACTAAATCACCTCGATCAATTTGTTCCCAACTGTAAGTTAATTCAGCTTGGTCTTCTGTATCTACTGCCGACCCCGTCAACACAAATGGCGTTTCTTTTGGGATCGTCACGTCTGGTCCAGCACTGACGAGTGGAGGTGTGTTTAACGACATCTCAGACGTACCGCATCCACTGCCATACCCACGATCCATAAAATGACGAACATTCCCGATGCTGTAACTATGGAACATAGCATCGGAGTTCACTTGAACATTCGGTCCACAGACACCTGCGTATCCCATGATTGTGGAACCGCTTCCCGGCTCCACCGCATTGTAAGAGACGCGATTACACCCTGTATTGTGAGTATGTTCGGCACCAAATTGGTGACCAATCTCATGCGCGACGATGTCGATATCAAATGCATCGCCCATCGGCATACCTAACCCAGAAACGCCGCTTCCCTTGCCTCGGGTACAAACGGATCCGATAAGTGCACTTCCGCCGCCCGTTGCACTGAACAGATGACCAACATCGTAACCTTGTTGACCAATCACCTTATCAATGACGACCTGACTTTCTCCTTGCATTAAATCTGAGCGATTGTTTGTGTAGTAATCGTTTACATCGAGGGAAAATAGCTGATCAGTGGTCGGGATCAATTGCAGGCGTATGGCCAAATCACGCTCATAGATCTCATTCACCCGGTTGATTGTGGTTGCAACGGCTGACATCACGCTCTGTTTTGTCCCACCATGAAAGCGAGAGTATTCATAAGTCGTTGCTATTGCTAAACGATATGTTCTTAACGGGTACATATCTGAAGTTCCAAAACCTGAGCGACCAGAACGGAATGAAGTGCCTCTGTTAAGCTGCGATTCACTGCGAGTCAGTGTTTCTTCGAGAAGACGCAGATCCTTTGTTTTGTGATAATCTTTTTTGAAATAGCTGATGTATGTTCTGGTATTTCCTGACTCATAAGGGTCGATATAGAACGTACCGTATTTCTCTGATGTCACCATCGCATGAAACCCTTGCGACGTGTAGTCCAGTACGATCCGAGTATTCTTAGTTTCCGCACTGGTTCCGCTAAACGTTTTAATCTCGGGATAGCGCGCAGCCAGTTCTGCCGGCAGCACTTGGTTTGGCGCAACAACAAAGGTTTCGTAACCCCCATTCGGCAATGGTATAGAAAGATCGACGCTTGCCACCCTTTCATTCGCTAGATCTGTAGAAGCCGTTACGGTCTGATTCAGATGATGTTTAAGGTGGTCAAGCTCTAACTGGATTAAGCGGAATTTAGCTGGCTTGATATAACGTTGGCGGTCAACTTCGGAAGTAGAAGAGTGTTCCACCGTTTCTTGCCAAAACTGGGTGCTTGATGGCTGATTTATGTGTTCTTTTTCTAACATTGCTGAGTGGACGTCATTAGCCGCTATTGCTTGACTCACACCAAGGGCTGTTGCAGATAAAGCAAAACAGACATTAATCCATCGATTCATATTTTTTTTCATGTCGGGCTCCAAGAGTGACATATCCTTTCGGACATACGTAAACACAGTGATATTTGGGTAAATGCAGCTCGCTGAATCTCACAATAGAACGTTTGCGTACAGTAAAAAAAGCATGTCTGTGACGCCCAAGGTAGGAATGCTCACTCTATTGAGAAAACCATAAGTTGCCTAATATCAATGACATAATTCATTAGTCGCACCAATAGTAGGGATTAGGTTTTTCGTGTCATTTCAATGAATTGAAACGATGTTGAACTCAAAATGAGAGTTTATTCATACGATTAATAATTTACGCTTTATTTTATAAAAGATTGATAATAAGCAGGAATTTAAGAGAATGTTCGCTACGGAGTCGGACATGTGGCGAACTATCAAATCGGATCTCAGCTGACGACTTTGTAACGTGTTGTTCATCAGGCTTACTGAGTGGTTTCATTTATTGTTTCTAACTCGTACGCACCACCATTTGGTCTTTCTATACATACGAATGAGTTTGGAGTGCAGTTTTTTCAACTTGAAGAAACAAAAGCGCCAAGCTGACTGGGACTGTTTTTATATACAGTGTATAATGGTGTTCTAACGTGAATTTGTCATGACGAGATGCATGGGCTATCAAAGGTCGCTTTTCATCGAAACGCGTTCTTGGTATGCGGCAGTGCCTTGTCTGAATAAACGCGGATAGGAGGCACCATGAGCAGAGCGCTTGAACTTTTGATGCGAATGCATCTGGAAAAAACACCCACCGTTGAGCGGGGGAAAGCCGTCCTGACTGGGGATGTGATCATCGGCATATTGGGGTTGATGCAAAGACAACATCCCTTAGGGAGCGATCTCATTATGGCTCGCTGGCTGGATGACCACCCCGCAATTTCACGTGTGATTGACGCCTTGCACCAATGGGTGAACGACGCCCCTTTACAGCGAAAAGATCTTGCCAATCACGTCGCCTACATTGCCTTTGAAGTCTTTTGTGGTAAACCTATTTTGCCGCAACGCCGAAAGTTGACGTCACTATGGCGAAAGCACAGTGAACAAGGGCGTCGAAGCAAACGTTTGATCAAACAATGGCGAATTCAGAGCAAACGCCTTCAAACTCAACTCTCTGATGGGACGACGCCGCATCGGCTGGACGAACGCCAAAAGGAAGTGGAACACTATGAACAGCTCATCGCTCGGGAAAAAACACGCATTGATGCCTACGCGACTGCGCAAGCCACACAAAGTACACACTGCCCAAAATGTCGAGGTACCGGAGTGAGTCAACCGGGGAAAACGTGTCATGAGTGTGGCGGTCATGGGCGGATCGCCCCCGATCCAAATAAGATACGCCAGCACCTTCGTGCACTTGGGGTAGCCAGAGTGACGGAACCGGTGTGGCGAGATGAACTGAAACCGTTCTTTTATCATGTCAGTTCGCGTTTACACCTTGAGCACGACGAGGCTGTGCGTTATTTGGAAGAACGCTTGGTGAAGGAGAAACAGGTCGTGTGACTTGAACTTGGCCTAAATCTGGTTCATTATTACCCCATCATCACAAGCCTCACCCTCATGGGTGGGGCTTTTTCGTTTCCGCTCTTCGAGGATAGAAACATGACGGATGTGTTCGATCGTGTGACCGCTTGGCTGGTGTATTTATTCAGTGCAACCGGTGCCTTCTTCAGTACGCTGAGTTTGGAGTGGTGGCAGTTTCTCTGTTCGCTGGTGCTTGGACTCGCCATGCTGATCATCAACATTCGTCATAAAAGAGCGATGCGAAAAATTGCCCGAGAAAAAGGGATCAAGCTGCAATGAGAGCCGGACCTCAACTCAATCAGCTCACCAAACCTTTACTCATTGCGGTGATCGCACTCACGGGTGGATTTGAAGGGTACCGATTGATTGCTTATCAAGACAGCGGTGGTGTATGGACCGCTTGTTATGGTGAAACGTTGGGGATCCAGCCTGACGCACGATTCTCACCCGAAGAGTGTGACGCCATGTTTGGGGCATCTCTCAGTCGGCACAACACCCCTTTGGAGTCGCTCTCTCATGAATTACCTGCTCATGTCCACATGGCGTCACTGGATCTGGCGTACAACATTGGAACTCATGCGTTCCAGCGTTCTACGATGTATCAGCTACTGGAGCAGCAAGACTACCCGCGAGCTTGTCTTGAGCCGCTGCGTTGGCGGTTCGTAAATAATAAAGACTGCCGCTTAGCTGAAAACCGCTGCCGAGGCATTGTGGTCAGAAGGCAGATCACATCACAAGTATGTTTGGGTGACATGTCCATCAATGACGCACTTAAGGCGTTAGGGCAATCTCCTTTAGACGCCGATATTCTGGAGCAGTTAAATGCTGATGCTGTCACCACTGATGAAGTGGTTAGGGCTCGCCTTGATCACCTTGGTGCCTAGTGGGCTTTTGTGGCTCCAGAATCGGAGTTACCAGGTGGAAATAGAACAACTCAAATCGCACTTGATACAGAGCCAAACGTCAGTAGATCAGCAACGCTCCGTGATCGAACAACTCAAAAAACACAATGCAGAGAGCACCCGACTTTATGCTGAGCGCTTACAACGAGAGCAGGCAAAGCGCAAAGCGCTGAAAGCCGAACGGCTCTTTTATCAGAACGCCCTCGCAGATGAAACCTGTTATCAGCGCCCTTGGCCCGATGCTGTTATTGAGCGCTTGCACCAGCCCTATTGAACCCGTATCGGTTCAGATGATCCGCATTTTGCCGCCAGAAGGGCTCATCGTTCCTTGTGACAAGCCATCTCTCGTGGGACGAACGCCAATACAAACGCTCTCAACGGATATTCCTAACCTAAAACGGGCGTTGAAAGAGTGTGCGTTTCAAGCGGAATCCTACTTGAAATGGCGTGCCGCCCAACAAGCATCCGATACGGAGGAGTGACATCATGCGGATAATTAAATGGGCTGGGTTAAGAATGCGACGCCAAAAAGGGCAGTCGCCATCGTGATGGTTGGTGATGGCAAAGACCGACTGGGCACAGCTGCAGACACAATTTGAACGCGAGAATCGGGAAAACGGGGTTGGAGCGCGAGAATGGTGTGAGCAACATGGGCTCAACTACCACAGCGCCAGACGGTACATCAAAGTGCGCAAATCTGCGCCATGTAAAAGTGCGCAGACAGGACGTCAGAGTGCGCAGAGAAAGCGGGTTTCGGGTCAGTTTCAAACGGGCAATCAACGCGCTCGGAAGAGTGGTATTTACGCGCGTTATTATCCCGAAGAAAAGCGCTACATGTTTGATTTGGCGCGCAGTGCCACCTTGGTTGACGAGCTAATGATGACCCGTGTTCGACTGCAATCGGGGTTTGAATATTTGGCGCTACTGATCAGCGAGCTTGGTCTGTGTGATGACCAAGAGCGGCGAATGAGTTTGCATGAGCGCGTCCAGCGAGCAGGGCAAGATTTGAATGCGTTAACGGCACGTGTGGAGTCGCTTGAGAAAACCTTATCCGCTCTCGATGCCGATCGCGCTCAAACTGAGAAAGCCCGAGAAGCGGCACGCAAACTTCGGCTGGAGAGCGACAAGCTGGCTCAAGAAGAGGAAGGGGATGGTACGCCTTTGGATGAGATGTTAACGGAGCTGCAAGCCATGGGGACCGGAGGCTTACCCTCATGAGTGTGGTGGAGGACATCAAGGCGCGACTCGGTGACCGTTGGTGGCGTTTGAACCACTTGTACAAGATTGAAAATGAGAAAGGGGAGTTGGTGCCGTTTGTGCTTCGACCGGCTCAACAGCGTTTACTGACCCAAATGTGGTGGCTGAACCTGATCCTTAAAGCACGCCAAATGGGCTTCTCGACGGCCATTGACATCTTTTTGCTGGATGAGGCGCTGTTCAACGCAAACCTCAAATGTGGGATCATCGCGCAAGACAAAACGTCGGCTGGGGAGATCTTCCGCACCAAAGTCGAGGTTCCCTTTGATAATTTGCCTTCCTGGCTTAAACGTCGATTTCGTGTTCTGTCCAGACGCAGTGGTGCTTCTGGGGGATACATTCTGTTTGGGCATCAGTCGAGCATCCAAGTGGGGACGTCGTTTCGCTCTGGGACCGTGCAGCGACTTCATATTTCGGAGCACGGTAAAATCTGTGCAAAGTACCCAGAAAAAGCTCGGGAAGTTCGCACCGGAACACTCAATACCATTCACCCAGATTGCATTGCTTTTATTGAAAGTACGGCCGAAGGGGTGGGCGGGGACTTTCACACTATGACGATGCGTGCGTTAGCACTGAGCCACCATGATGCGGCGTTATCTCGAATGGACTGGAAGTTTCATTTTTTCCCGTGGTGGCAGGAGCCCAAATATCAGTTGCCAGTGCCAACATCGGAGTTGGTGCTCAGTCGTCACCATATGGATTATTTTGTTGCCATCGAGCGTGCCGCCAACACCACATTGAGTGACGAACAAAAGCAGTGGTACATCCAAAAAGAGGCGGAACAAAGAGAGGAAATGAAACAGGAGTTTCCTTCCACGCCCATCGAAGCGTTTCTGGTGTCGGGGCGTCGAGTGTTCAGTGCGACCGATACGATGCACGCTGAAGCCCATTGCGAAGCTCCCATCTTGCTGTACGACATGGAGCCACAGACCGGTCGGCGCACTAAGTCCCATTTGCCAACAAGGTTGGATGCGCAAGGTCAGCAGACGCTGATGAATCGACTGCTGATTTGGGAGTTGCCCGATGATGAGGATTACGCCATGGGGATCGATATCGCGGAAGGTCTGGAGCACGGTGATCGCAGTTCGATTGACGTGGTAAAGCAGAGTACGGGAGAGCAAGTGGCACACTGGTTTGGGTATTTAGATGTGGAAAGGCTGGCGATGTTGACGGCGCATATCGCTCAGTGGTACCGAAATGCGTTTGTGGGACCGGAGCGCAACAATCATGGGCATGCCTTTATTCTTAAGCTTAAGGAGCTCTATCCTCCCTCTCGGATCTATGCTGAGCAGCTGATTGACCGTGATAGCGAAGACGAGACCGAGCGTCTTGGTTGGCTGACTACGCGTCACAGCAAGCCCATATTGACGGAAGGTTTGAAGTCATTACTGTCCGACCAACAAAGTGGGATCCGTTGGGTGGGTACGGTCTCCGAAATTCACACCTTTGTGTACGACGCCAGAGGCAGTATGAATGCACAGGAAGGGTGCTATGACGACCAGTTGATGAGCTACATGATTGCTCAGGAAATGCGAGTCCGGATGCCAGTGCGTCGCCCTAGCGACGAACTGCCAACACGGAAAGCCCATTGGATGACCCACTGATGAGTATGTCGGACACGTCCTCATCTCGCCATCGTCACTTACTGGCGTTCATGGCGGACATTGATGCCCAGCCTCCTTGGCGCAGCAACGCCAACATCGCCCATGCGTATTATGAGGGTGATCAGTTGCCTCAAGCCGTGATGGAAAAATTGCGAGAGCGCGGTCAGCCAGAAACCTTACACAATCTGATTGCTCCGGCGGTCGACGGTGTACTGGGAATGGAAGCCAAAACACGAACGGATTTGATGGTTACGGCGGACGAACCCGATGACCAGATTGAAGCGTTGGCGGAAGGGTTGAATTCGTTGTTTGCGGATGCAGCGCGGCTCGGTCGACTCGATAAAGCCCGATCCGAAGCGTACGCGGGTCAAATCAAGTGTGGTATCGGATTGGTGGAAGTGTATCGCAACCCTAACCCGTTAGGGGCGCGGTACAAAATCAAGTATGTCCCTCGAGATGAAGTGTATTGGGATTGGCTATCTACCGAATGCGATTGGTCCGATTGTCGTTGGATCATGCGTCAACGATGGATTGATGTGGATGATCTGATGTCGCTGCTGCCAAGCAAAGCACCGATCATCAAACACGCCATCAATGGCTGGGAAGGATTCATTGAGACCGACTTGGCCGAAGGCATCGAGCCGGATCTGATGAGTGCGTGGGAAGAGTATCAAGGGTGGAGCCGAAGCCATACCGAATACCTGAGCCAAGACAGACAGCGAATTCGCTTGCAAATCATCTATCGCAGACACATTGAACGGGCGCCCATTCTGCGTTTGCCTAGCGGTCGACGCATCGTGTTCAGCAAAAACAACCCGATACATAAAAGTGCACTGGCGCTGGGTAAAGCTCAACTGGAATCGGGGCAGATCAGTCATATCAAAGAATACTGGTACGCCGGACCGCACTTCTTAGGCAGTCGCCCAAGCCATGCCCCGCAAGGGATGTTCCCGATTGTGCCGTTTTTTGGCTACCGAAAAGACGGCTCAGGCGAGCCTTATGGCTTAATTTCACGCGCGATCCCCGCCCAAAATGAGGTCAACCTTAGACGCATTAAGCTGACTTGGTTGCTGCAAGCTAAACGGGTCATTATGGATGAAGATGCGACGAACATGAGTCGGGTTCAAGTCCTAGAGGAAGTCGAAAAGCCAGACGGCTTGATCACATTAAATTCTGATCGCCGTCATCGAAAAAGCCTCAGTGATACCTTTCAAGTGGAACAAGACTTTGCGGTTGCGTCGCAACAGTTTCAAGTGATGCAAGAGTCAATGAAGCTCATACAAGACACCATGGGGATATACTCCGCGTTTCTCGGGCAGGAGGGCGCGGCAGAGTCTGGCGTGGCGATCGCCAATTTGGTGGAGCAGGGGGCGACGACACTGGCGGAAATCAATGACAATTATCGGTTTGGCTGCCAGTTGGTGGGGGAATTGCTGTTGGGGTATTTGATTGAAGATCTCAAAGGCGTCCGAAATCACCGTGTTGTGATCAATCGAGATGACAAACACAAACGCAAAACGGTGATCATCAATGAAGAAACGCCAGAGGGGCTGAGCAATGACATTTCCCGGCTCAGGTCGCACGTTGCGCTTGCCCCCATTCAACAAACCACAGCGTATAAGGCGCAACTGGCGGATAGGATGATGAAACTTACGGCTCAATTGCCGCCAGACGTGCAAGCGGCGGTTATCGATTTGGTGGCAGAGCTGTCGGATATCCCGAACAAATCGGAATTCATGGAACGGGTGAGAGGAGCACTCAATGTGCCGAAAGCGGAGCAGGATATGACACCAGACGAGCGAGCGCAATTTCTCGCGGATCAGGTCGCTCGGCAGGCACAGCTTGATCTGCAAATGCGAGAAATGAAGGCGAACGTCGATAAATTGGAGGCGGAGGCATTGAAAACCCGCGCCACAGCGGGCAGAGAGACCATGTCCACCCAAAGTCAGCACTATGCGAATGCCAAAACGCAAGCAGAGACAGCGAAACTCCTTAAAGAGATTGACAAACTCAGCCAAGACATCGCCCTGCTCCAACAGCAGTTTTCTGAGCACCTGCAAAGGCAGATTGACGATATTGCATTATCTTGACATTAACCACATATTTTGTATTGAAATTCGCCCAGAGATTGGTTAAATTTTATCCATCATGGCTGGTCTTGCTTCTGACGCCTACTCAAGTAAGGCGTATGCGGTTTGGATGGACGACCAACCCACATAACGGTCATGATGATTCTTAATCCTATCTCTTGGTCCCGAAACCTATCGGGACCTTTTTTGTTTATGTGTTTTTTGTCATTGCCCCTTTATTTGTTCGTACTGCCACTCAATAACCACAATTTTAGTGTTGATAATGGGTAAAAAGTTATTTATATTTTTATCATCATGGTCTATCCCACTTCACCTCACCTTCCTTCCCAGGTGAGGCGCTTGTGGTTTGGTATTTAGGCTACCTAAGAGACCATGATGTTTCCTTATCCTGTCGTACTTGGTCCCGATCCCCCTCGGGGCCTTTTTTGTCTGCGCCGCTAAAGTCATTCTCGCAGTGACTTTAGCCGCACAGACAGCGATACGTCTGCCATAGGAGAGCCCAATGGACATTGACGATTTAGATCTAACCGATACTCAAACCCCTGAAGAACTGGACGCCATATTGGATAAGATTGAGCATGAGACGGATGCACCTGATGAACAGGGCGTCTTATCAAAATCTGAGCCACCATCGAATGACGACCAAAGTGAGCCCAACCCTTCGCCCCCTGTCGACAGTGAGCAAGCAGACTCGGCATCTGCTGGCGAGGATGAGCCACGCACTCAGGCGTTACCCTCTCACGATGCCATCGAGGCAAAAGATGGGAAAAATATTATTCCCTATCACGTCCTTGAGCAGGAGCGGGCAACCAACAAAGCGTTGAAAGCTCAACTGGACGAGTATCAGAGCCAACAGCTGGATTGGGAGGAAACCCAGCGGCGATTGGAACTGAGAAATAAGCAGTTGGAGAAGCTGGGGATCCCGCCAGATGAGTTACCGGAAAAGGTCAACATCTCAGATGAGCAGCTGGATGCGCTCACCGAAGACTACCCCGATTTGGCGTATGTGCTGAGGCACTTGGTTGCCAAAGTCAACCATGTGGACAGCAAAGTGGATTCTGCACAAGCCTCCGATCCTGTATCGGAAGCCATTGCGCAGAACGCGGAGCTGACTCAATGGCAACGGGTAGGCGGAGAGCAATGGCAAAAGGCGCTCGACATCGATGATGCATTGCGTGTCTCTCCTGAGTGGGCGAATAAACCGCTCACGGAACGTTTTGAGGAGGTCGTGCGTCAGACTCATGCTGCGTTTGTCACGCCGTCGACGCCACGTCCTTCTCAACAATCCGTTCAAGCCAATGTCGAGGAGCAACTGTCTGTCGTATCAGATTCGTTGCCCGTCTCACCCAGTGAGGTCGGCTCGCCCACCACTCACGAACCTTCTGTTCGAGAGCGGATGGCGACGGCCAATGAAGACGAACTGATGGCGATGATGGGGGCAATGAGTGACGAAGACATGGAGCATCTCCTCGCCAGTTTGTAACGGCGTGTAGACGCCAATCGCAAAGCACCCGCCCCATTCTGGCGGGTGTTTTCGTTTGAGGACGAGCACCATGACCACCATCACTAAGGAGCAGGCGCGAAAGATACAGCAAGTTGCGCTGTATACCGCGAGCCTGCGTCACCGAAGCTTTGTCAACATGTTGACCGAAGCGTCACCCAAAAGGGCCAAGGGCGACAAGAAAAAACGGGAGAGGCAAACCTCTCCCCATGCCCCTATTGTCCGAGTCACCGATCTCAGCAAGAGTGCAGGGGACACTGTGGACATGCAGATTGTCCATAATTTGTCCAAACGCCCAACCATGGGGGATCGCAAGATTGCTGGACGAGGTGAATCACTGGATTTCACCAGCTTTGAGCTCAGCATCAATCAAGGGCGTCATCAAGTGGATGCGGGCGGTAAAATGTCGCAGCAACGTACGGTTCACGACCTGCGTCAAACCGCGAGAACTCTGCTGGGACCTTATTTCAATAACCTGCAAGATCAGGTTGCCACGTTTCAATTTGCGGGTGCGAGAGGAGATTACCTCCATGACGATGTCATTGTGCCGCTAGAGGGGCATGATGAATTTCGAGAAATCATGGTCAATGATCTGATGCCGCCTACCTATGACCGTCATTTCTTTGGGGGGGATGCCACCGCATTTGAGCTGTTGGATCAGGCTGACCAGTTCAGTTTGGGCACGGTCGACAACCTGTGTTTGTATCTGGAAGAAATGGCGCATCCATTGCAGCCGATCCGATACCACGGGGATGAATTGTCTGGGGATGAACCGTTTTACCTGCTAATGGTGACGCCAAGGCAGTGGCACGATTGGAAGCAAACCACCACTTACAAAGATTGGCAGCAACTGGCGGCGAACGCCTTGAATCGCGCGAGGAACTTCAAGCACCCCGTTTTCTCTGGTGAATGTGCGATGCGCGGTAACATCTTAGTGCGCAAATACAAAGGGATCCCCGTACGATTTAATGCAGGTTCTCGTGTGAAAGTGTCGGATAACACCGACCACGCCAGTGTCTCGGACAAAGTGGCGGGCACCACCATTGATCGAGGCATGCTCATCGGTGGGCAAGCCGTCGCGACGGCGTGGGGGAAAACGCAACACGGCAGTCAGTTTTCCATTCATGAAGAGAAAGTGGATGCGGGCAACCGCACTGAAATCACCATCGGTTGGATGAATGGGCTGAAGAAAATTCGTTTTGCGGACAAACAAGGGCGAGTCAATGACCATGGCGTTATTGCTCTCGATACCGCAGTAAGTGGATAAAGAAGGAGAAGATCATGGCAACCATCACAGCGCCGTCCATGCACGATCGCATGTATGTCGGCACCCACGGTAATGTCTCGGTGGCCTTCGCCGGTGCCTTACTGCAGAATGTCGCGGTCAATGATGTCGTCGATTTGATTGAAGTGCCCATTGGCATCAAGGTCATGGGGGTTCAGATCCGAAGTTCCGGTTTGGGGCTGAACGTCAAATTGGATCTTGCGCTTGGAGACACGCCACTGCTTTCGCAAGTGGATGTTGCGACGGCTGGCGTGCAGACACTGCCGTGTGAAGCGTACACCGAACGCAAATCTGTGTTACGTGCCACCATCACGGGTGGGGTCGCCAATGGTGAGTTGGCGGTGACCCCACAATACGTGGCAGTCGGGTATTGACAACCTAGAGGATGAACCAATGAGCGAAGTCAGTATTGCGTATGTGGGCCCCAAAGCGGTTAAGCGTGACACGGTCACTGGAACGCGTTTGGTGTTCCCTCAATTTCAAGCCATCAAAGTCCCGGCGGAAAACGCCGCCATATTACTTCGATTTGACCAAGTGTTTGTGGAAGCCGATGCGGTTGATGAGGCTATCCAACGAATGGCGCGTGAGCAAGCGAAGCGGGAACAAGAGGCGGTGGAGCAACAGGCGCAACGTGACGTGCAACAAGCCGAACAATCTATGGTGGTGACGATCAACGAAAAAAGCGTCGACCTGAGCAAGTTAGCCTGCGGTCGAATCGCCACATTGATTGAAGCGGCAGATTTGGCTATCGCACCGAAAGAGGGGAAAGAGACAGCGGAGCAGTACAAGCAGCGTGTGCGGGATGCCCTAAGGTAACATCTGATGGAGATGGTGCCTGTCTCGGATTTTTACCCAGTACTCCGACACATGACTGACGTTCCGCTCAATGCGGACATGGACGTGGCCTTGATCCGTTCGGCATCGGAATTTTGTCGAGACAGTCAAGTGATTGTCCATACACGGGGGCTGGATTGGGTGCGAGCGGGCACCACGTTAAACCTGATTGAAAGTTCGGGTCTCAACCACCGCACATTAGGGGACATTAAGTCCGCCGGTTTGATCTCCGTCAGTGCCGACGGTCAGCCATTAATGGCGGAGCGTGATTATGAAGTCCTCAGTTTGGATCAGATTTACGCATTGCAGCCGTGGAAGCGAGTTCATCTGGTGATCGCCGTGGAGCCAGCACTCACCACGCACTTTTTTCCTGCTGCCTTGTGGGAAGATTGGCAAGAAGCGATTTGTCACGGTGCGGCAAGCCGATTGTATGCGGTGCCCGGTGCACTCCATCTAGAACGAGTGAGGTTTCACGAACAGGCTTTTACCGAAGGTAAGCGCCGAGCCCGTCGTTGGCGGTTGGAGAATCATCCCTCGCTCTCATTGCCGCCCGTCAGGCATCAACGGGAGTTTTACTGATGGCTCTTGTGTCTGAACTGATTGGGCGCGTATCCCGAGAATTGGTGGATGAGCGCTATACCAGATGGAGTAAACCCACCCATATCAGCAATTTGAACGACGCCATTGCCTCGATACTTTTGCTCCGTCCCGATCTGGGTCGCGTGACGGACACGACTCAAGTGTTAGCCGATACCGGACGCGTTCAGTTGCCAGTCAATGCGTACAAATTGCTGTCTGTTAATCACGTGAATGGCTACGCACTGCAATACGTGGATCTGTATCGTCTGAATCAGAATTACCCCAATTGGCGCACGCTCAAAGATCCCCAGCCCACCAACTGGACTCGCAACGATCATGATGACCTGTCGTATTTCTTGTTTCCCACGCCCAGTGTACCAGTCTCTGTTGAGCACGAGTATGCTCGTCAAACTCGGATCCAGAGTGAAACCGAGGCTTTTCCTCTGCCTGTCATCTATGAGGTGATGGTGTTTGATTTCATGATGTACCGGGCGTATTCCAAAGACGGTCAGAACGAGAGTGAACACAATAAAGCCCTGCATCACTTGCAGTCGTTCCAATTGCTATTAACAGGCAAAAGCCAGACCGACACAACAGACGATGAGCGGATCCGCTTGAGTGAGACGCCAAGATGATCCGTTTTAAAGGCACACTCTCAGACGCCGGTGGTCATACGCTGGCTTATGCTGTGGTGGAGTTGGTATCCAGCCAAAATGCAGGGCATGCCTTGGTGTTTTCCGGCACGCAAATCAAGACCGACCAACATGGGTACTATGAGTTTTCCGTGAAAACGGGGGAGTACGATGTGTATGCTCAGGTCAATCAGCGACGCGATGTTGAATATCTGGGTAGGATAATCCTCAACGCGGACGTGACAGGTGAGCTAACCATTGAACAGGCGTTAGCACTGACTGCGCCCATATTACCGGAATCCGTGCTGGAAGTGCGCCAGCACCTGGCGAATATCCAACGCTTGTCGTCTCAGGTACAGAGTCAACATGATACGGTGCAACGGAGTCTTGGTACGGTAGGGCAACATGCCGATCAAGTGTCCGTATGGGCGCAACAAACTCATACACAAGCGGATCGAGCGCTGGGGCACGCAAATCTTGCCTCAGAGCAATCAACCCTTGCCACTCAACAGGCGACACGTGCACAAACGCAAGCGTCGGCGGCGTCCGACAGCGCGCGACTGGCTCAGGAAGCTAAAGTGGCGCTGGATGGCGCGGTGGATCGGTTTGAATTGAAAAACAATGCCGCGACGGACAGCGACATTGATCAGAAAGCGGTGTTTTCGAAATTCGTTCGTTTACCGCAATTTTGGCGCGCATTTCGTGCCTTCCTGAGTCAACGCTTTGATGGAGCCAGCACCGATTTGGCGGTGTCGGAAAAAGCCCTATCGGCGGGGTTGGACACCAAATGGACCTTTACATTAGCCAAGACCAATCGATATGGGGCGACGGTTCTTAGCCACGATTATGACAGCGACATTCAGTATAAAGCGGTCACCCCATTCGCACTAAAAAGCGGGCTAGATTGGGTAAGGTACACCACGGGATTGGCTCTGGATGGTAAGCAGGATAAAGGGGTCGTGGTCGCCCATGATCATGATGAACGCTATTTGCCGAAACAAGGACCTGCGGTCGCTGTAGCGCAAAATACCGACACCAGCTGGAAACCGGCGGACGGTGGACTGCGTTGCAACAGTACCAGTGCCGGAACGTTTGCCCCAAATGCGGATTATTGTGACTACCTCACGTGGGGTCATCGTGGTGGTGCTAAGTATTACCACGCCTTATTTGTGAGTCATGCCTTCCCCAGTCGATTGCAATTTGCTACCTCCCGCGCTGCTGGGCAGGCGAATTGGAGCACCAAATCGCTGGCGTTTACCGATGAATTCTATGGTCGTCAAGCGTCGGACAATCGGTATTTATTAAAAGCGGAAAAAGCCTCCGATGCTCAACGACTGGATGGGATTGATGCCACTGGATTTGGTCGTGCTTATAGCGCGAGCTTAACCACAGGGGCGGGCGATTGGACAACGGCGCAGTTCGTCACCTACCTACAAGGGCAGGGGTGTTTTGATTCGCCCTACTGGTTCACCAAATGTTCTTGGAGCTACGCCAATAACAAGCGCATTACCGATCTCGGGAGCGCCTTAGGACACATTCACCTTGCTGGCTGTGTGATTGAAGTGCTCGGCAGTGCCGCCCACTACATGATCCGAGTGACCACACCCTCTACGACCACGGGCGGGGCTGTGGCGAATGCAGACTACCTTTACGTGGATCACGGCTCTGGGTACGCTCCGGGCTGGCGACGTGGCTACAATTCTCGTATCAAACCGACGGCGGCAGAAGTTGGCGCTTACAGTCGTTCAGAGTCCGATCATCGGTTTTTAAGTGCCGCTGCCAACGACTCGTTCAGCGGTGACCTTGTCTCAACGGCTCGCAATCGGGGACTATTCGGGGTTTACGATGCGTCCAAAACCGACCACATTTGGTCCATGGGGGCGGCGTACCGCAACAGCTCAACCGGAGCGGATTTTGGTAATTTGTATGGGCTGGCCTACAAACACACCAACAACCCAACTGGTGGCACCATGGCGGGGGGACACCAAGCCGTTTGGTGTGACAATGGCGTCCCCAAAGCGGCACTCGGACACGACGGTGTGTGGGGGACACACGTGTATGACGGCTCTGGCAGTGCTAGAAAACGCGTCTACAGTCCCAACAATTTACGAACGGCACTGGACGATATTTGTCCCGCTTGGGTACCGCGCCCATCTCCGTTATCAACTGTTCCAAGTGGTTATCTGGAATGCCGAGGACAAACTTTTGATTTAAATGCGTACCCATCCCTCGCCAGCGCTTACCCAAGCGGACAACTTCCGGATTTGAGAGCGCATGTCATTAAAGGTTGGGACAATGGGCGGGGTGTGGACGCTGGTCGAGCTATTCTTTCGTCACAGGGGGATGCTATGAGGAACTTAACTGGTAACATCATTGGTATCAGTGAATCATTCGGTTGGAGCGGCAGTGCCAATGGAGCGTTTATTAAATCTTCCAATGCACCCAACCTGGGGGCGACGCCAAGTAATACCGACCGTAATAATTGCGGTACCGTCAACTTTAACGCGTCACGTCAGGTGCCTATTGCCAATGAAGTTCGAGTAAAAAATATTGCCTTTATGTACATAGTGAGGGCGGCGTAATGGCGTTTCAATTTTCGCCTCAAGACCGAATGATAACTGTATACCACCTGTGTGAATTGGGCACGTTGCTAGGGGGGAGTGACATGCTTATTGAAGCCCATACGGGGTTGCCAGCGATGTCGACCCACATCAAACCGCCACCTCAACAAGCTGGCAAAACTTGCCGGTTTACAGGGACACAGTGGGAATACGTGATTGACTATCGTGGCAAGCGAGCTTATTGCAAAGATCGAAACGGTGAAGACTATGACATCACCGCGTTGGGACCATTGCCAGACACGCATACTCTACTGGTGCCAGCCCCAATGGATCAATGGGACGACACTGCGGGCACGTGGGTGGTGAATGTTGCCCTAAAAAAACAAGCGCTCACGGAGACCGAAATCACTTGGCAACGACAGCAAGTGGCTAAAGTGGAAGAGGCCATTAACCATTACCAGCAAGACCGAGCTATCCCAGAGCACTATAGTAACCTGCGAGTCACGACGTTCACCGACGATCAATATTATCAGCTGTTGCAGGACAGAAAACGATTGGTGGACTACGTTAAACACCCAGATTTTCCGGAGTGCGGGCGACCTACGTTGTCAGGGTGGGTATGAGTAGGCACGGTCCTCGGCGTCGCGGTCAACAGAGGGGAACCCATGAGAATTGACGTTCCGATGATGAGAGGAGAGATCCCCAGACTGGCTCCACACCTTTTGCCCAATGAAGCGGCAACACACGCTTTGGACTGCCAGTTCGGTTCGGGTGTCGTCGAGCCTGTCCGTCAAGATGCGCTGGCGTTGACCCTGCCCATCGCCGCCAGCACTTTCGTTCAGTATCAAGATTCAGGCTGGCTCGCTTGGGCAACACGAGTACACGCCATCCCCAGCCCAATCGCGCAAGATCCCCACCAACGTATCTACTGGACGGGACAAGGGAAACCCAAAGTGACGTCTCAAGAGCGGGCATTGAATGCACAAGGGGTGGGACCGCAGGCCTGGTATGACTTGGGGGTACCGGCGCCGGAGACGGCTCCGGTGATCACCGCGGTTGATTCATCGACGGGCTTACCGCCTCCCGCGGGCGAACCGGCGATGGTGGATGACGAAGACAGGGTGTATCTGCAAACGTACGTCACGCAGTTTGGGGAAGAAGGGGCACCGGGACCACCCTCTACGCCAGTACTGATAGAACAACCAGGCTCAACTGTGACGTTGCGCCTGACGACACCGGGTACCAATCGGCACAATCTCACGCACACGCGTCTTTATCGATCTGTCACCAGTGCGGGGATAAGCGAATACGTACTCGTTGCTCAATTGCCCATTTCAGTCTCCACGTTTTCAGACACTCACGCGACCGTCAGCGGCGCGGTTTTAGAAACGGATACATTTGCATTACCCGATGCCAACCTGAGCGGGTTATGCCTGATGGCCAACGGGATCTGTGCCGGATTTGCTGGCAACGAAGTCATGTTCAGCGAAGCGTATCTTCCCTACGCGTGGCCAACTAATTACCGTCTGACGACGCAGAATGACATTGTGGCGATGTCACCCGTGGGCACCTCACTGGTGGTTGGCACCACGGGACAGCCCTATGTTTTTTCCGGCGTCACACCAAGCGCCATGACCGCCACCAAGCTCAATATCCATCAAGCTTGTGTCAGCGCTGACTCGATGGTGGTATTACGGGGCACGGTCGTGTACGCCAGCCCTGATGGATTGGTCAGTGTGTCCAGTGAGGGAGGCGAATTGCTGAGTGAAGCGGTGATTGACCGCCAAACGTGGCAGGCGCTATCGCCTGACACCATTCGAGCGGTGTCAATAGAAGGTCAGTATTTTGCGACACACCAAGGTGGCAGCTTCTTATTCGATCCCGTGTCTCAATCGTTGACTCGTGTGTCTGAACGTTGGGATGCGGCGTATTATCACGGCGTGACCGATCAGCTTTATCTTGCCAGTGGACATCAAATCCGACGTTGGCGAAGCGCTGAGACACTCCAGTCGTACACTTGGCGCTCGAAACCGTTTGTGTTGTCTTCTGGCGCGTTAATGAGCTGCGCTCAAATCGACAGCCCCGCACCGGAGCGACTCAGTGTCACGTTTTATGCGGATGGGGTGGAGATTTTGCAGCTGAGTCTAGGGCAGGTAACCACGCGTCCTTTTCGTCT
Source organism: Vibrio penaeicida (assembly GCF_019977755.1). Classification (NCBI taxonomy): domain Bacteria; kingdom Pseudomonadati; phylum Pseudomonadota; class Gammaproteobacteria; order Vibrionales; family Vibrionaceae; genus Vibrio; species Vibrio penaeicida. Next base: position 1,610,155 of record NZ_AP025145.1, on the reverse strand, counting down.
TCCCGCCGTGCGGGCAGCCCGCTGGCAAATTGCGATTACTGGCACTTCCCCCGTCGAGCGCATTCAAATTGCCAGTGATATGCGAGCGCTCCAATGACGTCGAGCCCATATCGAGCGGGGCGCAATGCGCAATCCTTGTATGAAAACGTGGAGCTGTTGACTGGGCAGCGAGGCGATGGCTTAGATAAAGCGCTGACACTGCGCGATCTCTCGCAATTGGGCATGGTGCAGCTCAATCGGCGAGCACGGGGTCACTACGCTGCTATCCCCCATCAAAGGGAAAAGCCAAAGCAAGAGGTCGTCGAGCGTCCCTCGGTGCCTCGCTCTCTGTCTGTCAGTGGTGGGTTTGGTGCGATCCTATTGCATTGGGCACCCGCTCTATACGCTGGGCATGCGCACACTGAGATTTGGCGCGCAAGCAGCAACAGCCTTGGGTTGGCACAGCGGATCGCCACAACGCCTGCCACGACTTTGGGTGACATTGTCCGACCCGGCAGCGTCTACTATTACTGGATACGGCACGTTAACATTCGGGGCATTGTGGGACCCTTTCATCATGTGACGGGGAAACGTGGGCAAACCTCATCCGACGTGCAGCCCATCATCGATGAACTCACGGAGCAGATGCGCAGCTCACCACTGATTGCACAGTTAAGTCAGGCTGATGAGAGTCATAGTCATGCGCTCAATCAACTCGATAGACAGGGCAGTCAAGCCTATCGTTCCCTCTGGGCGCACAAAGTCAGTGCGGGTGACATCACTGCAGGGATCGGATTGGTGGCGGGCACCAACGGTCTCTCACAAGTGGCCATTGCCGCGACGCAAGTGTTTGTGTTTGATCCCAACCGCCGATCGCCGGCATTGCAGCCTGCATTCGCCATCGACAACGGGCAAGTGGTCATTCCCAAAGCCCTGATTGAGACGGCTACGGTTCAAGTGCTGAACGCGCAGACCATTGTGGCGGATGAAGTCAAAGCGGGCATTGCGATGACCGCGCCCACTTTAACCGGTGCTGTCATTAACGGGGCGGAGCTCAATGTCGGGTCGGGGGGACCGTACCAAGGTTACCACACCCGTATTACCCACGATGGGCGCGTGTACACCGATCATTTGATTGCGTCCGGTGGGGAGGTGGATCGGTTAACGGTGGGGCGTGACTGTGTGTTCAAAGGTCGGCTAGAAGCTGCCAGCGGGACGTTCCACGGTACGGTTAATGCGAGCAAGGTGGTGGGCTCAAAAGTCTTGGTGGCGCAGGGGAGCACGGATATCCCGTCTCGTACCGGAGACATGGATCGGTATGGGTTCCAGTGGGACTACGCACAGCCAGTTGATACGGGGTTTGTGGCGTCGGCGTGGGGCGATAGTCGACGGACTTACGTGGTGGAGTGCCACATTACAGGCGGTGTTGAAGCGCATAACTGGGTAGCCATCAGTTATCCTGCCACCATCTGGTGGTCGGTCAAAGCGGATCGCCCTTACATAGTGACGCGTTGGACAACGCCTGCAACGTTATTTTTTCAATTGAGTTTTGGTACCGCGCGATGTCGAGCACGCGCGCAAACACGCGCCACCTGGAAAGTGTATGAGCTGCTCTGAATTATACAAGGGAAGTTGGTGCACCCACAGAGCGCATTTACTCCCGCAGATCCAGGCCACGGAAAAACGCAATGCGCATCGCTTTGCTCGACAAATCGACCAAGCCTTGACATCTGGGCGTGCCAGTTTGTTTTTTAATTTGGATGGCTTTGTGGTGTTAGAGCCCTGTGCGCGCAAAGATGGGACGTGGGTTGTGGTGCTTTTTGCAATGGGGTGGTGTGACGAGGCGGTGGCTTGTTACCACGAGTGCGTGACGGAGCTGGCACGACAGATTGGTGCCGAGGGCATCGAATGCCAGACAGTGGTATCCGCGTTAGCCCCCAACCTTGAGTCAGCGGGTTTTCAACGGGTTGGACAGCGAGGGCGGCTCCATATTTGGCAGCGGAGGGTGTCATGGGCGGACGACGTTCAGTGCCACAAGTGAAGGAAACGGAGCAAGAGAAAGCGGCAGCCGAGATCGCGAATCGATATTGGGATCTGTACCAGAATGAACTCAAAGGATTTGAAGACACTTTTATCCAGCGTGTGCAGGCATTGGGAAACGACGCAGGCATGCAGCGAGCGAAATCGTCAGCTGAGCTGGGCTACAACCAAGCGTTCAGTCGCGCCCGTGGTCATGCCACGCAGCGACTGGCGGCGGCAGGCACCAACCCCAACAGTGGGCGATTTGCTGGACAGTTGGGCGAGCTCACTTTGGCGCAGGCTCAAGGACAGACCGACACCATCAATCGGGCTCAGGCATCGGAGCAAGACCGCTATGTTGCAGGGTTGAGCGATGTAAACGCGCTCGGGATGGGGCAACAGGCACAAAACCTCACTCGTATGGGGGAGGTGGCGGAATTGTCATTGAGACGAGCCGGTCAGGATGCCGCGACCGCCTTTAATCAAAAAAGCGCGTTGCTCTATGGCGCGGGTACCGCCGCTGGCATGGGGTTGAGTCACGCGCTCTACCAAGACACGGGGGGGACGGTGACCGACGGGATCAGCACCCAGTCACCCAGACCGTACCACCCAACGATGAACCACAAGGGATCGCTGTATTCCTAAGGAGACGTAATGGGCATGGCTGCCGATCGCTACGCCAAGATCACCCGTGAGCAATACGAAGACTGGAAAGCTCGATTTTACCCTATTCAAAGACAATGGCTTGAGGTGTCCCAAAGTGGGGCGTTGCTAAAAGCGCAATTGAGGCGCGCGGATGACCATAGCCAAGCGGCGCTGCGCTCGGCCAGACAGGGACAACAAAACCGCATGGGCAGATATGGGTTATCGGTTGAGACAGCAGGGCATGCGGATGACGCTCGCATGGCGTTGTCGGCGGTCGGGACCAAAAACGCGTTGCGCGATCACGAACGTCAACGAGCCATGCACATGCTGTCCGGGGCAGGGATGGGGATCCGAGGACACTAAGGAGGCAACCATGGGCTACAGCTTACTCAGTCAGGCGGGACGGACCAAGCAGATGGCGCTCAGTGGGCTGCGGGACGCGTCAGAACGAGACACTCGACGAACGATGATGGATCGCAGTCTTCGACAAGCCAAATCCGCACAAACCCTACAGGCAACCGGGACTGGCGCAGGCATCGGGCTGTTGGCAGGCGGTCCCTCAGGCGCCGTATTGGGGGCTGTGTCGGGGTGGATCCTCGGTGAACTGTTTTAAGAGGATGAGGGCATGAGGCTTGATACCCGTGGTTTAGTGGATGGGTTTTTACGTGGCTATGATGTTATGCAGCGGCATCGTGCGCGTGAAGCCAACCAAGCAAGAGCGGATAACGCGCTGGCACTCAGGTTTGCCGAAAGTGAACGGGAAGAGAAACGACGTGAACAACAGGCTCAGCAACAAGCCGAACGGCATCAGTACCAGTACGGGAAAGACGGCAAAGGCGGTCGATTGAGAGCGCAAGACGAGCGGACTCGCCGAACTCAGGAGATGCAGCTAGCCGCGCATCAAGCCCAACGAAAACTCAGTCAATACCGATTGGGTCAGGAAAAAAAACGGGCATTCTTGCAAGAAAACCAGCCGCTGATCCAAGCCGGTTGGGGGCGTTGGTTGCAGGGCGGTGACGTCGATGCCGTGTTCGACTCCCGTGAAGTGAAAGGCGGCGCTTATGATCCTAGGCGGTATTTGCGTCCGGATGTCGAGGACGCCTTTGCCACATTGGAAACCGCGCTACCAAAGGTGATACAAGGGGACATTCCGCTTGACGATGAGACATTTGTCCGCGCCCTAGGTACGGTGTATCAGAAAAATTTGGAGGCGGTCGTCGGGCAAAGGGATCCCAATACGGGGCGTCGGATCCGGGCGGCAAGAATGGGCATTCCCGTGTTGGCCAAAGACATCCAGCCGGACCTGCCTGGGAACCAGCCCGGGTTAGTTTTGACCGCGGAGGTGGAGGATGGTTCAGGGCGTTGGCATCCGAGACCCATCACACGGAACCGAACCACGGACGCGGGCGATCCAGTGCACATCCTCCCATTGGAAGATGCCATTCGCGATCTGACGGGACAGCTCGCTCTGCGCCGTCAGGCTCAGGCTTCGTCGGCGTATCAAACCCTCTTTGCACCGTCCAGAGACACGCGTGGTGTCCGTCGAGAATATCGGCAAGCGTATTTGGCGTTGGAAAAAGAACGCTCGAAAGCCCTAGCGGCAATGTTGGATCCGACCCCCGAGCACATTAAGACCCTCAACGAGCAATTTGATGCCCAGCAAGAGAAGCTGCGCGCGATGTATTTGAAAGTGCCGAATGCTGAACAAAGCAACCGCGCAGCAGCGTGGGCTCAAGGGGATGAGACCAAGCAACGCTTCTTAGAGGCTTTGCAACGCAAAGGGTGGGATGTGGCGCGTCTCACCCCAGACGTACTGGCGTTCAATTACCAGCGGGCACTGGCTGATCAGCAGCGTCAACGTGACGAAGCCTTGGTCCAACAGCTGTTGATCAAAGATGAGCCCACCATACCAGCTGGCATTGCCAAAGGCTTAAACGCCAAAGACGTGGCGACCTCGATGGGATTGCGCGATGAGGTGCCAGCAGGCGGCAGTCTACCCAGTGCCAAACCAAGAGCCAATACACCGCGTCAGGAAGCGATGTTGGATGAGATACATACGTGGCAATGAGCCCACGCTCACGGTGAACAGCCATGGCTGAGCAAACCGACGTGATGACATCTTTTCAGTTACCTGAAGATTTCCAACTGCTTCCCCCTCCTGAGCCCCGACCCGATACAGACGTGACCGTAACCGATGCACTTAAAGCCTTTGGTGTGGGTGCGGCGGATCTGGCGGCGGGTGTCGGGGAGGTGGCGGAGCAAACCTTAGGTTTGGGAGGCAGTCTTCGCGAGTTAGCGCATTCTGGCAGTCAAGCACTTCGCCGCAGCATGACGGACGATGGACAAACCGCACTGCGCACGCCGTTGTTCACCGAAACCGATGGGGGGAATTTGACGTGGGGGGAAGGCGCAGGCGACCTCGATGTGTGGGCAATGAAGATTGCCAATGGACTGGGAAGCATGGCGGGAATGCTGATCCCCGGAGGCGCGGTAGGGCAAGCGGCTAGGATCACATTGGGTCAAGCCATCACACGCAGTATGCTCAAACGCGGGGCAAGTCTTAACGTGGCCCAGCAGGTGGCTGAAAAGGTCGTGCGACATATGGCGAGCGCCACCGCCATAGGGACGGGGCTGACGGGATCATTGGGGGCAACTGCAATAGACGTGGCTACGCAGGTCAAAGATATGGACACCGCTTGGCTGGCAGCCCATTCGCCGTATTTTCGCCATCAAGTCAACGCACTAGCGCGGCAAGCACAGGTCAAAAACGCGACGCAGATCTTAAAACAAGCTAAGGAAGCGACCGCCCAACGCGTCAGTGCGGCGGTATTGTCGGATCCGGTGGCGATAGCGGGCAGTACAGTGGGGGCGTTGGGGGATCGTGTGCTGTTCGGTGCGCTCACCAATCGACTGCGCGGTGGCATCCTCAAGAGTGGGGTGCGCAGTGGTTTAGCCGAAGGGAGCGCGGAGTCAGCGGAAAACTTGGGTCACACCTATGCCGCCAATACTCAGTTGAATACCATTGTGGGTACGGATCGTGCGCCATTGGAGGGAGCAAAGGCGGCGATGGCAGAAGGCTTCAGTGTGGGGGCGATCACCGGTTCGGTACCGGGGATGATCGGAGGGTGGCGAGGCAAAGGCGTGGTCGCTCAACCCGAGGCGAAACCGTCTTCCAACGCGCCTGAACCTGAGTTGGAGACAGACTCGCTTCCCCCTCGTCCTACCCCGACGCAACATGAGTCCCCATCTCCTCCTCATAATCCTCAACCTCAAGCGGCGGCTTTACCAGTCACGCCTCGCTCGCCTTCACCGATCCCACCGACTGAACCGAATGACGTTGAACCGAGCCCCCATTCGTCGTCTTCGGTGCGGGCACCTGATGCTGCCGCGCTATCCCCACAAGAGAAAATTGTGGATTTTGGGGACGTCCTACACGGGGCGAGAAAGCATCTGTGGGGACAGTACGGGCAGGCGATGGAACACCACCCAAGTGACGAAGAATGGCGCAGAAAACCGCTGAGCCAGCTGTTTCCCAAGCCTAACTTATCCGCTCTGATCAAGCAGAAAGTCCCGCCGGAGCGTGCTTTGCTTTTGTCGGTGCTTCGTGAACGTCTTCCACCTAAGCCGAAACTGGCATCCAAGGTGGCGTCATGGCGCGTATCCGTTGAGAAAACCTTGGCCCTTTCGCGCCAACTCGTTCAGCCATTGGCTGATGAGTCGCTTCCGGATGCGGTCAGTCGAGCCATCGCTCATACTGACCTCCCCATCTTGATGAAAGCCGCACAAGGCCTAACGCCAGAGCAACTGACACGCCTTGCCAAGCTGAAGGTCAATCGTGGGCAATATACGCAATTGAATGGGGCACGGTTCACGCCCGCTCGAACCTTTTACCACGCCACCGAAGGCAATAAACGTCAGGCGCTAACCGAAAGAGTTAGCACGGAAGCGGAGATGGTGACGGCACTCCAACAGTGGGTACGCGATCCCAATGACGCTGCAGAGTCCGGACGGCGGAAAGTGAACCTGAAGGTGTATCGAACGCGGGATCCACACCCTGAAAGGTTCATTGGGGTTGACGTCGGGAAACGACATGTTCGACTCATTGGTGGCTTTGCGTCAGCACAAGCGGCGCGCGAGCACCTGAACACCCATCGTGACACATTAGAAAAAGAGGTGCTGGCGCTGCGCAAAAAGCTGACACAAGAGCAACGAACGCCGCACAACCGTCGGCGAGCGGGCAAGCCCCGACGCGAAGGAAAAGTGACCCCCGAGAGCTTCACTCGTACCTTTGGATTTCGAGGGGTGCAGTTTGGCAATTGGGTGGAAGACAAGCGCCGTCAGGCGGAACTGAACGACGCTCATGATGCTTTAGTCGACTTGGCCGACGCACTGGATCTGCCTCCCAAAGCGGTGTCTCTCAACGGCACTCTGGGCTTGGCGTTTGGCGCACGAGGGAAAGGAAAAGCCAAGGCGCATTATGAGCCAGGCACCTTGGTGATCAACCTGACCAAACCGAAAGGCGCGGGCTCATTGGCTCACGAATGGTTTCACGCCATTGACCATCACCTTGGACGCCGAGAGGGTTCGGCACTCAGCGAGTTTTTGACCGACATCGCGCATACCCCACTAGAGAAAAAAGCATTGCGACAAGCATTGACTCAAAGCGTTAAACAATTGCGCGAGGCGGTGATGCGCACAGATCTGCCCAAGCGGAGTGCTCGATTGGATAGGTTCAAATCACGACCCTATTGGGCGAGTATGACAGAAATGACGGCGCGCGCATTTGAAGCGTACATCATCGCGCGCAATCGCAATGTGGGGATCACCAACGACTACCTTGCCAACGTCTTAAATGAAGCCGACTGGCAGCGTCAGTTTGGACACGATAGCGACATGGATTACGCGTACCCGACACAATCGGAGCTTAATACCGAGATCGCCCCTGCGTTTGATCGCCTGTTTGAGGTCCTAGATACACAAGTCAACGGCGAGCACGTTCAGCTGTTTTCCCGAACGAAGTCAGCTCAAACGTCCGCCGAGTCGCGCAAGGCATCATTAGCGCCTGATCAGGTGGCGCGTATCTCACGACACTGGCTCAAGCACTATCAAGGAGAGACCCGAGTTCGTATCAAGGTAGTTAAGACGGCGTCAGACCTGCCTTATGATAAGGGGCGAGGGGAGGTACATGCGGTGTATGAGCCGTCGACACAGACGGTCACTTTAGTGGCGTCGAGTTTGAGATCCCCTGAGCAAGTGAGGCGTGCGCTTCGACATGAAATTTTGGTTCACCATGGTCTGCGGAGCGTGTTGGGAGAGCACGAGCACGTGGCGATCCTGCGCGCGATACAGGGCAGTCGTCATCACCCTTCGCTTCAGCCCCTGTGGGACGAGGTGCGTACCCGGTATGGCGAGCTCAATCTGGCGGAGCAAGCCGAAGAAGTGATGGCGTTAGCGGCAGAGCAAACGCGTCCCGCAATAAAACGTTGGTGGGACGCGTTGCTGAGTAAGCTATGGGCTGCCCTCAAGCGCTTAGGGTGGTTTCCTTCGACCGTGCGCCGTTCTGAGCTGCTTCATCTCATCGATACCTTGGAGCAAAGGATAGCGAATAAGTCGGCTCGTCCAAACACAGTAAGCTCTGAAGTGATGTTTTCACGCACTAAGTCTGCAAGCTTTGAAGCGGCACTGAATGCGACCACCCCTCAACGCCGACTCAAAGGAATCCTCAGCCACATCGGATACGCCGCAAAACAGACGTTTGGGGGGAGTAAAGGGTTGGGGGCGATCACCCTGCGTCAGTTGGCGGATCTGTCTCAGTCCCAGCTTCCGAGCGTGCAACACTACGTCAATACCGTGCATCAAATGCTCACGCGTCGCAACCAGTGGGCGTACGAAGCGGGTGAGATGGCACAGCGCATACAAAAATGGGCATCGAAACATCAGCAAACGGCTGACACGCTGTTCGACATCGCGCACCTAGCGACCGTTGATGGCGTGGATCCGGATGGGGCGTTTGTCAGTGCCAAAGCCCCGCTCGAGAAAGCCATTCGCCACCTCGAAAAGGTGAATGAGGGCAGCCACAAAACCTCGGCGCAAATGCGTGAACTCAAGGCGTATCGGCGACAACTGGAGTCAGAGCCATTACGTCAGGTAAAACATCAGGCGTTGAAAACCCGTTTTGATGCTTTGCCGGATGAGGCGAAACAACACTACCGGACCATGCGTGATGCCTATCAGGCTCGACACAGGCAATACCGAACATTGTTAGAGCAACAGATTGAGCGCGCCGACATTGATAATCGGCTCAAGAAAAAGCGCTTAGCCGATTTGAAGTTGCAGTTTGAACTGCAAAGCGTCATGGCCCCGTATTTTCCCTTGGCGCGATTTGGAGAGTATTGGTTGAGCTCGGTGGATGAGCAGGGTGAAAAACACTTTCTGATGTTCGAGTCTGAAAAGGCGCAGCAAGACGCCTCAAAGAGATTGCGCACTGCTGGGTTTACCGTCTCCACAGGGCGCGCGGTTGAGGGGCTGTCTCCCATGGAAGGCGCCAGTCTGAATTTTGTTCTCGATCTCATGCACCACGTTGACGATACTCAACTCAATGATCTGAAAAAAAGTGAGTTAAAGGACACCATCTACCAATTGTATTTGCAGTCCTTGCCAACGCGTTCCATGCGCAAGCAATTTCTGCACCGAAAAAAGACCAAAGGGTGGAGTAACGATGCGTTGCGCGCGTTGGCGTCCAACATGATGCGAGGCGCGTATCAGTTGGCGAGGTTGGAGTATTCCGACACCTTGTCACAATTGGCGGCGGACACCAAAAAAGCGGCGCAGGTGAGCAACAGTAACCAAGCCAGCCGTTACGCGGAAGAGCTGTTAAAACGTCATGAATGGATCATGAACCCCTCGCATTCCACGGTGGCTCAGCATCTGACGTCCATGGGATTCATCTGGATGTTGGGCGCCTCCCCCGCGGCGGCGATGGTCAACCTGACCCAGAATATGGTGGTGGCGTTGCCGATACTGGCGAGTCGATTCGGTTTACGTCGAGCGGCTGGGGAATTGCTCCGCACCATGGCGAGCTACCCATTGACTCAAGGCAGTGTAAAGCGAAAGTTACAAGGAGAAGAGCGGCAAGCCTATCAACAGTGGCACGATACCGGACTCTTGGATGTGACCCAATCACACGAATTGGCTGGGATAGCCGAGTCGAAAAACTGGGAGTACAACGCGCGTTACGACCGAGTGATGAACTGGATCGCCCGACTGTTTCATCAGGCGGAGGTTTACAACCGTGAAACCACGGCAATAGCGGCGTATCGGCTGGCGAGAGCCGACGGACAGTCGCATGCCGATGCCACCCATTTCGCGGAAGACGCCACGTGGAAAGCACACTTCGATTACACCAATGCCAATCGGGCAAGGTACATGCAGCCGCCATTCATGAAGGTACTGACCCAATTTAAGCAGTACAGCCAGAGCATGACGTACTATTTGATGCGCAACGCGTACTTGTCTATGCGCGGGATGAACAAAGAGACGCGGACAGAAGCTCGACGACAATTGGTGGGTACCCTTGCCATGACCTCGTTGTTAGGGGGCGTTTCTGCCTTGCCCCTTTCCCTAGTGTATGGGATGGCGAATGCATTGAATGCAGCTATGGGAGACGACGATGTGCCTTGGGATGCGGAAACGGAATTTAAACGATATCTTTACAACGCGCTCGGCAATAAAACCCTGGTTAATGGGATACTTTACGGTGTTGGGGGGGCTGGGTTATCCCCCCGTATTTCGCTTGACCAATTGTGGATCAGAGATCCGACTCGCGACCTTGACGGCGAACAAATATGGAGCTTTTACGCTCGGCAGGTAGCGGGACCGGTATTAGGGGGCATTGTACTTTCGGGGATCCGGGGCAGCGAGAAAATGGCGCAAGGGGAATACTGGCGTGGCGTCGAAATGGTGATGCCAAAGTTTGTCCGTGATCCGATGAAAGCGTACCGATATCACGAAGAAGGGGCGCTCAGCAGTAAAGGGCTGGCGTACAAGGAGGCGTCAGCGTTCACGTGGGTCGAACTGGCTCTACAGGCGGGCGGTTTGTCGGACAGCGATTTGATGAAACAGTACGACACCAATCGAGCGCTCAAGTCTTACGAACGGCACGTACTGGATAGGCGACAACAGCTGATGACGGCGTACTGGTTGGCGTGGAAGGGGCGGGACGCGCAATTGATGGTCATGGTCAAAAAAGCGGTGCGCCGCTTTAACCAACATTATCCCTCTCTGTCTCTGGATCCCAGTGCCCTAAGGCGATCGATTCGACAGCGTTTACGTTACGGCAAGGAAAGCGTTCACGGTCTTCACCTCAACCAAAAACTGGTCGCTTCACTACTCTCACACGCGCCCTCGCACCATTCGTTACCGTAAACAAGATTGCGGTTTAAGAAATACGCGACTATGATTTTTTAAGTAAAGTCGTGTTATAAACTTTGAGTCACTTCTCCTACCCGTCTAACAGGCGGGTTTTTTTTACTTTCTTCCATACGCACAATCACACTTTTTAAGGTGGTAGGCTCGATGAGTATCCTGTTTTCTAATAGCCGTTGGAAACCTTGAGTGAGATCCAACAATAGTACGTCCAAACAATTGCTTACACGATTATCAATTTATGGACAAAGGAATGGCGTATGTAGAATATTAGCCTATTCTTAAATTTGGATTAGAGTTGTAATTGATAGCAAGTGTGAGAAAGGAAGACTTTAATGAAAACAAAATCAATAATGGCATACGTATTTGGCTCCATGGCGATGATAGCAATAATAACCATAGCATTGGGTTGGACGATTTTGGGCTCTGCTGACAAACTTAAATCAACGTCAGAAACTCGTTACCAGTCGTATCAGGTTGCCGATGAGCTAAGACAAAGTTCGGATGATCTGACGCGTTTGGCGAGAACGTATGCGCTAACGGGTAACGATGATTACGAAAGCATGTACATGGACATCCTTGCCATTCGTAACGGTGAAAAGCCCCTGCCTGAAAAATACCATCAAATCTATTGGGATTTGGTGATCAATTATGGTGAAAAACCCAAGCCGGATGGTCGGACAGTGTCCATACAACAACGCATGCAAGATCTTGGTTTTTCCGACAAAGAGTTTTCGCTGTTAAAAGAGGCTCAAAACAATTCTGATGCGCTGGTTAATCTGGAAGTGAAAGCCATGAATGCGGTGAAAGGTCTTTTTCAAAATCCTAACACGGGACAGTACAGTGTTCGATCAGAACCAGACACAGGTATGGCCGCTAAATTACTTCACAGTAAACAGTACCATGTAGAGAAAGCTAAAATCATGAAACCCATTGACGGTTTTTTTTCTGAGTTGGAAAGTCGGACTTATCAGCATTTGCTCCAAGATTTTAATTCGTTGCACAAATCGGTAATGATCACCTTGCTCTTGATGGTATTGATGTTAGTGGCGGCACTAATCGGTTTTTGGATGATTACTCGCGCGGTATCTCGCCCCGTGACCCTAATTAGTAATCAGCTCAGAGACATTGAAGCCAGCGGCAATATAAACCTTCGAATAACTAACGTAGATCAAGGGGAGCTTGGAGAGATCGCGTCTCAAATAAACAACATGCTTGATTCTTTGAGTCAAAACAAAGAAATGACATACCGAGTCTCTTCACGTGTTCAAGATTTAGCGACGCAAACCCATCAAGTGGTATTAGAAAGTCGGAAAAACTCAGACAATCTAACACAAGAAACGAATTCCGTTTTAGTGGCGGTCGAAGAAATGTCTACAGCGTTGACGCGAGTCACTGATGTAACGGTTCACGCCGAAAATGAAGCGTCGCAAAATGATAAGAATGTCAGTGAAGGGCAATCTTCGATGCAAACGGCAGTAGACTCCATGACGACGCTGCAGACCGAATTCTCGCAAACTCAAAAGGCGATGGAAGGGTTGATTTCTGAGAGTGCTCAGGTTTCAGGCGTGCTGGATGTGATCAAATCGATTGCTGAACAGACCAACCTGTTAGCATTGAATGCTGCGATAGAAGCGGCGCGAGCGGGTGAACAAGGTCGTGGTTTTGCGGTTGTGGCCGATGAAGTACGTTCACTTGCTCAGAGAACACAGGAGTCAACCAACGAAATTGAGGAAATCATTGCGAGCCTGCAAGAAAAAACAAGCACAATGGGGGGGACGATAAACCAAGCAGCAGGGTTAATGTCAACTGCGCAATCGGGCATCGATAAAATTGGAGACGTTTTTGATAAAATCAAAGAAACGACAGGGGTGATCTATAAACTGAATTCGGAAATTGCGCAGTCCACGGATGAACAGTCTAAAGTGTCGAATATGATTAATGAAAGCCTCTCTCAAATCAATGACATGTCAAGCAGTATGGCACAGTCCATTGGGCAAATTGAGATGTCTGCCTCTGATTTAGATAACACGGCTAAAGAACTCTCTAACACGTAAATCTGTATTGCTACAAGAGAAAGCTGGTTGTCACCAGCTTTCTTTATGACAGTCATACTCAAGGTGTTCACATTTATTCGTTGTTGGTGCAGCATATATTTCGTGCCAACTCCCTTCCTCAGTTCAGCCCTCCAATATAATATGTGGATTGTTATAAGTCGTTTATAGAAATTCAGTTGATTTTATCTTTCCGGAATAATGTAAAGGTACTGAAAGTGGTGTCGATATCGAGCCTTATGTAAGAAAATTGTTTTCATTCTATGTTACTTCTTATAGAGAGTATATTATGAGCACAATTAGCCTATCTCCGTTGTGCCGTAGCATTGCTGGTTTACTCAATTATTATCACTTTATGACCCACCTAAGTAGTGACAGAAAATTCTTTACTGGACTTTTAAATTTAACCCTTCCCTTCCCTTCCCTTCCCTTACCTGCGAGAGGAAAAAGGTCTCAATCTGTCTATTCAGTAAAGCACCGAGCGGACACATAAACAGCTATGCTGTTAGATGGTTTAAGTGGTAGCAAGTCGTTGATTTGGTCAGAGGTGAACCGTCTAAGCAGTGAACAATCAGACATGTGGTTACATTTCGATTATAGCAAAATTGGATCAGGAATAGAAAGTGGTATTGTTTTTTGGCTAGTTGTCGGTATTTGTGTTGGTTGTACAGGGCTGCTCGGGGTGTACTTCTACTTGAAGAAGTGGACAATTTTAACTGAGCGATTCACTATTCTATATCGAGTTAGTTAGCATCTAAATAAGACTAAGATAATTGAATAAAATAGGCTAACGAAAGATATGACTGACGCTAGGCTATGATTTTTTTGAGTAAAGTGGTGAATTTATTTCTTATGTAATGACAAACGAAGGAGTGTTTAAATGAAGTTTAGCTTTAATGTAGAAGATGCAAGCCAGATTTTTGTTGGAGCGTTTGCCCTTGCTGTACCTATATCATTTTCCGAGGAAGCGTGGCGATTAGGAGAAAGTTTACCAAGTAAAAATCTAACAATGTTGCTTTTTCTTTCTATCATTTTTCTAGGGATTTACACGTATGAGAATGTGTTTCAACGCACTGTTGCCCAAAGAAAGTGGGTATTTTGCTTTCGAATTGTGATTGCTTATCTGATGACCGCATTTGTGGTCGCTTTAGTTTTGTTCTGCATTGATAAATTACCACTATTAGAAGAACCACTCGTTGCAATTAAGCGAATTATTGTCATTACTATGCCTGCGTCAATGGGAGCTATTATTGTTGATAGTTTCGATAAAGAGTAGAAACAAATTTATTCTGACACTCTATGCAATTCAATTGCAGCTCTTATCCACAGCATTAATAACTATCCATCACATTTTTGAAGCGAGTTGAAGATAGCCAGATTTTGAACACTAAACTTAAGCGTTTTGAAGATCACCAGTTTTTAATCGGAAATCACCTCGACAGGGTTGTTATTAATAACGAATCAGTGGAGTTTTTCCTGAACATATTGATCTGTTTATTCGTTCGTAACATCAAGAGCAATCGGAGGTATATGCCTTTGGAGTGTTCTGTATGAGGATATTCTGATGAAGTTATACTTTGTATTTTAAAACAATGTACTACACTTTGTATAATATTAGAAAAGTAGGCTAGAGTTTAATGAATGTCACTGATAAATCATTAGTAGAGCAGCAAAAAATCACCGATTCAGATTTGAAGCAACGAATGAGACTGTTCCGGATAACAGATGAAGATCTTGATTCGCGTAAAGAGTTACGCGGTCTCATAGAGCGTCAATTAGATGATATTGTATCAACGTTTTATAAAAATCAAACAGCGATTCCTGAGATTGCAAATTTAATTGGAGACTCTGGAACGTTGCAGCGTCTAATCTCTGCACAGAAACGCTATATTCTAGAGTTGTTTTCTAAAGAAATAGATTTGGAGTATGTAGAGAACAGATTACGTATTGGGTTGGTTCACAAACGAATTGGTGTAGACCCCAAAATGTACTTATCCGCTATTACTTATTTAAAAGGCGTACTTATCAGAACAATAGATGTCAATTTTTCAGATGAGCTATATGCAAAACATTTAGGAAATATTCTACTACGACTTATCGACTTTGATGTATCATTAGTTTTTGATACTTATATAAAAAGTATGATGACTGAGTTAGAAATCGAGCGAGAAAGATCGGATAAATATGTAGATGATTTGGAAACTTTGGTAATTGAACGTACTCGAAGTTTGGAGAAAATAACACGACTTGATCCGTTAACCAATCTTTTAAATAAAAGAAGCTTAGATATCAAAGCTAATAAATCGTTTGAAATTGCGAAGTTGAAAAATGAACCAATTTCTTTGATTTATATAGATATCAATGACTTTAAATCCTTTAATGATTCTCATGGTCATGAAGAAGGTGATGCAATCTTGGTTCTAGTTTCAGATTGCATCCGCTCAGTATCTCGAAACGTAGACTGTTGTTTCAGAGTTGGAGGAGATGAATTTGTCGTAGTTATGCCTGGTTGCACTCAAGAAAGCGCCAAGTGTAATTATATTCCACGTCTAGAAAAAGAAATTGCGGCTTCTCGAGAAGATGTGACGCTGAGTATCGGTATCGCTCAATCGGGACCTGAAGATTATTTACCGTTTAAGAGTACTCTGCATCGTGCCGACAAAGATATGTACCTTCAAAAGCGCAGTAAATCTACTCACAGTAGAGATAAGATTCCTCGTTTAGTCGAGAATAAGTCTGTAAAAAATATGGATAATTAGTCTTTTAATTAATTGATTTAATACGTTAAAAATAACGAATAAAATTTCAATAGTAACATGGTTTCTCCTACTTATCTCTCGACCTAATACATATTTAATTATGTAATTAGCAAAGTACTATTAGACAAGGAGTCATAATACTTATGCTATTTATTTATCTGCCTGCTGAGTTTTATTAGAGGGGAAGCGGCAAGATTTTTATTCGCGGTTTATATCGGTAGTTCTATATTTGGAAACACTGTCGGAGTCAGTTTTCTCTCAAAAAAAATGCTATTTTATAACTTTATTCCTGTCATCGCCGGAAATTGGTTATGTTACTGATTGTGTAATAAATCCAATGAACCATTTGTTTGAAGCTAAGGCAGTTTAATCTTCGAAACACTCAAAAGCAATTAGGGTATATAAACAGTCACTTGAGTTAGCAGCGATAGTAAAGAGATATATGATTAACATCAGTGAATAAAACCAGCTTCCGAAAATACTTACTCTTATCAACACCAGAAACCATCAGGGTAAAAGCACGTTTGGTGTCTTCGTCAATTACCTTACTAGGATCCCTTAACTCCCATTGTGAGACTCATACAAACAATCTCTAGTGAGGTATGTTTGTTATATTTATGGTTAGTACTCTAAGTAAAATTGTTTTATTTTTAAACAGCTTCCAACGATAGTGTTATTCACCATTCTCAATAGAGTTTCTTTAAGTTCTATTCATCAAAATTATCGATTTGCATCTATAATGTTCTGTTTTATAAGAATTTTAAGTATATTTTATGAGGTTGGGAAATGTTGCTACCTGACCGATAAGATATCTAGGAGCTAGTTTAGATAACGAACTTGTATTGTCATTTTTTCAAAAAAAGATTACAGCACTAAACATTAGATGTCATAGTAAATTATGAGTTGGTTGGGTAAATAAAACTCACATAATTGAGATCCACATCACATTAAGAGGTGTAAGTCTAGGGTTTATTTGCTTTTTAACTCACTTTTTGCATGATGATAGGAGTTTTATTTGTTTAGAGTACGAAATAAGTGAGTGCTGTTATGATTATATTTGTACCTTGCGTTGCTTACCCTGAAATTGGAGAAGAACCCGACCATAATGGAGTATTCAGTGACCCTAGTTCAGAAGATGGTGATGACATATTTAACCTCATAGCTCGCCACTGGAAACCAATTCTTCCTATTACAATTTCTTGCAGCCAACTGGTTTTCGCCAAACGTATCTTTTGACTCGCTATGATGTTGATATTTATGGTTTTACTTTTTTTCGTAAAGAAAATCACCTCAGTACACTGCTCGCTTGGCAAATGTCTGGCTCACCAAATCTCACTATATTTTAGACCAGCGTGATGAGGATGAGCACTACCTCCGTGTTTACAAAGGAAAAAATATGGTAATGGCGTGCGTGTTTAATCCATCAACCACGGTTAAAGAAACCCATGATGAAAAGGCGTTTCCCCGTTCATTGAGTAAATGTCCCCTAGTGGCTAGGGCAATAAGTTTAGCCTTTTCCCATTAATCCAATCAATCAAAAGGACCCACCATGACTTATACCGTAGAGAAAATCGGCGGTACATCAATGACAGCATTCGATGCTGTTTTAGACAACATTTTGATCAAAAATAGCGACAAAGAGACATACAACCGAGTATTTGTGGTGTCCGCGTACGGTGGGATCACCGATGCCTTGCTCGAATGCAAAAAAACCGGCAAGCCGGGTGTGTATCAGTTAGTCGCTAAACGAGATGATAGTTGGCAGCAAGCACTTGACTACCTAGAACAAAGAATGTTGCTCGTTAACGAGAATATCTTTGCCGACCCTATGAACCGTCTTCGTGCGGATAAGTTTATCCGCTCTCGCTTTTCTGAAGCGAAAGTCTGTATCTCTAACATAATGGAAACTTGCCAGTATGGTCAGTTTTCTCTGCGACACTACCTTCCTCAAGTCAGGGAGTTTCTCGCCTCTATCGGTGAAGCACATAGCGCCTACAACACAGCACTTAAACTGAAAAATATTGGTGTAAATGCCAAGTTTGTTGATCTGTCAGGTTGGGATACACAGGTGCCTAGTAGTTTAGATGAATGTATTCTTAATGTATTTGCAGACATCGATACGAGTAAAGAGTTACCCATTGTCACTGGATACGCTTCTTGCCAAGAGGGGTTAATGTCCACTTATGACCGCGGCTATAGTGAAATTACATTTAGTCGTATCGCGTCATTAACCAGTGCCGATTTAGCAGTTATCCATAAAGAGTACCATTTAAGCTCGGCTGATCCTCGGATTGTTGGAACCAATAAAGTACGACCTCTGGGTGAGACTAACTACGACGTGGCTGATCAACTTGCTAATCTCGGCATGGAGGCGATTCACCCTAATGCTGCCGCGGGGTTACGCGAAAGTGGAATAGGACTTAAAATCAAGAATACCTTTGAGCCTCACCATAAAGGTACCCTTATCTCTTGTGCTTTTCGACCAACAATGGACAAGGTAGAAATCATTGCAGGTAAAGAAAAAGTCTTTGCTTTGCATCTTTTCGACCAAACCATGGTTGGCAGCGTAGACAATGTCAGCTGTGACTTAATGCAAATAATCACTGATGCTCGAGTGAAACTAGTTGGTAAAGAGATGAACGCGAACTCTATGACCTATTACCTAACAGGTATTAGCGATGCGTTGAATAAAGTACTGTACCAAGCGGAGAAAAGATTCCCTAACGCAAATATTAAAGGTCGAATGGTTGCCCTGATCTCTGCGATCGGCTCTAAGTTTGATACCAATCAAGCACTAGCAAAAGGAGTGTTAGCGTTAGTCGAACAAGACATTACACCAATCGCAGTCCATTCTTCAATGAGAAATGTGAATGTTCAATTTGTCGTTAATGACCATGAGTATCACTCTTCAATATGCGCATTGCATGATATGTTTTTTAATCATAACACTAAAGCGCATACTCGATTACATAGTGTGTCAATGTGAGTGCTTAGACACGAGTTATACACGTCTTAAAGCCCTGCTCCACAGCTAGCTAACTTATGTCACATCTCCTCTTTAATGGTCAGCTAAGTTCTTACCTAAAATGGTTTAGCAAAACCCATTAGTGAGGAGGTTCCCATAGTGATCTTCGCCATCAATATTAGACTCTAATTTAGGGTGCCACTAAAAAGGGATGTTTACACTCCCGCTACCAATATCACTGTGTTAGAAACATTTTATTTGGGGACGGGGACCAGTACGATCAGAATTTCAATAGAGACTGTTGTCAGTCTATTTGCGATCGCGACTTATGGGGTGGCTCTCCATTATCGGCCTATCTAGGTTGACATGTCAGTGTGAGGAAAATTGCCGTGGTAAAGTGATTTTTTTTTGGGTAAGACGGTTTGTCGGCTTTAGAACTGTCTCATATTAACAATGCATTATCTTTTTAAGAGAGACCTTCGATACAAGTGAATAAAAAAGCCAGCAGAGGTTCTGCTGGCTTGGAAGTCAGTTGTTTCTTTCGTTAGTCGTTATAAGAAACACAAGACGCATAGTTTTTTAACCCTACTGAATAAGATCTAGTAATATTATTCACCAAATCCACAGGGTAAAACTTGCTGTCTTTAGCTGGGTGATTCGTCCAATAGTCGTAATATCCTGGCCAGCCGTAGTTTGCTGTTAAGTCGCCTAAGTGATAAACCAAGCTGTAAAGTTCATATCGGTTGGGTCTTTTCCAATTGGTACGTCCCATGAATTTTAAATAGCCAAGTCCGTTACAGTATCGGTCCAGTTGACCACCTTGACCATAGTTGGAGCTCGTTGGATCGTTTTCCCAACCCCATCCATCGTAACGAAAGCGAGCAAACTCACCGTCTATTCGAGATTCCTTGTAAGTAGCGCCATAAGTGCTTCCGTAGTTGTAACCAGAGTCATCTAGTTTGTAACCAAGTTGCTTCATCACCTCAATACTAGGCGTCGCGGTAAATAGCTTGTTGTTGGCTTCACCTGAATCGCCTTCGATGACTTTAAGGCAATAGCCTGCTGCGTTGTACAAATCGGTATCATTCACCTGTCCTCCGCATGGAAGAAGACTCTCTGTTGAAAGCAACGTTTTTATGACCCTACGATTTCGCAACACCTGATATTTTATTTTTTGAAGAGCTGGAATAGGAGCATGCACACATACCGGGTTTAGGGTAGGCGAGTTAATAGAAATAGACTGAGAGCCATCAAGGTAGGCGCGAGAATTGGATGAACGAAAAGAAGGGAAACTTAGGGCTGCCTCATGTATTAATGATGTTATTAATGTCAGATAAGAGCACATCTCTTTTAATAAGGCGTTGTTTAATTTTAAAAAGATCTTCGAACGCATTTTCTTTTTCATCCCAAGCTCTTGAGAAAACATCCTCTTTAACTCTTCCTTCAAGGAAACCTTCCAATGCATGAGTGTAAACTTCACTGCATAGCTGGTAGCGATTACTGACTTCAATCAATGCTTTTTGATCTGCATCCATTTATAAACACCTATATGGTTTACATACATTCAAAATATAGCTCAAAAAGCTCAAGCTTACAGTTTGTTTTAATCTGAATTTTCTACCTAAGTCACTTAACTTACTTATACATAGAGGCTTTTATTTCTAAAGCAATATTGCCCCGTCTTTTGATGGTTGTTTGCGCCACAGGAGTACACGGTTTCCATCAAATAAGAGACCAGCGTCTTTAAACTCGTCTAGATCAGTGTTGGTATCTTAATCAGTTTGGGATTGAACTCATATATAACTGAGAATCGATTTGCGATACATGTTCGGCGTCACTGACGTAAATTGCTTGAAACATCGAGTGAAATGGCTTTGGTCTGAGAATCCACATTTGAATGCGATATGTGAAAGTTTTTGGTTTTTTCTCAATAGCTGTTTGGCTTTGTTAACTCTTACTTGAATCAGGTACTGATGAGGCGTGGTTTGGAGCAATCGTTTAAACTCAGTAATCAAAGTATTTTTATCTAAGTTGGAAACGAACGATAGTTCGTCCAAGCTAATATTCTTATCGTAGAAAGACTGAATGTAATCCATTGCTTTTTTGATATTGGGAGATGCTTCAGGAACTCTTTTGAATACACCAATTCCCGACTGATTGACCAGCAAAGAAAGAACGAATCCGTACAGTAAAGTCTCCAAACACAGCCGAGACGTTGGCTGATTGATTTCTTGGAGGGACATCCGAAAAAAATGGCTGGTTCGACTATCAGTGACAATCGGGTCGCTGATAAAAGGGCAACCATATTTAGCGTGCGGTGTATCTTTTAAAATAGACTGAATCTGCTCTGGGGTAGGATAAATGGCTTTATAAGAACAAAGTGTGTGTCCTACGGCCTCCCCCGTGTGGCTAGTATCAGCGTTGATAATCACCAGTTGGTCTGAACTCGACTTATAATTATTCCCGTTCATTCCAAAGCGCTGGACTCCTTGATCTAGCATGCCTATAGCGTACCCCTCGTGGTGATGCAACGGGAAAGGCTGTCTTCCATAAACAGTACTAACAAATTCAATACCGTCGTAAGCATCAATCAATGAGTATTCGGACTTATTCAGTTCCATACGCTGACTTCCTTGTGCATATTTCGATTAATTGAATAATTATTTTTTACAACGCAGTTCTAGATGGATAAACCAATTGAATACAATGTGTTGCTATAAAGCTCCATCCATAATAAATGCGAGCCGTGTTACATAAAGGACCAGTTATTGCGAATATAAACGGATTTATTTTCAATATTTGTACAGGTGGATTTCGGATATTAATAATAGATCATAGTAAAAAGAGAACCTAGTATGGAAACTGTCGAGTTCAATGCTGTTAGATCTAAGTCTTATAAAATGGCAATCAGCAACTTTGAAGGAGTATGGAAAGAAGACCTACAAGTCATGATTGATTATTTAACGCCAGCGATAGGAAACAAAATTCTTGAGATTGGTGCAGGTAGTGGCTTCTTTAGCTTTGAAATCGCAAAGCTTGTTGGTGAGAGTGGGACCCTTCATGTTGTTGACCCATCTCTGGAGCAACTACAGCCAATATACGACAGCGCCTTTACGAACATAAAAATTCATTGTGAAGCTGCTGAAGCAATGAATATCGATTTAAATTCCGAGTTAGATTTGATATGGACCCGTGGCGCGTTCCATCACGTAAGTAGTAAGACAGATACGATGAAGGCATTAAATCGAATGTCCAAAGCGGGCGCGAGATGCCTCATCTTTGACATCTTTTCTGGATCGCCAGTGGCGGAATACTTTGACGACTTTGTCGCTAGAGCATGTAAAACCGGTCATGAAGTTAGTTTTTTAAGCAAATCATTTGCCCGTAGTATGTGCAAACTGTCGGGGTGGGGTGAGCCTCACTTTATTGATATTCCTTTGCGATGGCACTTTAAGGAGAAGGAACACATCGGTGAATTTTTAAATCAACTGCTTTCTAATAAGCCTGAGTACACATCAGATATGACCATGGCTGCGGCTGAACAAATTCTGGGTGTGTTCAAAATGGACAGCGGCTGGTGCCTAAACTGGCCTATGACATTGATGGAAACACAGAAAGAAAAACACTATGACTAATATTGACTTCGTTGGGTATTTAGCGGTGTGCGTCGTCGCAGCAGGCACACCGGGTCCAGGTACACTTGCGGTAATTAACCAAAGTCTGACCAATGGGGTGAAGCGGACAGTGCCACTCATAATAGGTATTGGCTTGGGCTTAGCATGTGCGTCTGTGGTAGCCATAGTTAGCTTACTTTATTCCTATAGCATAGCTCCTTGGACATACCAACTGATAGGGCTGTGTGGAACCTGCTACCTTGGCTACTTAGGGCTAAAGTTAATAGTCAGCGCAAACAACACAGTGGATGTTACCTCAGAAGAAGAGGGGGTTACTCTAGACTCCAACCTTGCACTTCAAGGTTTTTACATCTCGCTGTTAAACCCGAAAACAATCTTGTTCTTCTTGGCTATTTATCCCGTTTACCTCAACTCGGCATCAACGTTTAGTGCGAACTTCATTAACCTCACGGTTTCGCTGGTAACGGTCACAGCATCCATTCATATCGTGTATTCCATACTGTGCGCGAAGATAGCAAAGATTATAAACATCAACAATGGATTGATAATGCGAGTAACGGGTGTGATATTTATCGCCTTTGCACTGATGCTTTTCTATGAAACTATCCGGACGTTCGCAACACATGGACAATAAACCTATGACCAATCGTATTGCTGGTGGCGACATGCGTAGAAAACAACACAATTGAATATGATCTGCACTGACTCGATTTTGCCCCTTTTAAATTAGGACATTTTTCCATCAAACTTTGCGGAAGGTCGTTTGACCTACATTTTCTAATTAGTGTGGTGTCTACTATTCTGGGTTTCTGTGAGTTTATCTGTCTAATGAAGCTTTCTTGCCATTAGTGGAATTGACGAAATTACGATCTTTGTTTATGTTAATATGACACTGACCGATTCACTCACGTTACGTGAACTCTAGTATTAATAGTCAAGGTAACCAAATAGGTAGAAGACTAGGGGCAGCTCCCATTACTAGCTGATGAGATCTCAATAGAGCCATTGTGAATCCTAATTGAAGTTTTCCCACAAGGGATGCTTCGCTGTCTGTCTTGTGCTAAAAAGACACTCAGCATGTAATTAGGATATTACTATGCCTGTAAAAACACTCCACACTTCTTCTGAAGCTAAAAAGCATTACAAAAGCATCTCTTACGAAACCCTATTGGCAAGCTGGCTATTACAAGATGGTTGGGAAGTATTTATGCCTATGATAGATCATGGTATGAAGACCGATGTGCTTATTTCTGACGGGAACAAATTCTACCGGATTCAAGTAAAGTCGGTAGGATGCTTTGATGGAAACACAGTTGTTACTGACCAGTGGCAAAATGCACAGATTGATTATGTAATATATTTCTCAAGATGTTCAAATTGGGGATACATTGCGCCGCCTTTTAAGGGAAAGAGGAGGGTTAATCACCCCGATCATGTAAGGTTTCACCAACATCCCAAGAACTTTCTCAAAGCTTTTGGTCGGGTTTAATAATCTCTACTCAGGATGAAAAATCGTTAACAGTTGCTCTGTAACATAGGACTGACTAACTTTGATTGCGCATCGACAGAATTGCTTGGTGATCGCAAGTGGGAATGCGGACTTTGTGACTCGGAAATGTCCCAAAGTTTGTTAGATTAAATTCTCATTCATATGCTGCTAACGTGCTAAAAGTTATCTGACTCAGTTCCCGACGAGTTAATGCGTCGTATTGTATCGAGATTATGACGTGTTTTTTATCCGTAACCTTTCCGTACAAGTTGAAGCTGTTCAATGTTTGAACTATAATTTCTGTCGTTACGGAATGTGTCCGTACATTGGAGGAATTATGGCAACAGCACGTTTAGATATCCGCCTTGATGAAGAGATAAAAGCGAAAGCTGAAAAGGCATCAGCATTGCTTGGTCTGAAAAGTTTAACTGAATATGTAGTTAGGCTTATGGACGAAGATGCAACACAGGTAATTGAAGAGCACGAAAGTATCGTGGTTAAGGATAGTGTCTTTGACGAATTTATGGCTGCTTGTGACAAAGCAAAAGCGCCAAATCAAGCTTTGTTGGAAGCTGCAAAATTCACAGATGAGAGCGGTATCAAGTGAGTTGTGGTAAAGAGTTTGTAGAACTTAGTAAATTATATCACGACCGAAACTCATTCGACTGTGGTGAGCAGGAGCTAAATACATTCATCAGAACTCAAGCAGCAAAGCATATGGAAGCAGGTATTAGTCGAACAATGATTCTTCCTAGTGCTCAGCCATTGCTTAATCAGAAGTTTGCAATATGTGCATTTTACAGTGTTGCGCCTAGTTCAATCAGTCGAGAAACCTTACCAGCGCAACTAGCAAAGAAACTTCCTCGATATCCCATTCCAGTATTTCTTTTAGCTCAGTTAGCTGTGCATAAGGAATTTCAGGGCTCTGGGCTAGGAAAAGTCAGTTTAGTTCGTGCACTAAAGTACCTTTGGGAAGTTAACCACCATATGAGGGCGTATGCTATTGTCGTGGACTGTCTGAACGATTCAGCACAGGCATTCTATGCAAGATTTGGCTTTGAAGTATTGTGTGAACATAATGGACGCATTCGCATGTTTCTAGCAATGAAAACGGTAGAAAGACTTTTTAACCAATGAGAAAATAATAATTAGGCAGTGCATAATCCTAAATTCGCTTTAGATCAATGCTGTATGACAGTAAGCTAGTACGTCCATGCTCAGATAAGGGCTAGTTAATTCTCTAGCTTAAACATGCCCCTTTTCTCATTAGAGTAGATAATCATTCACATTCTGTTCATGTCGATTTGCCATATCAAAACTTATCTGAAAATTATCATCCAAGATGAAATGATGTGGTGCGCCATCTCTGGGTGTGTCACTTAACTTTTCTAGTTAGAGAGGTGTATAGACAATAAAGCTGTTGGATTGTGACTCTGTCCATTCTTTATATGTAGACCCATTAGTACATGGGGTGGTAAATTAAACGGGTAGCATATGGAGGTTGTGCATGTCTGTCGCACTAGTTAAAAAAAACAATATTCTAGATTTATTTTCCTACATGGAGAGTCTTGCGAAGAACTCCTATGCGAGAATCTACTTAACGCAGTTAGGGCTGGATACATCAAATAGCTGGGAAGCCACTAAGCTAGAAATGATGAATCAGTTGTTTGATCAAAACGATAAGCTGAAAGTGGCGGATGCTTTGCCGAAGCTTAAAAGAGTCGCGAAAGCTCTCCACCTGACCAATAGGCACATAATTCAGTTGATTCAGGGCGACGCTAAAACGTTTGCTGATATTCGTACAGCGTTAGATAACCTAGTTATTACTCCAAGTGACTACTCAAAAGTTTTTCCGTTTGAGCATACAGGGAAAATGACTAGCACAGGTTTCCCTGTGCTTACTGCGATTGAAAAGGACACAAATGGTTGGGCGGTTTACTTTAGTACACCAAAAATCAAGAAGATAAAGGTTCCAATTGTTGTTCAGCAGAATGGAAAGCCAAGAACTGTGATGTTGGATGACGAGGTAATCAAGCATGTCTATGAAGTAGTTTATGTTCCATTCAACAATGATCGTATCGAATTGCGAGTTTCTGGTGAAACATACAAGAAGGACATAGAAGAAACGTTAGACAGGCTAAGGCAAGCCTTCTATGATGTTCTAAGAGTTAGCGGCATCAATCTTACGTCTCTAACGATTATGCAATTAGAAAAGGCTATCGTTAGCCTCTACAAGCAAGATGGTTATGGCAAAGTCGTAGATACCAAGTTTATCAGTGTTAAGAATAGAACACTGATGCCTCGCTCGAATCAACGGAAAACTGACAATTGCTTAAGAGAACAGAAGTATCATAAAGCAGGAGAAAAGGTTGAAGCAGTAAAGTGTGTTGGGCTTATTATTCAATTTAAAAAGCGTACCACAAAGAAAAATCTATTGGTTACGACTAGACTACATCTAGAGTGCGAACCTAATTCTGATTACAATACGTGCAGTCATTTTACTTTGGAAAATCCGATTGGTAACGCCAAAGCGTTGTATACCATAAATCACTTAATTAAATCAAATGTTTAGATATGAAGTCTAATGTTGTCGAGTTCATAACAGAGAAGGCCATATTCCCAAATGGGATGGAATCAAAGGCTATTAAATTCTTGCAGTATTTAGACTGTGAGAAGGATGACTTCTACTATCCGCTCACTAAGATAAAGAAAATTACTGAGCTTGATACGGAATCAAGTTTAGCTTTAGCAAGGTTCTTTTGTGGTTCCAATGTGTCTCTTTTAGAGCCTCAGTATGTTTATGTTACTCATGACGACGAGGTCATAAGTATCTCAAAAAACGACTTCAACAAAGGTATCAGATGCTCAGCTGATAGTTTTGTCACTGAGGATTCGCACGATTTGGAGCATTTCGATAAGAGACGATTGAAGTTCTACTTTGTTAGAAAAGTAGAAGCTGAGTATGAGGAATTTGAGTGGTAAGTGATTATGACTATTCTGATGACCCCGCCTGTGACGAATATCTAGCTAGCCACAGTCCTGAAGATATTATCGAAGGGTTTACTAACGCAATAGCTCCGAGTACCTACGAGGAGTTTCTCCAGTCCGCCATTTATGCAATGAAACACTGTATCGCGATAGTAGAGCAATCTGGTAATCGCTATTACTCTTTTGGTGAAGAAGAATTGAACTCACTGCTAGCAGGATTGATGATGGGGCAATCCTTCAGTGCTAGTACAGAAAAAAATAGGCGAGGTAAAATCGACATTACTATTGAGTATGGCGACTTTTCCTGGTTGGTAGAAGCAAAGTTAGGAAAAACAAATAATTACATATTTGAAGGTCTTCTACAAATTCTAACTCGGTATGCAACAAGTGAGCCAGATTTCGGACTACTTGTTTACTTTCAAGATAAGGCCCCGTTGACGAAATTTAATAAGTGGTGTGACTACATAGATAATGAAGATTGGAAAAAGTACTCTGAAAAGAAAGAGATACTGGAAGAAGTTCTAGATTATATTCCAAAAGGAGAATGTAAATCAATCGAATCAGACAACCAAATGCTTGCTCAAAGACAAATGACTACTAGTCATGGCTCCAGCATTAACATTCAATATCTTGGGGTAAATCTATACCACAATCCACTTGATGATAGTGGTAGAACGGGTAAGGGAAAAAATGTCTTTCACGCTAAGCAAACGGTACAGAATGAATACCTAGCCTACCAAGAAAATGCAGACTGTGATGTTGATAAACTCATGAGAGCATTAGGTGTGATTTTTGAACAATCAAAAGACTTTAATAAAATGTAGTAGAGTTTGCCATCCATAGAGACCCGTGTCGACAAGTCAGAGGTGATTGTTCTTTGTCATACTTTAAGTAATTCGTGGATTGCTAAATTAGCAAAGGCACTGGCACGGTTTTGTCCAGAACCTTCACAGATGGCACTTCTTAACTCAGAAGTGCCCCAAAAAGAGTTACGCGTCCAAATCACAGTGGTACTCAGTCAACTTTGATATACAAAAAGTAATAAGAGTCAAAAGACAAGACCTGACCCCAAAGTTCGGGAGAAATACCAATAAAAAGAGTGTCAATAATATGCTTGCTGATAGTCAAGTGATATACGATAATGCTGTTTGTATATACAGTTTAAGTGGCATAGATGACAGAGCTAGAAATTAAAAAACTACTAGTAAGGTACTTTCTAGAAAAGTATGAAAATTTTGTTGTTGGTTCTGAATTTTCATTTCAATTTGGTGAAAGACGAGCGGATCTAGCATTGCTGGATGATGGCTACTTAACTGCCTTTGAAATAAAAGGTGCTCGTGACACTGTATCTAGATTGAGTTATCAAATTGAAAGTTATAAAAAGTTTTTTGATTTTTGCTTTGTTGTGTGTGAGCCAAGCAATTTGGCTGAAGTACGAGCAACGATTTCAAGAGATGTAGGCATCTTACTGGTCGAAAGTGGCAAAATTACTCATGTTCGCCAATCAAAACAGTTCAAACGACACGATAAAAGAGTGTTATCCAGTACGCTAAGTGTTCAAAAATTGAGTTCGCTATCGAAAGGAAGCAATTTAAGATCGAAGCATGAGTTATGCGAGTACGTATCAAAAAACAATACTTTAGATTCATTAAGACAGTTATCACGAAACGATTTTAATGAAAGATATGGAGTGGTCTCAAAACTATTGAAACAAGAAACCACTCTTCATTTGACGTCGGATGATATATACACAATTACAAAGAAAGCCCCGTCATCACTAAAGCGTAGAATCATCTGACTCTCTAAGTAAAATTCGGCTTTTAATGTAGTAGTTCATGCGAACTGATATCCAAAATGCAGGGCTGATACCTGATGGATTATCATTTGCTGCCACTTGAATCTCTTCATCAGCCCAAACACCAAGCGGTTTATATGATGTTGTATCTCTAACGGTGTGCTCTGCGGCTCTTACATACCCACCATTATTTCTACGATACCTTTTATAAGTGAATGATTTTCCGTCTAAAGATGCAATATCAACCCTAGGGACAAAAGTGCCGCCTTTCATTTCAATTTGCTCGGTGTTAATTGAAACGTAGTCACCATATTTTATTGGGAACTCTTCACTAATACCCTGATAGATATCTTCTTCACAGATCCTAAACTCACCTGCAATATCTTCACCACCAGTTTGAGCGACATTCGATGGGAAACTAGAGCAGAGCATAACAACGGCTTCGATTTTATCTGCGAATGACTTAGTACCAGAACACGCTTCAAGGAAAGTATCAACTACATCACTAATGGCTTTCTTTCTAACGAATTCAGCATCTAAAACTACGTAGAGTTTACAATTTTCGTTTAAGTTACTTGCTATAGGATCTAAGTAGTATTCAACTTCTTCGTCACTTAAGTCATATGGCAATCTAACCGCCAGAAAATCAGTCCTGGCAGAAGCATTTCTTACGAATTCTTCAACGTCTTCGAACTTACCGTCATCATCTTCATACAAGTGAACCATAGGGATAATGTTCAAGTCGCAATGAAGATCAAACAAGAAATATTGCCACTCTCTAAAGCCATTGTGTTCTGATAACAATTGATCAATTTGAGGGTTGATGTATTTTTCATTTGTACTCAAATCAAGTATGAATGGCCGTGTTTTTTGTATTTCAGCAATCTGCTTCATGCGACGATAGATATCACCATCAGGTGCTTTTTTCGTTTTTCTCGATTTTGTTAGTTCATAAATTGGCAAAATCTTTGAAAAATCATCATCATTGATATGTTCAAAACAACGAAGTTCACCATCTCTCGTCTTTATGATCGGAAAATAGACAAATTCACTCATAGATTATGTCCGTCATAGCCAAGAACTTTGGCTCTAATTCGAACGGCATGAGATGACACTTGGAAGTGCATAGCAACATCTTCAACCTTTGACGATACGTTTGCAATAAAATTATCGAAAGCATCTTTAGGCATCAATAGTGATGCTGCAAAATCATTGGCCTCGGCCTCCATCCAGTTTGTGTCCCCATTTCTAAAGAAAGTTTTATCTTCAAAGCAATCACTGTTAGCAGCATGGCGTATGCGGTGTGCAATTTCGTGGGCTATCGTAAATCTTTGTCTATGTGGATGGTGTAGTGAGTTAACAGTCATAACCCAACTACCTGACTTTTTCTCTTTCTTTAGTGAGCCTGATTCTTCATCTTGCATTGGCTCATATCTAACGGCAATCCCTAGGTGTCTGGCTAATTCAGATACATTGACAGGATCAGTCTCTAGTCCCTTATCTTTAGCGAGTGCTATTAGATGTTCAGGAGTCGACAACTCTTCAAATTCAGTATTCGCTTGAGTTTTTCTACCAGATTTTCTAACGAATGCCATCTATTGTTCCTTTTTGACAAGTAGGGTTTCTTTGCCTTCAGATTCGGTCATATCTAACTGAGCAACACGTTCTGAAATGATTTTTATTTGTTGGCGTAGGGTTTGGTTTTCTGTTTCTAAGAGTTGTAAGCGGTCAAAAGCACCACCTACAGCCCTTACTGACGTCTCATATTCACCAACAGTAGTTTCTAATTCACTTTGTACAACTCGTAGTTGTGACTCCGCCTCATTTTCAACCTTTGTATTGAGCACGTGATTGAAAGTGTCACTATGCATATACTTTTTTGTGATTTCTTCGGCTTTTTCTTCTGATGTGCTTTTGATGTAAATCACGGATATTGCAGCGACCAAGCCGTTAATGGCTATAAGAAAGGTGATTATTGTTTGATAAAAACCAGTTTGAAATGACCATACATCTTTAAGGCTGATCAATGTCCCACTCTTGACCAATTCACCAACAATGTGGGATGTGAACGGATCGTTGATATTGTCAGCATTAGCAAGTGCAACGGAGTCGGCATACCCGAGGTAAGATAGCAGTGATGGGGAAGGTAAACATACGAGTAACGCCAGTAACACAATGCAAAAAAGTGAGCATGTTATAAAGCTTACAAAAAAGATTGTCTTGTAGATGCTAGGGCTTGCGGGGGTATCCTCTGACATTCTTCCGTTTCATTAGTTGTAATTTCTTGTATCTTACTATATATCTGATTCATATAAAATAATTTTAATGAATGTGGTTGCGTATTCCAGAGCAAAAACCAATAGAGTCAGGTCTTGTCTTTTGCTTTTTTGGTAGCAGTTTTGTCTATCAGGTTTAGATATTTGTCATATCTGAAGTTATTAGTCATTTGCTAATGTTTGATTTTTTATAACTCATTTTTGTCCAAAAATTTGTTAAAAATCCCCATGAAATAGAGTGTAAAAAGCTAGGGAAAAGCCTAAAAATCCTTTCCCCAAAACAAATTTTAACTCATTGGTTTATAAGGTAAAATATTTTATAACATGGTGGTTTATAAAAATATGGAAATGTATTCTAACTCAATGATATTACATACTAAATTTAGCTTTTTAATGAGTGCTTAAGGCGCAGTGCGGCGGCTTGTTTGGTGCGTTGTTTGCGGTTTAAGCTGGCGTTAGCTATCTTCGAGGTTAACTATAGCTAGCGTAGTAAATGATAATAAGGATAGGTATGTTGGTTAAATCGGTTGTTCTTTTGTTTTCAGCTCTAATTTCACTTTCAGCTACAGCAGAACTGAAAGTATCTGATAATACAAAAGTAGTTTTTGTTGCTGTAAATGGTGGTACAGATTCGGCTAATCCAGGTACATCTTGCATTAAGGTCAGTAGTACTGTTTCAAGTAGTTGTGCCTCTGTAATCATCCCCTAAACTAGGGACATTTAGAATTAGAGTTCTTCGGTTTAAACTAAACCAAATGGAGAACACTGATGAAAAAATCACGCTATACAGAAACGCAAATCGTCAAGATTCTGAAAGAAGTTGAGGCTGGCAGGTTGGTCAAAGAGGTCTGCCGAGAGTATGGCATATCAGATGCCACTTACTACAACTGGAAGTCCAAGTACGGCGGCATGGAAGCCTCAGACGTGAAGCGACTGAAGGAGCTTGAGGATGAAAACCGACGCCTGAAGCAAATGTTTGCTGAACTGAGCCTCGACCATAAAATCCTTAAGGATATCGTCGAAAAAAAGCTGTAAAGCCCACGATTCGGCGAGAGTGGGTGGATTACGTCAATAATTGTCACTGTGTGAGTCTGCGTAGGGCTTGTCGTTTAGTCGGCATCAGTGACTCGGTCTATCGGTATCGACCAGATAAGCACCGAGATACCCCTGTGATTGCCGCCTTGCAAGAAGCCGTTGAACGTTATCCTGCATATGGTTTTGGCATGTTATTCAAAGTGCTTAAGCGATGGGGGTATCGCTGGAACCACAAACGAGTGCATCGACTCTACTGCGAACTGAAGTTGAATAAGCGCCGTCGTGGAAAGAAGCGGCTACCAACAAGAGAGCCTGCCCCTCTCTGTGTGCCAGAAACGTTCAATCAATGTTGGTCAATGGATTTCATGAGCGATTCACTGATGTGTGGTAGACGCTTCAGGACGTTCAATGTTATCGATGACTTTAACCGTGAAGTGCTGGCCATTGAAATTGACTTGAATCTTCCCGCTCAAAGAGTTGTTCGCGTGTTGGAACGCATCGTCGCCTGGCGAGGTTATCCGAGTCAGTTACGTATGGATAACGGTCCAGAGTTTATCTCAACGGCTTTAGCTGAATGGGCGGAACAACATGACATACAACTCGAATTCATACAGCCAGGCAAGCCCACACAAAACTCGTTTGTTGAAAGGTTCAACCGGACCTATCGAGATGAAATACTCAACATGTATGTGTTCAGAACGTTAAAAGAGGTACGTGAGCTAACAGAAAACTGGGTTCGAGAATACAACGATGAACGTCCCCACAGCTCGCTGGGTGACCTGACCCCTTGGGAATATCTTGCTAAGTTGAAATTGCCGGAAGACTCTAATTTAGGGTGTCACTAAAAAAGGGATGTTTACAGCAGGGGTTTTAGTGTTTAGGGCGCAGTGCATCAGCTTGTTTTGTGCGTTGTCTGCGGTTTAAGCTGGCGTTAGCCGTCATGGAGCTTGCTATACTCAAAGTGATAGAATAGTATCACTTTAGTATTCCTTTGGAGCAGCTCTCATGAAAGTAGAACTAGTTACATCACTTAAACGTCAAGCAACTAAGATCCTCGCCGATCTCCACGACACCAAAGAACCAGTGTTAATTACTGAGCATGGTAAGCCATCTGCGTATCTAGTTGATGTTGATGACTACGAATTTATGCAAAATCGTTTAGCTATTCTTGAAGGTATTGCGCGAGGTGAGCGTGCACTAGCTGACGGTAAAGTGGTAAGTCATGATGAAGCCAAGGACAAAATGTCAAAATGGCTGAAGTAATCTGGACTGAACCAGCGTTATCTGACCTCAATGATATCGCTGAATACATCGCACTTGAAAATATTGTTGCGGCAAAGCAGTTAGTACAAACGATCTTCTCCAGAGTCGAACGTCTACAAACTTTCCCAGAGTCAGGTCGTATTCCACCCGAATTAGAGCATTTAAGTTATCGTGAAGTTGTCGTTAATCCATGTCGTGTTTTCTATAAACAAGACGGTGACAAAGTGTCTATTCTGTTTGTTATGCGTGCAGAGAGAAACTTGCGTAAGTTCTTGTTGAGTAAGCGGTAGCCTTTGGAAGTTAGCGGCTAACAAAAGCTTCAAATCGACAAACAACGTGTAGTATTTTGGGCTTGCAGTGACATTTGTATTTTAGGGGGCTGTGCACTCGCATTTTTATCGTAGTAAATAGGATTTCAATGGATTTGAAAAATATGAGCGAGTTATTTTTTAAGAGGCGGCATTTCTAGGTTTTTGCTGGATACACCAGTTTATTGAGGGAGATTATGAATAATACTTTGTTTAAGGTATTGGTATGTAGCTGTATATTTTTATCAGGTTGTGGTTTTAAAACTACCTCTGATGGTGAAGTTATAGCATGTAGCGGCTATGTTGAGCCGGGTATTAAGGTTGAAGTTATAGATAAAGAAACAGGGCTCCATATCTCATGTGGAGCTTCAAGTGTAATTCGTGATGGTGATTTTTTCGATAAAGTAAAGAATCCATCTGGCTCTGGATGTGACGATTCTACAGCTTTACTCGGCGCGTATGAGCGTGAAGGAACTTATGAAGTCTCTGTATTTAAAGAAGGCTATCTTGACTGGCGCGTGGAAGATATTTCTGTCTCGTCAAACGTATGCCACGTTAATACAATAACTATTCAGGCATACTTGGCAAAATAAACACGACAACAGCTCAAACGGACCAAAGAAACGCGCGTCTATTTTGTAAGGTACACCAGCGTTAGGAGGATAAATGGATATTTCCTATGAACCTGTAACTCAAAGTGACCACCAATCCATCTTAGCGTTAGGTGAGGCTGTTAACGAAGAGTTTGTCATTCCTTGCCTAAATTCAACGGGTCAGAAAGCTATGCGATGTGCTCGTAAAGCAGATATTGAGCAAGTTACGAATGCAAATATCTATGCATCAGTAAAAGCGGGTAGCAACAGTGTATTGGTGGGTTATATCGCTTGGAGGCGAAGCAATTATATAGCCCAGCTATACGTTTGCTCAACGAGTCAGGGGAAAGGGATTGGAACGGGCTTGATACGTGAAATGCAAAAACGTAGTGGGGCATTAAGCATTGAACTGAAAGCATCCGTTAATGCTGTAGGTTTCTACAAACGTCTAGGCTTTCAACCGATTGATAGTGAACAAGTGAAAAATGGAATCCGATACCAGCCAATGGTTTTAAGGTGTTGACTACACCCATAGTCAAAGCTTAAAACTACAAACCAACGCGTGGTTTTGTTGGTTTGCGGTGAATTTAGTGTTTAAGGCGTCATGCGGCGACTTGTTTTGTGCGTTGGCAGCCACTTAAGCGGGTGTTATATTCCTGTGCGTATTTAGCTATTATCTAGAGGTTAATATGGTTACTCTAAGAAAAATGTCAGAAGAAGAGTACTCAGACTACAGCGAAATATTCATCAATGACTACGGAAAGGATATTTCGGAAAGCTACAGCCTTCCAATAAATCTTGCCATCGAAAAGGCACGAAAAGATTTAAGCCGGAGTTTACCAGAAGGTCTGGAAACCACTAACCATGATTTGTTGTGTATTGAGGTTACAATAGACAGTAAGCCAACGGTGGTTGGGTATCTGTGGCACTCAATTAATACAGATGACGGTTCCACTTATCTATATGACTTCTATGTATTGGATCTTCATAGGGGCAAAGGTATTGGAACTCAGGCAATTTTGGAATTAGAGTGTCATCTCAAAGCCTTGGATATTGCAAGGATTAACTTGCGAGTTGCTTACAATAACAAGCGAGCCCTCAAGTTATATGAGGAAATTGGGTTTATGACTACAGGGTACGACATGTCTAAAAACATAATGACGTCGCAGCAACAATAAAAAAAAACGCTCTAAGCAGATAGCTTAAGCGAGGTACTTTAAGCTTACGCTGGTGTAGTGTTTAGCTCGCAGAATTGAAATCTGGTTGATACGGTGAGTGTTCAGGCGAAACCTTTTTATGAAAAACACGAATATGAATGCCAACTGATATTGGAACATTATCCACTAGAATCATTTTTATCATTTCTCACAAAATCGCTCACAGAGTAATGAAGTGGCTAAAAAAAGCTGAATAAAGAAGCTCTACACGTGGTATATGTGGTTATGTTGGATTTGCTGTTTATATAGTTTTCAAGTGCTTACATTACTTATCTTGGGAGTTAGAAAATGTCAAAAATACACAAGGGTGGATGTTTGTGCGGTAGCATTCGTTTTACTGCAATTGGCACTCCGAATAACCCTCACACATGTTCCTGCAAGTTCTGCCAGCGCCACTCAGGTTCATTGACTCAAGCATGGGTTGAATTTAGTAAAGATAATGTTACATGGGATGGACCTGGAGGCGAGCCCAACCTTTGGAGAACATCGGATTATTCATCAAGGAGCTTCTGCGTTGTTTGTGGAAGCACGCTTGGAGCGATTGATGATGAACCAGTTGTTGCGTTAGTGCTTGGGTCTTTTGATTCCCCCAACCGAAAGGAATTACATCCCAAGTCTCATTCGTATGTATCAAGTAAACCCAAGTGGTGGTCAATTCAAATTAAAAGCGACACCTAGTTAAAAATTTTAAGTAGACAGACAACAGTTGGAATTTTTTCGCAGTGAGTTTTCTGTGTGTTGTGCAATATTTCATCTATTGTACATTGATGGTTGCTGTATCAAAGGTTGCCAAAGGATATATTTTGAAACCGATACAATTTGAAGAAAGTAGTCGAGAAAGGCTGAATATTTTTCAAGACTCAAATGAGTTAGACAGAATTCCTCTGTGTGAACCAAATAGCCCGTACGGTGAAACGCTATATCTAGAAAGTGAAGGAAAAATCCTTGGTGTCGCCTCGGCGATCAAGAATGGTATTCATCCGAAATTTGATCACCTCTACCTTGCGGTTCCAGGTTGGGAACAAGAAATTACCTCCATTTTGCTTGAAGGACTAAAGCGTCATAGAGGTAAAGAAGCCAACCCATTACAAATTCTGATTAAAGAAGCTGATGTTGAAAAACAGAAGTTGTTCACAGACAGCCAAGGTTTTTCATTGATCCCTGCAACTGCCCAAAAATTGATACGAATAGCAGTATTGATAATCTCTTAGATACTGAATTACCAAGTTCACTCCGGTTTACACGCTATAGCCAACTCGATAAAAACGAGAAAGATGAGCTTAGAAAATTTAGGTTGAATGGCTACGTAAAAACGCACTCTTGGAGTCCACCAACAGATTTGAATGATGATGTGTGGTCGCATACAGATCGAAAATCTGAAGAAGAAGACATTTCGTGGGCTGTGTTTAACGGCGACAATCTTATTCTTTGTTCTGATGGTATCTATTTTAACGACAGCATTTGGCTGGGTTGGGGGTGGCATGGTGATGAGTTAGATGATGATCCGTATCTTTTAAGTGTCTGGTCACACGTGTTATATCTTTGTAATCATCCCCTAAACTAGGGACATTTAGAATTAGAGTTCTTCGGTTTAAACTAAACCAAATGGAGAACACTGATGAAAAAATCACGCTATACAGAAACGCAAATCGTCAAGATTCTGAAAGAAGTTGAGGCTGGCAGGTTGGTCAAAGAGGTCTGCCGAGAGTATGGCATATCAGATGCCACTTACTACAACTGGAAGTCCAAGTACGGCGGCATGGAAGCCTCAGACGTGAAGCGACTGAAGGAGCTTGAGGATGAAAACCGACGCCTGAAGCAAATGTTTGCTGAACTGAGCCTCGACCATAAAATCCTTAAGGATATCGTCGAAAAAAAGCTGTAAAGCCCACGATTCGGCGAGAGTGGGTGGATTACGTCAATAATTGTCACTGTGTGAGTCTGCGTAGGGCTTGTCGTTTAGTCGGCATCAGTGACTCGGTCTATCGGTATCGACCAGATAAGCACCGAGATGCCCCTGTGATTGCCGCCTTGCAAGAAGCCGTTGAACGTTATCCTGCATATGGTTTTGGCATGTTATTCAAAGTGCTTAAGCGATGGGGGTATCGCTGGAACCACAAACGAGTGCATCGACTCTACTGCGAACTGAAGTTGAATAAGCGCCGTCGTGGAAAGAAGCGGCTACCAACAAGAGAGCCTGCCCCTCTCTGTGTGCCAGAAACGTTCAATCAATGTTGGTCAATGGATTTCATGAGCGATTCACTGATGTGTGGTAGACGCTTCAGGACGTTCAATGTTATCGATGACTTTAACCGTGAAGTGCTGGCCATTGAAATTGACTTGAATCTTCCCGCTCAAAGAGTTGTTCGCGTGTTGGAACGCATCGTCGCCTGGCGAGGTTATCCGAGTCAGTTACGTATGGATAACGGTCCAGAGTTTATCTCAACGGCTTTAGCTGAATGGGCGGAACAACATGACATACAACTCGAATTCATACAGCCAGGCAAGCCCACACAAAACTCGTTTGTTGAAAGGTTCAACCGGACCTATCGAGATGAAATACTCAACATGTATGTGTTCAGAACGTTAAAAGAGGTACGTGAGCTAACAGAAAACTGGGTTCGAGAATACAACGATGAACGTCCCCACAGCTCGCTGGGTGACCTGACCCCTTGGGAATATCTTGCTAAGTTGAAATTTGATCCGCCCCAACAGTTTTGGACACCAAGTTAAGTGAGTACAATCACTAACGAGGTGAACAATGACAACTAACAAAAAAACTAGAATTAAACATTCCCCTGAATTTAAGGCAGAAGCTTTGAAGCTATCAGAGAAAGTGGGAGTTGCTGCGGCAGCGAGGCAGCTCGGGTTGCATGAATCCCAGATCTACGGTTGGCGTAAGGCAATTAAAAAAGACACCAGTACCAGTCAGCGTGAAAGAGATCTCGCTGCCGAAGTCGCCAAGCTCAAAAGGCAATTGGCTGAGCAAGCTGAAGAGCTAGATATCGTAAAAAAGGCCGCCACCTACTTCGCGAAAAATCTAAAGTAGATTGCTATGAATTTATGCTAGAACACCTTCTGTGTTTCAATGTGGTCCGCATGGCTAAGGTGTTCGAAGTTTCACGAAGTGGGTTCTATTACTGGATTAAGCATCGCCACAAGGTATCCAGCGTGAGGCAATACGCCAAAAGCTTGATGAAAAAGTCAAAAAAGCTTTTGACAATAGTAAGGGGCGTGATGGCTCAAGGCGCATCCAGAAAGAGCTAGCTGAGAATGGGGATAGCCGTAATGTTAAAACCATTGCCGCCAGTATGAAGCGTCAGGATTTAACGCCGAAAGCGGCACGCAAGTTTAAATGTACGACGGATAGCAAGCATAAGATGCCCGTAGCGCCGAACTTGCTAGCTCAAGACTTTAACGCAACGGCTCCGAATCAAAAATGGGCGGGAGATATCACGTATCTTGCCACGAGCGAAGGCTGGTTGTATCTGGCTGTCATCATCGACCTTTACTCACGACAAGTGATCGGTTGGTCAATGGATACGAGGATGACGGCAACTCTGGTCTGCGATGCATTATCAATGGCTCTGTTCCGTCGAGGGTTCCCTGAGCATGTTTACTGTCCATAGTGATCGAGGTAGCCAGTATTGCTCAAAAGACTATAGGGACATAATAAGTGCTTATAACCTAAAACAAAGTATGAGTAGAAAAGGAAACTGTTGGGATAATGCGTGTGTTGAGAGCTTCTTCCATTCTATGAAAGTCGAGGCGATCCAATACGAACCGATCATGACAAGAAATGAGATGCGCCAAACGGTCTTCGAGTACATTGAGGTTGATTATAATCGGATGAGAAGGCACAGTGCTCTTGGGTATCTAAGC
Organism: Vibrio penaeicida; assembly: GCF_019977755.1. Lineage (NCBI taxonomy): Bacteria > Pseudomonadati > Pseudomonadota > Gammaproteobacteria > Vibrionales > Vibrionaceae > Vibrio > Vibrio penaeicida. The sequence continues at coordinate 1,570,829 of NZ_AP025145.1, read as the reverse complement.
CCAGTTAACTTTGAACAGCAAAATGTCGCTTAATGAAGTGTCCAGTCTTGCTGGAGCAGATCACTCTAAAAAAATCCTAACTGATGAGGTGGTGAGAAATAATTGGGCTAATGAACTCAAGTCGCACCTTTCTGCTATGGAGCCAAATCTTCAAAGAGGTAAATCGTAGTTACTCTCTAAACGAAAATGCTCAAAGCAATGAATAGCTTTGAGCATTTATTTATTTGGCTGGTTGTTTAAAGGATAATTCCAGCTTTAAGCGGAGAGTTCTTTTCGAACAATCTCTGCACCCGCACTCAAGGCATTGAGTTTGCCTCTCGCAATTTCACGGGATAAGGGTGCCATACCACAGTTGGTGCACGGATAAAGCTTGTCGGCATCAACAAATTTTAGCGCTTTTCTTAAGGTGTCAGCGACTTCTTCAGGTGTTTCAATTTCGTTGGTCGCTACATCAATAGCCCCTACCATTACTTTCTTCCCACGAATGAGTTCAAGCAGGTCAATGGGTACGCGGGAGTTGTGACACTCTAGTGAGATAATATCGATATTCGATTTCTGCAGCTTAGGGAAGACTTCTTCATATTGTCTCCACTCGGTGCCCAACGTTTTTTTCCAATCTGTATTAGCTTTAATGCCATAACCGTAGCAAATATGCACAGCAGTCTCACACTTCAGCCCTTCAATGGCTCTTTCTAACGTTGCGATACCCCAATCGTTCACTTCGTCGAAAAATACGTTAAACGCTGGTTCATCAAACTGGATAATATCAACGCCAGCAGCCTCAAGTTCTTTCGCTTCTTGATTAAGGATCTTGGCAAATTCCCAAGCTAGCTTTTCACGGCTTTTGTAGTGCGCGTCATAAAGCGTGTCGATCATCGTCATAGGACCAGGAAGTGCCCACTTAATCGGTTGATCCGTTTGTTGGCGTAAAAACTTAGCGTCTTCAACAAACACCGGTTTTTGGCGAGAAACAGGGCCAACAACGGTTGGGACGCTTGCATCATAGCGATCGCGAATCTTAACTGTTTCGCGTTTCTCGAAATCAACACCACTCAAGTGTTCAATAAAAGTGGTCACGAAATGTTGGCGTGTTTGCTCGCCGTCACTGACAATGTCGATACCTTCTAACTGTTGCTCTTGTAAAGAGACGCGAAGTGCATCGTGCTTGCCATCAGTCAGTTCTTTGCCTTCCAGTTTCCAAGGAGACCATAATTTCTCAGGTTGAGCGAGCCATGAAGGTTTTGGCAAGCTACCAGAAGTTGAAGTAGGTAATAATTTTTTCATAATAAATGCTGCTGTATCTTGTGTTGAATTAAAGCGCGTAATTCGCAGACCATTGCTCTAGAACGTTCTGGTAAGGTTTGATGAAGTGTTCTTCAGCAAACTTGCCTTGCTCAATAGCCAACTTACTGCGTTCTTCACGGTCGTAAACAATCTGAGTCAGCGAGTGATCTTGGTTCTTTAGGTTCGGCTTGTAGCAATTTCCTGCAACAGCATTTGCATTGTATATTTCAGGTCGGTAAATCTTTTGGAATGTTTCCATCGTGCTGATTGTGCTAATCAACTCGAGATTGGTGTAATCGTTAAGTAAATCGCCAAAGAAATAAAATGCTAAAGGTGCAACACTATTTGGCGGCATAAAGTAGCGAACTTGTAATCCCATTTTTTGGAAGTATTGCTCAGTCAACGATGACTCGTTTGGCTGATATTCGAAGCCCAAAACAGGATGCTGATTTTCAGTGCGTTGGTAAGTTTTATTATCAGAAACGCTAAGGCAAATTACAGGCAGCTTCTTAAAGTTTTCTTTGTAAACATTCGAATTAACGAAATATTTAAATAGCTTCCCGTGCAGTTCACCAAAATCTCCAGGAATACTAAATTGAGGCTGATCTTTATTATGGTCTAGCAACAATACGCTAAAATCATAATCTCGCACGTAAGAGGAGAAGTTATTTCCGACAATACCTTCAATACGTTCGTTGGTATTATGATCGACAATAAACGTCTTTAATACTTCAATGGAAGGGAAAGCTTGCCCACTGCCTTCGATATCCATATCGACAGAAACGATTTCTAGCTCGACAGAGTAACGATCCCCTTTTGGGTTGTCCCAATGCGCTAAGGCATTAAAACTATTGTCAATCATCTTTAATGCGTTACGCAAGTTCTCTTGGCGGCTGTCGCCTCTCGCTAAGTTAGCAAAGTTGGTCGTTATCCGCGTGCTGTTAGATGGGTGATAGTTTTCATCGAGACAAATGCTATTTATAGTAAAAGTAAAATCTGTTTTCATGTTGATCTAGTAACCTATTTCCTGAGGTGAACGCTGAGTTTATTCCGTACTCTTTCTAGGGTTTAAGTTTTCTTTTTTATATCGAAAGAGTTGTCTTCATAGTTTTTATTATTTATACCCAAAAGTTCTATGAAGAAATCAACTGTAATATTTCTATAATTTAAAGCTGAGAGTGTTTTATACGTGCTTCAGCTCACTAATAAAAATGTATTTATTTCAAAATCAACATGAGAAATATTCATGATCTATTGTGTTTGTAAATTTTAACAGGTGTCAGTTATATTAATTGGCCTGATGCGAAATGGCTGCATACCTGCAGTTAAATAGCTCCTTATCATATTTTAGAGGTGAACTGGGTGAGTGAATTGGTGTTGTTGATTGTATGCTGCGCGTTACTAGGCAGTGTTGTTGGATTTTTGGCTGGCTTGTTAGGTATTGGCGGTGGGTTGGTGATTGTGCCAATACTGAGTGTTATTTTATTTCAGTTTGAAGTTTTACCGCCTGATCAGGTGGTCGTAACTGCGATTGCAACGTCATTGGCTTCCATCTTATTCACTTCAACTTCTTCAGCCATTGCTCACCATAAAAACGGAAATGTACCTTGGGACCTAGCGCCTTGGATAATGACAGGCGTTGCTTTCGGTGCGTTGATAAGTGGCTTTATGGCATCGCTACTGCCAGAACAAATCGTTCGTATAGTGTTTGCCGTAAGTGTAACGCTAATTGCTTTAAAGATGTTTTTAAGCAGTAAAAATAGCGCACCTTCCGATCGTCAAATGCCAGGGAAAAGCGTGTTAACGATTCTGACGACGATTACTGGTGGATTGTCTGCCATGATTGGTATTGGTGGTGGGGCTCTTTTGGTCCCTTTATTAACCTTCTTCTTTTCGCTGGACATGAAAAAAGCGATTGGCAGTGCATCGGCTTGCGGAATTGTTATCGCGTTATTTGGCTCAATAGGTTATATCAGCTCAGGGAGTGTTCATTTTTCCTTAGAAGATGGCTTTGCTGGATTTGTGTATCTACCCGCGTTGTTCGGCATCGTATGTACGTCTTGGTTTACCGCACCTTTAGGCGCGAAAGCGACTCATCATTTACCCGTTTCTACCATTAAGAAAATTTTTGCAGGATTATTGCTCGTAGTGGCGGTCAAAATGATCATGAATTAAAGACAATACCATTGAGTTTCTTAACCCGCTTTTTGTTGAAAATGAGCGGGTTTTTTATGCATCAATAATGGCTGAAAATACAAATAGAGATCTTATTTATTCGATGCTTCAATTTGGTGGCTAAATCGATGGCAGGGCACAATCAGGAGGTGGCTGTGGAAATTCGACTCGGGGAATCCTCAGATGTTCCGTGTATTACTGATATCTTCAACTTCTATATTGAACACACGAATGCTCGTTTTGAAGAGACTCTTTTCACGGTAGAAGATCGGCAAAAATGGTTTTCCCAATTTTCTCGTGGTTCTAAGCATCAAATTTACGTTGCGGTGGAGAGTGGCAAGGTCTTGGGGTTTGCCTGCTCACAACCCTACAGAGCAATGTCGGCCTTTGATGAAACCGTAGAAGTTACGATTTATTTGGCACCGGACGCCAAAGGGCGTGGCGTTGGTTCAAAGCTATATTCTCGGTTGTTTTCTGCGATTGAAAAGCAAGGTGTTCATAGGTTGCTCTCCGGCATAGCCCTACCCAACGAGGCTTCTATCGAGCTACATAAACGTTTTGGGTTCAGAGAAGTTGGCGTTTTCAATGAATATGCTAAGAAAAAAGGGCAGTACATCAGCTCAATGTGGTTAGAAAAGGGAATGAACTTGTAAGCGCGTCAACCTTAAGATTGAAGCATAATCAAACAATGTCTATGGCAGGGCTCTTTTCGTACTTACTAAATGGGTTGATATGTTGATGGCAGCCTATGAAAAGCTAGAAGGTCGGCTATCTCGCATCATTCTGTCTAGCTCTCTTTGTGCTTTTTTGGGGTTGGCTAAGTCAGTGCTTTCTATCATTTCACATTCATCTCGGACCATTTCGTTGATTAAGCTGGGGTAATGACGGCAATCTTCGGGTCTGTCCAAGTAAATACTGCATGTGTATCTGTTTGGTTCTTGAGGTATACGCTTTGGGGCAATTTCGAGAAATGGGCATTGTTTGAGTCTTTCGCCAGACTTAGGATCGAACCATATTTCGCTGCCTTTAACGTATTCGAATATCTCAGGGTTAAATTGCTCCCATAGATCGATTTCTTCCTGAGTTGCTGCTAAGTCTCCATCACCGTATTTGATGCAGCATTTACCGCACTGATTACAATTTTTCATAGTTCACTATTTCGTTTGATGGTTGCATTTCTATAGGTTCAAGTGATCTCAAGATGATGCCATCAAGGCTAACTTTATGACCGCTTGTGTTATTGTGATTGGAAACGTCAGATTGAATCGATGGACAACGTGCGTACTGCGAAAGCATAGGTTCATGTTACGTCTTATGCAATCTGTAATTTCATAGGGTGTATACCCAAGTGACCTCAAGATGCAGGATTCAGAGCAGCATATTCTGGTCCAATTCAAGCCTTTCTACTTCAAAATCAGGAACGTAGCGTAATGACTGGTCCTTTCCAAGTTCTTTGACGATGAAGTGGTACAGAATATGTGCTCCCAAGGGCGAGTTTAATTGGCTTTCATGCTTCGTTACCGACTCTTGATTTAGACTTACTAGATCTTCAAGCCGGTGCCTTGCCTGAAAGCCAGTTCCTCATTCTTTGGTAGGGAAGCCGCTGAACCTAGCATCTTGAGGTTACTTGGGTATAGTCTTGGAGAAGTGCTTCCTATATACTTTTTTGTTTCATATGGAATATGTAAATGGAAATGCTCATCGTGTCGTCTGAACGACAGAAGCGTCTCATCATGATTTTTAGTCGAACGACGGCAAAAATGTCAGATAAAGCACTATTGAACGATCTTGATTCCCACAAAATAAACTCATCAGCCTATCCGGCATTCAAAACCGTATCCGATCTTCGTGTCGCCCGCATTCGCCTACCTCAGGGAGATGATAAAACGGGTGCGTTGGATGGCGGTGATTTCCTATATCGTTACTTGGCAAAAGGGTACATATGTTTGGGGGATTTTGTCGGTCAGCCAAAGCCGGATTTATCACCATGGGGAGTCCGTTCGGTACGCAAACAACCAAAAGTAGGATTTGGTTTGTAACGCGCTGACCTTTCTTGTCACTAATTTTCATCATCATTTGTTCTTGAGTACTTCAGCACGTCGCACCTTGAGGTTACTTGGATATACTAAGGAGCGGTATTTATGGATGACTTTTATTTAGAAAAAAAGTGGTTAGCTGGCTATTTTGAAATCGAATGGTTGGATAAGCTTCGTGAACTAGGAATAGACACGCCACTTGAAAGCCGCTCCAAAAATGTGCCTGACAAATTTGTTTTTTCAGAACACTCAAGAAAGACTTCAGCGCTTATTGCTGATGCGGTTTCAAATGCAAATATTTCCCCTGAAACGTTTTTAGAAGTAGGGGTAGCGCTAGGGCGAAATTGTTACGAACTTGCTCAACGCCTTCCAAGTATTCGCTCTGTCACGGCGGTGGAACCTTCGCAGCGGTTTATTTCTAACTTTAAACATCTACTTATCGATGGCGGACCGTGTGATTTCCCTTATATCAAAGGGTTGGGTGACCGAGGTTTCTTGCAGTTTGATGCCGCACCAATAGCCAGTACGTGTTCTCATATCGACTTCAACTTAATAGAATCGACATTTGAAACGGGTACAGTGCAAGACAAGTTTGATCTTTGTGTCTGTCTAAACGTATTGGACCAATGCGAATCACCGAAAAATATCGTCAGTGCGTTAATGGATGCCACTAAGTTAGATGCCATTTTGGTATTGTCTTGCACCTATCAGTGGAACAAAAAACACCTAAAAGATGAAAATGAAGCGGTGGATGACATCAATGAATACTTCGGTGAAGCGTGGGAAAAGTTATCGGAAGATGAGGTGGAGTATAAACTTCGAGTTAATGAAAGGTACTCTTACCTGTTCCTTTCTCACGTTGTGATTTATAAGAAAGTGAATCCTTAGTTATACTCGATTTTATACAGGCTCAATTTTATACAAGCGCATGTTATACACACTCTGTTAATCGTCATTTAAAAGGATTGGAATGCGACATTATTTCAGGTTAGTGATAGCTCTATTTCTATTCATATCGACATCCTCGTATGCGAATGATGTTGGTTTCCGCAAAATGAGTGTCGTACTAAAAGACACAACTGAAAAGCTGCCAGTTGCGGTTTTTTATCCAACCTCATCGCCAGCCAAATCTGTGGCTTTTGGTCCCTTTTCTCTGAATGTTGCGATAGGTGGAGAGATAGCAGAGGGTCGTTTCCCACTTGCTGTTTTGTCACATGGATCTGGAGGAAGCAACCTTTCCTACAAAGACATTGCTATGTCTCTAGTTAATAACGGGTTTATCGTGGCAATGCCCCTGCATCCCAAAAACAATTATCTGGATAACTCCAACCAAGGGAAAGCTGAAAACTATATCAACCGACCTAAGCACATATCGGAAACCATTGATAAAATTTTGTCTATCCCAAGCCTAGCTGCCCACACAAACGCTCAGAAAATCGCGGTGTTAGGGCATTCTATGGGGGGCTATACGGCTCTTGTGGTTTCTGGGGCAATCGCTCGCACCCAAGACTTAGTGGAATTATGTGAAAATACACCGACCATTTCCGATCCTTATTGCATGCCAGTGCGTAGCAATGACCTTACGAAAAACGTTGTGATAAGTGGTCAGGATATACGAATAAAAGCGCAAATACTGATGGCGCCAGTTGGCGCTCCCTTTATCTCGGCTAAGGCGTTACATAACGTGAACATTCCGACCATGTTGCTGGTGCCAGAAAAGGACGATGAATTAACAGAGGCGCACAATGCTGATGTAATCAGGCAGGGGTTGGAGAGTAAAGGGAAGTTAACCTACTTAAAGGTAGCTAATGCAGGTCACTATTCGTTTTTAACGACATATCCAGAATATTTAAAATCCGAACTGGGTCCGATAGCAAACGATCCTGAAGGCTTTGATCGTAAGGCGTTCCAGCAGACTCTTGGTAAGCGTTTTGCCGACTATTTAAAGGAAGTGATGTAACTTCATGGGGTTACAACGTTAACTTATGATTTGATGCAGTTTGTCTCTGCAAGCTAACGTTGTTTCCTCTGTTGGGTAAAGCCTTTTTAAGCTCGCTTTTCCAACCAATCTGGTTTAATTTCGGGAAGAGGAATCGCATCCAGCAATTCTTTTGTGTACGCCGTCTGAGGCGAAGAAAACAAGGATGCGCTGTCGGCAAGCTCTATAATTTTTCCATACTTCAACACCATTGTCCTGTCGCATAACCGGCGCACAACAGACAAATCGTGGCTGACAAACGCCATGGTGAAATTAAGCTCTTCTCGTAACCTTTCTAGCAACGCCAGCACCTGAGCTTGAGAGGAAACATCCAATCCCGACAATATCTCATCCGCGAGTACAAATTTAGGTTCCAAAGCGATTGCTCGCGCAATGCCCACTCGTTGCCTTTGCCCACCCGAAAGCTCATGGGGATATCGGAATTTGAACGAGGTGGGTAGGCCAACCATTTCTAATACGTTTTCCACTCGCTTTTCTACCTGTTCAAAGCCATGCAATTTCAGTGGTCCCCCAATAATGGTGGAGACTTTGTGTCGCGGGTTAAGTGACGACATGGGATCTTGAAAAATCATTTGAAATTGCTGACGCAACGTTCGTAACGCGATTTCAGGCCAGTGGGTGATGTCTTCACCGTTGTATTGAATATTGCCCGAGTCGCTGTCTAATAGACGTAGCATAGCGCGACCGAGCGTCGATTTTCCTGAACCTGATCCGCCAACAATACCTAAAATCTCCCCTTCTCGAACATCGAAACTGACGCCTTTTATGATGTCGATTCGGGGGGCATACCCAAATAACGGTTTATTTGCCATATCAGGGTAACTGACCCTTAAGTTTCTAATTTCATACAAATTATTAGGCATGGCGGCTTTCCTTACTGCCTTTGATTACTTCCAGTTTTGTTAACTGAATAACGCTCTCTGGAACGGGTTTTAAGCTCTGATCTGGGCTGGTGTATTTTGGTGTCGCATCGAGCAGCGCTTTAGAGTACGGATGGGTGGGTTCAGCAAAGAAGTCATTAACCAAAGAATTTTCGAGGACTTTTCCACCGTAAAGTACCGACAGCGATTGGCATACTTTTGCGACTACACCAAGATCATGCGTTACAAACAAAATCGTGGTGTTGTGGTGGCTTTGCATCTCTTTTATCAATCGAAGAATTTGCTTTTGAACCGTCACATCCAATGCTGTCGTGGGTTCATCGGCAACAATGAGTTTGGGCTGTGCCGCAAAGGCAGCGGCGATCAATACACGCTGTCTCATGCCGCCAGATAATTCATGCGGATAGCTTTTCATTACTCTATCGGGATGAGGGATACCCACTTCTTCAAGTAACTCTAAAGCTCTCATTTGGGCGTTTCGTTTTGACCAGCCAAGAATATCGACTAATCGCCCCGTTATTTGCCTGCCAATACGCTTTGAAGGGTTGAGTGCGGTTAATGGATCTTGAGGGATGAGCGCAGTGTTTTGCCCAATCCATTGTCTTCGGGCTTTTGGGGTAAAATCTTGCAGCGACTTTCCATCCAGTATGATGTTGCCCTGATTCATCGACACCGCTCTTGGAAGCGTGCCGAAAATCGCGCGACCAATCATGCTTTTCCCTGCGCCGCTTTCGCCGACCAAACCATGCACTTTTCCTTCTTCTACTGAAAAAGAGACGTTCCGAAGAACGGGAGATGTATCTGGTAGGGTTGCACACAAGCTCTCTATTTTTAAGTAAGTATTCATCGTAGCACCGGATCAAACCTTTCTTTTAAACCTTCGCCGAGTTGGCTAAAGCTCAATACTGTTAGAAACAACACAATCAAGGGAAACACCAATACCCACCAAGTTTGATGAATAGCCGAACGCCCTTCAGAAATCATGCCGCCCCATGTTGGGAAATCGGAAGACAAAGACAAATTAACGAAGCTGAGTATTGCTTCCACAATCACAGCAATGCCCATCTCCAAGGTTAAAAGCACGCTGATGGCGGGAAGAAGGTTCGGTAAGATTTCTTTTATCAGCGTATTAAATTTTGGCCTGGCAGCGACGCGAGCGGATAACACGTAATCCATCGAGCACTGATTTAAGGTTTCCGCCCTCACCACCCGCGTAAAGCGTGTCCAGTCAATCACCACTATGGCGACAATGACGGAGCCTACGCCTGTGCCGATGACGGCAATCAGTAAAATGGCAAATAACACAGGTGGAAACGACATCCATATGTCTGTCGCTCGTGAAATCACGGCATCTGCCCAGCCTCGGTAGTAACCGGCAATCAGCCCAAGAAGCGACCCAATAACACAGGTCAAAATTCCGGCTGTAATAGCAATAGTAAGGGAGACTCTTGTGCCATAAATGATTCTAGATAATACGTCTCGCCCTAACGAGTCAGAACCCAACCAATACCCTTGTTCTCCGCTTGGGAGCCAAGCTGGTGGAAGTTGAGAGGTGAACAAATCTTGTTCTAACGGGTTATGTGGGCTAATTAAAGGGGCAAGCAATGCAGCTAATACCAAAAGCAATAACCAACCGCTTGATAGCCATAACCTCAGCCCAGCTCTTTGCTTTATTTTACTGCGTCCATCAAGCATGTCGTAACCTCGGGTTAAGTAATGAGTAGGTCAAATCCACAACAAAATTGACCAGTGTGAATATCAAGGCAAACAGAATGACGATGCCTTGGATTAGGGGAAGATCTCGATTTATGACCGCATCTATTGCGAGATTACCGAGCCCTTCGTAGGAAAAAAGCCGTTCAACAATCACTGTTCCACCAATAAGGAAAGTAAACTGAACGCCTACAAGCGCCAAAGTTGGTAGTAGGGCATTCGGCAAGGCTTCTCGAACGATGACGTAAACTTCACTATACCCCCGAGTCCGAGCCAGAGTGATGTAGTCGAGATGCATGGTTTCTTTTAACGATTGTTTAAGGAGCTGAGCAATAATCGCGGCAAGTGGAATTGCCAGTGCAAGTGCGGGCATAAACATATGGGAAAGCAAGTCAGAAAATTCAGCCCAACGTAATGTCACCAAGCTTTCTAGCAACAAGAATGAGGTATAGAAGTCAGCATCCATTGAAGGGGTAATTCGTCCCGAAATATGGAATAGCGGCCAAAGTACACCAAAGAGCAAAATTAAAAGTAAACCCCATAAGAAATCGGGCACCGAGAGCGCGATGCCATTCGTCACATCAATGGTGGATTCGACTTTGGTGCCTCGCCATAGCGTACCTGATAATGCCAACGCACCACCAAGCAAAACAGCGAAAACCAAGGCCATAACCGACAGTTCAAGTGTGGCGGGCAGCCTGCCTAGCACCAATTCAAGTACAGGCTGGCGGGTAGTGATGGAGGTACCAAAATCGCCTTTTGTTACGCCTGAAATCCAAATAACAAATTGCTCTAATATGGACTTATCCAACCCATACATAGCAGTAAGCCGAGCAATATCTTCTTCGCTCGCTCCAGGGGGTAACATCATCGCAATGGGGTTACCCGGCACGACACGTATAACAAAAAATACGATGATCGCGGCCCCGAACAAGGTAATGAGTATCGCGCCAAGCTTTAATAGTAGTGTTCGAAAATTCATAGGGTTTTAGAGGCACGAATGCCTCTTCTCCATATTCGATCAATCGATCTTAGTTACGCGTCATTAAGTGAGGAAGTAACGCACCAGAAGCATGGGGTACTACCGCAACTCTGGGGTCATGTACGATGGGTTGGACGTATTGGAAAAGTGGCAAAACCAACGCATCTTCTGCAATCTTCTTGTCGACTTGTTTCCAGCCTTCAATCCGTTTCGCTTCATCTTTCTCGCCCCAAAGCGGACCTATCATCGCGGTGAGATCTTCACCATCCCAAACCGAGTGAGGTGAAGGACCAAACATGGCAAATCCTGTTGAGGTTGTTGGGTCGCCAATGGAGTTGCCCCAGTTATAGAATGCGGCAGGTGCCAGTTTGTCTGCGGCGCGCAATTCGTAATGCTTGGCTACTTCGTACACTTCGATTTCTGCATTGATGCCGACTTTGCGCCATAGCCCCACGATCGCTTGGATGATTTCGTAATCTTTAGGTTTGAACCCTTTGGTGGTTTGGATGGTAAACGTCACTGGGTTGGATTTTGAATAGCCCGATTCAGCAAGTAGAGCGATGGCTTTCTCAGGGTCGTAGGGCGTTTTTATCTCTTTGTTGTACGCGCTGTAGAGGGATGTTTGTAAGGTGTCGATGGCAATGCCGTAACCCTTTAGCAGTCGTTCAACTATGGCGGATTTGCTGACTGCATGAACCGCGGCTTTGCGAACGTTTGGATCCTTCATTGCGTCAATATCATTGAAGAAAATCATCCCAATGTCCGAAACGGGGGAAGCGACACCTTTGAGCTGATCTTTACGTGTTAAGCGGTTGTATTCTTCGTACGGGATTTCGAGTGTCACGTGAGCATTGCCAGATTCCACTTCGGCCACTCGTGCCGACGCATCGGTGACAAACTTAATGGTCACGTATTCAAATTCTGGCTTGCCTCCCCAATAGTTTGGGTTGGCTTTTAAACGGATGTAAGCGTTACGCTCGAATTTTTCCACCATGTAGGGACCGGTACCGATTGGGTTGGCTTCAAATCCTTTTTGACCGACTTTTTCAATGTAGTGTTTAGGCAGGACATACCCAGTGAGAAAACTCATCCATTTGAAAATGGTGGGCTCAAATCGAACTACATCCGCGATAATGGTGTTGCCTTCAACTTGAAAATTGCCAAGCGTAGACCAGATAAATTGGATGGGGTTACCGCTGCTTTCGTTTCCTGCTCGCTCTAGGGACCAAACCACATCCTCCGGTGTCAATGGTGTCCCGTCGTGCCATTTCACATCACTTCGAATAGTGAGGTAAATTTTGGTTTTGTCCTCTAACCAGCCCCAATTGGTTACCAAACCAGGAGATTGGCTCAGATCCGTTTTTTGCGCGATGAACTGATCAAATACCGATTGATAAATACCTTGAATTGTTGGGTTTACCGATGAAGGACCTGTTGTAGGATCCCAGCTGGGCAAGTTCACATTCGAGGCTATAACCAACTCGTCGATGGGTTTCGCTTGCAGGGAAAATGTTTGGATAAGCGCAAGGCACACAATCATTAGTGTCCCAGTTATCCTACTGCTCAACTTCCATATTTTCATTTTACACTCCTAGTGTTTTTCAATGACTGAGCTCGCGTCTATTTCACGTGTGTTGCTTTACTCTTATTACGACCATTCGGTTTGGTTACGTCGTCAGTTTTTGGGCAAGTAAATACCCAGCTCCTGCGCCCGTGCCTGCACCTGGCCACACTGCGGCACCAGTATGGTAAAGACCCGATATCGGGGTCGAACCATCGGATTTGCCAAAGGCGGGGCGAAACCAAAAATTTTGATTGAGATGATGGCTGCCACACAACTGATCGCCTCCCACCAAATTGGGGTTGTCGGCTTCTAAATCGGTTGGGGATACCACGCGTTTAGAGAGAATGCTTTCTTTGAATCCCGGCGCGTATTGCTCGATGATGTCCAACACATGTTGGCTATAAGGGGTTGCGAGATTTTTCCAATTTTTGACTGATTCACCAGTAATGGAATCGATAAGTACGTCGGAAGGGAGCATTCGGACCTGAATCCACAGCGCGTGTTTTTCGTTAGGTGCACGGCTTGGGTCAATCGCGGTTGGCTGTCCGACAACAATGACCGGATGTTCGGGTAGTATGCCTGCCATGGCTTGTTGATAGGTTTGCGCCATTTGATCCATGGACGGAGCAATGTGTACATAAGCGAATTCTTTTAAAGTTTGGGACGCCGTCCAATTGGGGAGTTTGTCTATGGCGACATGAATCATCATAGTGCCTGGCGCGTGCCGAAAAGTGTCATAACACGTCAATGACTCTTTTGGACCTTCATTGCCAACCAAACGCTGAAGCGCTGATGGGGATACATTGGCGATCACGGCTTTGTTCGCAAGGAGCACTCTCCCGTCTTCTTTTTCTATCCCAATGGCTTCACCTTGAGATGTAATGATCTTTGAAGCGCGCGTGCCATATTCTAGTGTGCCACCTTGCGATTCAATGAAGCTCACCATGGCACGTATAATGGAGTCTGCGCCGCCTTTTCCTATCACCATGCCAAAAGCTTGGTTAGCAAACGATTCAAGAAAAGGAAAAATAGCCCCGCCCGCAATGTCTGGTGCGAAATCTAGGTGCATCCCCCAAGCCGCGAGCGTTGCTTTTACGTGTTCCGACTCGAAATGAGTATCCAGCCATTCTCGTGGAGAACTGACCATCAAACGCAAAAGATCAGACATTCCTTGGATGCCTTCCTTACGGTAAAGCTGCCAAATATGTTTGGTTAATGGGGCGAGCTTAAAAGGGGATTGTAAAAACGGAACAATTAATGGAGCTTGTACGGAGAACTTCTCGGTGAGGTGGTTCCAGCTTGCTTCGTCTTTGTCTGAATAGGCACGGATTCTTTTGGCGTTCTCGATTGAATCTTTGCTGATGCCTAGCCAGTTACCGTCTGGAAATACGCTCGAAAAACAATGGTGTGCTTCAACGAGTTCTAAGCCGTGTTCTTTTAGCTGTTCGCCAAATTGTTGAAAAAAAGGTGAGCCTGCGAAAAGTGAAAGATTCATTGCTGCCCAGTCGTGTCGAAAGCCATCAAGCGTGTATTCGCCAGACTTTACTGCCCCACCTGCGGTCTCACATTGCTCTATGATGTGGACTGTCCAGCCTTTTGATTGAAGCAAAACAGCGCATACTAAGCTGTTTACGCCGCTACCAATTATGATTGCATCCGACCTTGGTTCACTCATTGCTCATCCTTGAACTTTCTTGTGTGGTTTCAGTATTAGCCAGTGATCTAACCGCGACAATGCGACGCCTAAATAGAAAATGGGGGTTATTGCACGGCTAGGATAGGCTTGGCAAAAAGCGGATATGAAATATGCACCTAGTAACGCCCTAAACAAGTAAAGGCGGAGAAGAAAAGTCCAAAAATTGAAAAGGCATCGTGGTAAAAGTGAAATGGGGGAAAGGTCAAAAACTGCACTATATGGATAGTTTGAGCAAAATACGGATAACAGGCACAGTCAGTATTGAGTAATATGTTAATATTATGTTAAGGGTCATGAGGTGATGGGTTTGACGGTTGATTTCACATTAACGGGGTAGCCTTTGAGAGTTAGGGCTAGGAAAGCCATTTACTAACTGTAGAAAGCTTGCAGGGTATAAACCGAATGTTTAAACACCAAGCTCACGCAAAAAAGACTCAATGCAATGGAAGCAGCCTTCTGAAGAAGGAGCCTATAGTGCACCCGGTATGAGTAAAAACGGGATATAGGCTTTGTCTGAGTAGGCACAAATAAAAGATGGAGAGCAACGATGAAGTACGCAACTGAGTCTCCTCGTTTTAGTGTTCGTGCGTTTCGCCAGAGATTAGACGAATCAAGCCATTTGTTGTTTAGCTCAAGCAACGTAGATGAAGCCAAAGCGAGTGTCGGGCGTGTTATGACACCGCACGAGCTTAATGTTATTAACAACAACGGTCGCCTTGATGCCAGTATGCATTACATGCCATTGGGGGATATTTCCTTGTATCGCTTAAAATATGGTTCGAGCGTTTCCATTCATATTCCCACGATAAAAGATTATTACTGCATCCAAATTCCAATTCATGGTCACGCGTGTGTAACCAATGGCTCTGAGAAAATTGAATCGACAGAAAGTACGGCTTCCGTGTTGAACCCTGAAGTTCAAACCGACATGGTTTGGGATTACGACAACGATCAATTTATGGTTCGGATATCACGCTCATTAATGGAGCGTACTGCGATCGGAATTTTGGGGCATGATATCGACGATCCTATCCGTTTCGACGTTGGTTTTAGGTGGCAAGACTGCCCAGCGTGGTATTGCTTGCTTTCCTATTTACTCGATTTTTACGCTAATTCAGATCCTTCGCTTCGAGAAAACAAGTTGATCACTAGCCAGCTTAATCAACTGACCGCAACCACATTATTTTTAAACCACAAACATTCTCAAAGTGAAGAGAAAGTGACTCAACGCACGTCTATTCGTCCTCGTCATATTAAGCGTGCTCAAGAGTATATGGAAGCGCATGCCCATGAGCCTATTTCCGTCGAATTACTCGCTCAAGTTTGCGGTATCAGTATTCGCAGCCTCTACAGTGGGTTTAAAGATTTCGTTGGAACCACGCCAATGCAATATTTGAGAAACTTGAGGCTGGATCATGTAAGAAATGATTTACTGACCAGTGAAGCCACCAGCGTAACATCGGTCGCGATGAGGTGGGGGTTTTCTCATATGGGTAGGTTCAGTGCGGAATACAAAGCTCGTTTTGGTGAAAGCCCCAGCCAAACGTTTAGAAAACGCTAAATCTCGACTCACTTTTTCGCCCCCCGATCGACCCTTTAGGTTAGGTTCTTCGTGGGGCGAAAGCCATTTGGTCCTCTTTGATTTATTTAATCCGTCAATACCGTCTTAATCGATGTAACGCATACCCACTCCCATTCAATATCATTCTTGGCTATCGCTTTGGAGCCTTCTGGGCGCCATCTGATTGAACAATTCTGCAAGACACATCGTCAAAACAAGTGTTTCAAGTCCCTATTACGCACGTTTCCTGAATACGAAATGAGATATTGGTCAAAATTCCACCTAAATAATATTTTAATCAAAATCATATGAAACAAATTGGTTTCATTTGCTAATTGTTCTAAATGTGACGCTAAAATTCAATAAAGTGAAGCTAAATGGTGCGTAAATGAAATAAATTTTAATGTAATTGTCATGTTTAACTTCTATTCTTTATCCATAGGGAACGCATGGGCATAAATGGATATAGAGCAGTATGAACATCAAGGATGTGGCGCAACTTGCGAATGTGTCGCCAGCAACAGTCTCTCGTTATTTAAATGCGCCAGAGCTGGTAGCGAACAACGCATCAGAACGAATTGCAAAAGTGATAGAGGTGACGGGCTACTCTCCGCGCACGACTTTCTCTGGTGTGGCGTTGAATACGAACCCTACAATCGGTTTGATGATTCCGAGCATTAATAATCCTATCTTTGCTGAAATTGCTTCCGCTATTCAGTCCAAAGCGCGTTTCTACGGCTATTCAGTACTGATCATCGATACTCAATACAATGGTGAATTTGAAAAGCAGGGCATAATTACTTTGCTCCGTCAGCGAGTTGCTGGCGTCCTGCTTACGGTGTCCTCTCATCAAAACAATGAAGCGCTCTCCTTGCTGAGAGAGTTCGAATTTCCTTATTGCCTGCTTCACAACCAAAGTCTCTCAGATGAAGCGTGTGTGTATGTAGACAACTATCAAGCAAGCCGTGATGTGGCCTTTGCTCTTTACGAGAAAGGGCATCGAGAATTTGGCGTGGTTACCATGAACTTTTCCGCCTCTGATCGAGGTCGTGCTCGTTATGCGGGGTTTACAGACGCACTAAAGGAATTGGGATGCGATCTTTCTACGTTGGCTCATGTCGAGCTGCCTTATGAGACCCAAGATCAAGATGCCCAAGTCGAAGCCTTATTCGCTGAGATGGCAACCACGGCATGGTTTTGCACTAACGATTTACTGGCATTGAGAACCTTAAAAGCATTGAAGAAGTTGGGTATTAATGTGCCTGAAGAAACCAGTGTTGTTGGGTTTGATGGAATGGCGTTTGGTGATTTGTTTCACCCAGAATTGGCGACAGTTTCTGTTCCGTACCAAAAAATGGGCGAAGTAGCGGTCGATCTACTTCTAAATGAACGTGTTGCCAATAGGCAAACAAGGAGCGTTTGCAGGCAGATTGAAGTGGGACATCAGCTAAAGTTACTTGGCACAGTAGCCAATGTAACGCCTAACTGAATCCATAATGATTATGAAAATCAAAGAGTAAAGTTATTTAAGCATGAATATCAACAAGGAGTGAAAACCATGTTACGTAAGTCATACTCCAAGCTAGGCTTGGCCGTAATCTCCACTACGGTAGTGACGTTGGCAACAGCGCTACAACCTGTTCTTGCCTCTGACGCGACTTGTTATAACTGCCCACCTGAATGGGCAAACTGGGGCGGGCAACTCAAGTTAATTAAAAAGGAATTGAATATTTCTATTCCTATGGACAACAAAAATTCAGGTCAAACCTTGTCTCAACTGATTACTGAGAAAAATAGCCCAGTGGCTGATGTCGCCTATTACGGTGTGTCTTTTGGTATTAAAGCGGCAGAGCAGGGTGTTGTTACTGGTTATAAACCGAAAAACTGGGAACAAATCCCAGAAGGCTTGAAAGATTCTGAAGGCAAATGGTTTGCGATCCATTCAGGGACGTTAGGCTTTTTCGTCAATGTGGATGCACTAGAGGGGAAACCTGTCCCTAAATCTTGGGCCGATCTTCTAAGTTCGGATTACCGAGGCATGGTGGGGTATCTTGATCCAACCAGTGCTTTTGTCGGCTATGCGGGAGCGGTGGCGGTAAATCGTGCAATGGGCGGCGACCTTTCAAATTTTGATCCAGCGATTGAGTTCTTTTCAAAGTTGAAAAAGAACAAGCCAATTGTGCCTAAGCAAACGTCTTACGCGCGCGTGCTGTCTGGAGAGATCCCAATTCTGTTGGATTTCGACTTTAATGCTTACCGCGCTAAGTATAAAGATCATGGCAACATTGAATTTGTTATCCCTCAAGAAGGATCGCTCGTCGTTCCCTATGTAATGAGCCAAGTGAAAAATTCCCCCAACCCAGAAAATGGAAAGAAAATTCTAGATTTTGTTCTTTCTAGCAAAGGGCAAAAAGTGTGGGCGGAAGCGTTTTTACGACCTGTCATAACGTCTGCAATGGACGCCGAAACGAAGAAGAAATTCCTTCCAGATAGTGACTATGAGCGAGCGTCAGCGGTGGATTTTGCAAAAATGGCGAGTGCGCAAACGAACTTTGCACAGCGTTATTTAAAAGAAGTGAAATAAGAAAAGTAGGGCGATCAATCATCGCCCTAAACACTTTCCTGCAAATAAAATTCGCAAATAGATAAGTACTAAAATGAATAAATACCTAATATTAATCTTGCCTGCCTTGGTGGTGAGCATTGCATTCTTTCTCATACCTGTCGTGCAGCTTATCTTGCTTTCAGAGGCAGGGAACTATTACGACATTCTTGCAAATGAACAATATTATCAAAGCTTGTGGTCGACAGTTGTGCTCTCCGTAACGGTGACACTGTTGACGTTGGTAATCGCAATCGTATGTGGTTTGTTTTTAACTCGTTATGACTTCTTTGGGAAGCGGTGGTTGATTGCAATGATCAGCTTTCCACTGGCGTTCCCAGGTGTTGTTATCGGCTTTTTTGTCATCATGTTGGCGGGAAGACAAGGTGCTTCGGCCGAGTTAGGGCTATTGCTGGTTGGAGAGCGCTGGACGTTTGCGTACTCCATTGCTGGATTGTTTATCGGTTATCTTTACTTTTCCATTCCAAGAGTCGTTTTAACGGTCATGGTGGCGGCTGAAAAGTTGGACTACAGCTTAATGGAGGCGGCTCGTTCTCTAGGAGCTAGCCCTTTGAGAACATTTAAAGATGTCACGTTACCTGCGTTAGTTCCGGGTTTGATCTCTTCCGGCTCTCTGTGTTTTGCAACATCAATGGGAGCATTTGGTACTGCTTTTGCTCTAGCGACCGATCTTAATGTAATTCCAATGACGATTTATACCGAGTTTACGTTAAGTGCCAATTTACCCATGGCCGCAGCATTAAGCATTGTGCTCGGTGGTGTCACTTGGATTTGCCTGAGTATCGCCAAGCGATATGGCATGGCATCGATCAATATGGGAGCGTAAAAATGAAGCGTGATTACACCTTTTATATTCCTCTTTTATTCACCATTTTAGTTTGTGCGTTTTTGGTCATTCCGGTTGCTATGTCGGTTCTTGCTGGGCTAACAAATAATTACTTTGTGGGCGTAAAAAGCGGGCTTACGTTTCGTTGGGTTATTGAAGTTTGGGAACTGTACTCGCAAACGCTGTGGTTAACGTTATTTATTGCCTTAGCTGCGGTGGTCGTGAACTTAGTGGTAGGGGTGCCGCTTGCGTATTATTTGGCGGCGCAGCGAAGCCGGCTGACAGAAATGCTGCAAGAGCTGATTACGTTACCCATCGCCGTTCCTGGATTGGCAATATCCATCGGATTGATCACCACTTATGGACACTTTTCTACCTTTAGATCCAGTTGGGCTTTCATCTTAGTTGGGCATGTGGTGTTTACGCTTCCATTTATGGTGAATGCGATTCTTGCAGCGCTGAACAGCATTAACTTCAAAGTGTTAGAAGAAGGTGCAGCAAGTTTGGGCGCGGGTTTTTGGCGACGATTTGTCGATATTATCGTCCCTAACTGCATTACCGGTATTGTGAGCGGTACATTAATGACACTAACGTTATCCATAGGGGAATTTAACCTTACTTGGATGCTGCACACACCATTAACGAAAACACTGCCAGTTGGGCTTGCTGATGCCTATGCCTCGATGCGGCTTGAAATCGGATCAGCCTATACGCTTATATTTTTGCTTTTGTTGCTTCCACTGTTAGTGGCGACTCAGCTGATAAAACGAAATTCAAATAAAGGAGCAATGTAAGTGAGTCAAGCACATCAAATACAGGGTATTACCCTCAATAATGTTAAAAAGACATTTCCCAATGGTTCAGTGGCGCTGAAGGAGACAAGCCTAGATATCGCCCCAGGAGAAATCCTTGTTTTGCTAGGACCTTCTGGGTGTGGAAAAACCACCACGCTAAGAATGATCGCAGGCTTGGAGCAGTGTGACAGTGGCGGTTCCATTTCGTTTGGAGAACAAGACGTAACGCCACTACCAATTGAAAAGCGCAACGTTGGAATGGTATTTCAATCGTATGCCCTTTTTCCCAATATGAACGTCTCTCAAAATATTGAATATGGCTTAAAAATCCGAGGTGTATCAGAGGAAGTACGAAAGAAAAAGCTGCAAGAGATGCTGGTTATGTTTGATCTAGAACCCTATTCTCAGAGAGACATATCGCAACTATCTGGCGGGCAAAAGCAGCGTGTGGCTTTAGCAAGAGCCATTATCGTAGAGCCTGCGGTGTTACTGCTTGATGAGCCACTTTCTGCATTGGATGCTCTTTTACGCAAACGTCTTCGAGATGATATTCAAGTGCTGCTAAAAAAATTAGGCATTACCGCCGTTTATGTTACGCACGATCAGGAAGAAGCCATGGTGATTGGCGATCGTATCGCTGTTCTTGATCATGGTGAGATTGCACAGATTGGATCGCCAGAAGCAATTTATCGTCAGCCCGATTCTCCGTTTGTGGCCGATTTTATCGGAGAGGCCAACCGATTCGATGGCTGGAAAAACGGTGCAGCGCTTAAACTCTCTAATGCGCAAACCCTCCCATTATCGCAACCGAATGATAATGAAGAGGGTGAAGTCATGACGGTCATGGTCCGACCGGAAGACATGTACATTTCAGATTCAGGAGACCACTCTCTTAGCGGACACATTACTCATCTCGCATTCTTGGGTGATAGGACGAGGCTGACCGTAGAGTGTGATTTAGAGAATCCGGTTGCGGTTGACTGTTTTGATCGCCAAAACTTTGAATTGGGGCAGGTCGTGAATTTGTCCGTAAACAGCCAACACATTATTTTATTAGGGAGCAAAGATGCTGATTGCTCAGTTGACTGATTTACATATTAAGAAGGAAGGTAAACTCGCGTATCAAAAAGTGGATACATTGCAGTGCCTTAAAGATGCGGTCCAACACATCAACCGTTTGAATGTCGACTTGGTTGTTATTACAGGCGACTTAGGCGATTTTGGCTTAGATGAAGAATACGCCATTGTTCTGCGCGAGCTAAGCCAGTTGAATGCGCCAGTCCGCGTTATTCCTGGCAATCACGATCACAAGATTCGTTTACGTGAAGGGCTAAGAGAGTTGGTGGATTTTGAAGATTCTGTTGAGTGTAACTTCTCACTGGAAACAGAGCATTGTCTGCTGATTGGGCTGGATTCATCGATACCAGAAAAGCCGCATGGGTGTATTGCTAGCACCAGCTTAAATTGGTTGCAATCGAAATTGAAGGAGACGTCCAAACCCGTACTTTTGTTTGTGCATCACCCTCCGATGGAAGTTGGAATAAACCATATGGATGTACAAAACTTGCACAATGCTGAGGCATTATGGGACGTTATTGCACCGTTTGATTCAGTGGTTGGGATTATAACGGGGCATTTGCATCGTACTATTACTGCCATTTGGAAGGGCGTGCCAGTTTGGGTTGGGCCTTCGCACAGTCATAGCGTCGCATTAGACTTTGATAAAGAAGGGATCCCAGCGTTTCAAATGGAACCTAAGGCAATTCAATTATTCAAGGTAGATGACAAGGGAGTGTTGAGCCATGTTAGCTACATTGGAGACTATGAAGGACCATTCCCATTCTTTGATAAAGAAGGGCTGGTGGACTAACCATACATAAATATACACCGCAGTACAGTACTGCGGTGTTGAGTTCTAAGCTATAGAGCTCGAGCTACCAATTGCTCTGCAATGTAATCCGCTTGCCTTATGGCGAGTGCCACGATGGTTAGCGTAGGGTTTTCCGCCGCACCTGTGGTGAACTGGCTACCGTCCGATACAAAGAGGTTTTTGATATCGTGGGTTTGCCCCCAACGGTTAACCACACCATCTTTTGCTTTCTCACTCATTCGGTTTGTCCCTAGGTTATGAGTGGAAGGATAAGGCACAACGCGATGGGTTTTGATTGCCCCGACGGCTTCATACACTTGTTCGCCTTTTTCATAAGCGTACTCCCGCATCGCCACATCATTAGGGTGATCGTCGTAATGCACGTTAGGTATGGGCAAACCGTTAGCGTCCAGTTCATCGGAATTCAGTGAAACACGATTCGAGGAACGTGGCATGTCTTCACCGACTAGCCACATGCCTGCCATGTGTTCATATTGCTCCATTGAGTTGGCAAAATCGGTACCCCATGCTCCGGGTTTAAGGAAAGCGGCCATGAAGGGCAAGCCAAGAGACAAGGTTTCCATCTCAAATCCACCCACAAACCCTCTGCTAGGATCGTGAATCGATTCGTCTTGAATGATTCCCGCCATGGTGGTGCCTCGGTACATGTTAACCGGCTTACTGAACTCCGCGTAGACCGATCCTGTCATGTGGCGCATGTAGTTTCGGCCGACTTCACCGGAGCTGTTCGCTAAGCCATCTGGGAACATGTTAGAAGCAGAGTTGAGCAATATTCTTGGGCTCTCAATGGAGTTACCTGCAATACAGACGATTCGAGCTTTCTGGTGCTGTTGGTTACCGTCTTTGTCTGCATAGAGCACACCGTCTACGAGCCCTTTATCGTTATGGGTGACTTTTAGCACTGTGCTGCTTGAGCGCAGTTCGAAATTCCCTGTGGCTTCTGCTTTAGGGATTTCTGTATACAGCGTCGACCATTTAGCCGACATGCGGCATCCTTGGAAACAAAACCCAAGTTGCATGCAGCCAGGGCGGCCATCACGAGGCTGAGAGTTAATCGCCATTCTACCCGTATGCACTTGCTTATAGCCGAGTTTACGGGCACCCGCTTCCATGACTTTGTAGTTATTGTTCCCCGGCAAGCCAGGTATATCGTGAGTGCGCGTGACCCCCATTTTGTCTTCGGCTTTATCGTAGTAAGGTTCGAGTTCGGCAAGGGTAATTGGCCAATCGAGTAACGCTGCGTCTTTCACTTCGCCGTAGTGAGTGAGAGCCTTAAACTCGTGTTCTTGAATTCTTAAACTGGCGCCTGCCCAATGGAGGGTTGAGCCGCCAACGGTTTTGCAAATCCAAGCGGGTAAGTTAGGGAAATCGCGTGCAACTTCCCATGTGCCAGAGGTCGTTCTTTTATCCAGCCACGCTTCTTTGCCAAACATGTGCCATTCATCGTTTTTAAAGTCTTTGGCGTAATTTAAGTGCGTGCCAGCTTCCAAACACACCACCTTTACTCCTTTTTGACACAGCTCATTGGCGAGCGTCCCCCCGCCTGCGCCGGACCCAATCACGACCACGACGCTGCTGTCAGCAAGTTCAAATTTAGCCATTGGACACCTCCTTGTTTTCCATTGGCAGCCAATCAATGTCATCAAAACCGCGATGCAAATATCCTCCTTTTGAAAAGGAAGGACCCTCATAGCCAAACTTCGCCCAAATTTTTGGGTTGTTGTACAAAGAAACCACCATGTTGCCTCGCACTGTTTGAAAGAAAGGTTCAGAGGAAAGCTTGTTTAAAACGGCGTCTTGAGCCGTTACGGACATCGTAGAAAATCCACTCTTATTGAGCGTCGACAATCCTTGTTTAAAGGAGGCAAGGCTGTCGCCAGACAATTGCCCGTCGAGGCTTTCCACACACGCGCCATAAAAGAAATCAGCAAGGTGCGGGTGAGGGTAGATACGTCGACATAATGCCAATAGTAAGTTGGCTTCTTCGGTATTGAGTTTCGAGACCTTCATTTGCCATTTTTGCCCAGCAAGCGAATATCCAGAAAGGCTGAGTGTTAGCGCTGTTGCTGCACTAACTGAAGAGAGTTTTAGAAACTTTCTTCTACTTAGATTTTGATCGTTCATCCTTACGACCTCCAGTGTAATCCGTTATTGGAATCGACCATGTTTTTGCAAAAATTCAATTTTGTAACCGTCGGGATCGGTTAAGAAAAAGAACGTCGCCATGGTTTTGTTGTTATGTTGCATCGACTTAACGGGAGTAGGGGTAAATCCCGCCTCAGTTAACGAGTGATGAGTTTGCTCGATATTGTCGATGCATACCGCTAAGTGGCCATAGGCATCGCCATGTTCATAAGGAGAATCTCGGCCGTGATTCAGGGTCAGTTCGACTTCAAATCCGGAATTAGGATCGCGCAAATAGGTTAAGGTAAACCCGTCAAATTCATATTGATCTGCGAGTTCTAACCCAAGGGCGGTCGAGTAAAATTGAATGGAGCGATCCAAGTTAAGTACTCGAATCATGGTGTGAATGGCTTTTGTCATTTGTGGCTCACTTTGCTGTTATTGATTTTTAAATCAATATAAACGTGAACCACTGAGAGGTGGTGGTAGTATGCTACCACATGTTAAAAAAATGTAACTTTATTAACATGTACCCGCACCTATACCGATATTAGGGGGGAGCGGTATTTAGAACTTCACTCGATCAATGAGCCTGAGCGTGAAGTTGCTGCTTAGCGGTTTTGAGTACCTTTTCTGGCTGAGAAAGGTACATTACGCAGGAGCATCGGAGCAATGAGGCAAAATTGGATATGTCGCCATGCAAGTCGGTGGCTTCATCATAAAGTAATGAAAGAAACTGACCCGTTGTCATATGTTGAACTGTCGCTATTTCATCAATAACTGTCCAAAACTTGGACTCAAGCCGAACGCTGGTGGAATGACCACCTAAGCGAACAGAGCGCGAGACAAATTGATAATTCTCTGGCGATTGACCAGCAAATATATAGCACATGGGTTCCTCCCTCTCATACCAGCATTCGAGAAATTGGATCATCAACCAGAGCCAAATAAAAAAGCCCCAGAAGGTAGGTTTGATTAATGTTTGTTCAATAATGGTGCAATTACAACCACAACCTTAAAAGCCGAAACCAAAGTCTGTTGGTTGTTAATTCACTGAAAAATAGAGCGTAAACACTACTTCAATCAAATGTGGCAATGACGTTATGGGATGAAGAGTCACCTTAAGTCTCATAATTGATTCAAATTAGCTCGTTCATGACTGAATGGAATTCTGGTTAGTCCTAATATTCTCTTTGTTCTCAAATACGGTTTGATAACATGTAGCCACTTAATATCAGGGGCAGTCACATGAAACAAAGTATCATCCATATTTCTCTCGTCGTTGATGATTACGATGACGCACTCGACTTCTATATCAATAAACTCCACTTCGAATTAGTAGAAGATACCTATCAACCAGAACAGGATAAACGTTGGGTTGTGGTATCTCCTCCGGGGTCCGATGGCGTAGCATTATTACTGGCGAAAGCATCAAAGCCTGAGCAAAGACCGTTTATTGGAAACCAAGCGGGCGGTAGGGTATTTTTGTTTTTACGCACCGATGATTTTTGGCGAGACTTCAATAGCATGAAAGAAAAAGGCATTCATTTTGTGCGTGAACCCAGCGAACAAGATTATGGCACCGTCGCCGTATTTGAAGATTTGTACGGAAACCTTTGGGATTTGCTTCAGATGAATCCCGATCATCCGATGGCGCAGCGTTAAAAGACCGCTGAATTCAAGGTTACACCAAAAATTGGCACAGTCTGTCGATCAAGCCGCGGACTTCAGGAAGATAGCGATCATCTTGGTGAGTGACTAGCCATTGATCGTGTCCTAACTCATCAATGATGGCTCCGGCTCGAACGAGTGAAGGTTGAGCATCACCAATAAACGTAGGGAGTAAGGCTATGCCTTTCCCTGCTAGTGCCAAATCAAGGCTGTTTCTTGGTTCATTTACCTCGCAAATTACGTCATCGCTAGCATGGCGTTCAAGCCACCGAGCTGATGGAACATCTGCCTGCAATTTGATCCAAGTATCTTGTGCGGAATGCGTCGCATAGGGTGCAAAGTCTACCCGTTTTAGTTTCCTACAAGCTAACGTTTCCTCTGTTGGTCGAGTATTGCGGATCCCAATAACCACCTCTCGGTGAGTGATATTTAACGTTTTTTCGGTAGAGACAAATCGTAGGCGAATATCTGGCAATACTTCTGACAGCGAATTGAGGTTTTCTATAAGGAATAAGGTTGTCCAAGTCCCTGCGGATATTTTGACAAGAGGCCTATCTGCTTGCTGGGAAGCGGGAGTGGTTAGGTTAAGGATCTTTGCTTCAATGTTGGTGAGTTCTTCAAGCAACTTTCTACCATCGGCTAGAAGCTCGTAACCTCTATCGTGTCGAATAAACAGTTCTTTCCCAATTCCCCGCTCTAGGGCATACATTCTTCTTCCTAACGTTGCCGCGCTACGCTGAGTGGATTTTACAGCAGCAGAAAGCCCGCCTTCACGAGCCACAGCAAGGAATAATTGTAAATCATTCCAGTCAACATTCTTTTTATTCATGAAAAGAGCCTTTCATTTAACTCCATTGATAAAAAGATGATGAACCGTATTCTGGTATTGAGTCAAGGAAGAGTGATGCTCTACTTGGTTCGTTTATCGATCAAAACAGAATCTTTTGGAGATGATTTAGCAAATCAGACCGAGGAGAGGGAAAGAATGAAAACAGCAAAGTTCTGTAAGCCAAATAGCTACCATGTATCAAATTCAGAGAATAGAAAGAGACCGACGTTGAAGGAGGAAAATGATTTCTATGAATTTTATGGCTCAACCGATATTTGCGAATTTTATAGGGTGATCTGCGGATTATCTCGGTTTGTAGAGTGGGTAGCTACACGTGTCGGACCATTACGATCGTATCGGATTAGGAAGTTAGCTTGTTTAAAGTTAGAAAAAACCAAAGAAAAGGCTACAAAACGCAGCCTTTATAAATGAAGACATTCTCAAAGAATTTACTTTTTCCAACGAGTATAAATTGATCTCGCTAGGGCTTCGTTAGAGAAGAGCATGTTATCTCGATTCATAGCAATGCTTGCGTGGTTGTCGGTTAAAGACAGGTTAGGTGTTGAGAAGTAAACCTCTAGTCTCATTCCGTTTTCTTTGCGCAAACTCGGTCTATCCTTTTCTCCTTCAGGGAAAACAATGTCAATTATGCGGTACTCTTTTTGATTGTGATCTTTCCAATCTTTGACTTCCCATGTTGCTGTAAACCCTGTTTCGCCCTCTGGAGTAATGGTGACGGTGTTATCGTCGCCAAACGCTAGTGTGGTTAAAACAGGAATAGCATGTTGGGTAGAAGAGGTAATATCTCGAAGGTGATAGAAAGTATTTCCCTTAACAAACGAATCATCGATATTTTTGGATGTTCTCCAAAATTGTGGCGTTGTCCAAATTGCCAGCTCATCGTTTTTGTCGAAACTTAACAAGTAGGTTGTATTCGTATCGATAAATTCAAACTGATATTGGTCAAAATCGAGAGTTTGGTTTGCGATTGTGTACGGGGTATTTTTACACCCAGAAGACCCGCCACAATAACTGGTTGAAAGTTGGTTCTCAGAGCTAAAGAAAATGGTGTCGAATTGACTGCCCGCGCTATTACGAAATTCACTGATATACATTGGTCTTTTTGTAAGATAAGCATGTAAATCTGAAATTGGTTGAGCAGTGTTTCGTGCCCATTCTTCATAGATAAAGTATGCAAACTTTTTACTTTTTATAAGCAGGTTATCCGATTTCAACTGACTTGACGTGTTGTCGACAAGAATAACCCCTTTACTTTGGAGCTGGGTGACGAGTGTGAGTGCAGCCTCTCTATTCAAGCTGTCGTGCTGGGCATTGTTAGTAAAGGAGATCGCTATTGTCTGTTTTGTTGCACCATTACTATGCGTGCCTTCTGTAAACGTCCAACTTGCATCAAACGCTTCTTCCTTATAGGGCTTCACTGAAACGGTTTGAGCATCTTTAAAGTGAAGTTCGACCAATTGAAGTTGTGCGTGTTGGTCAACGTCGATGATATCGCGGATGTGGTACCAGCGTTTACCTATTAAATCCGATGCCTTTACATCAGCTTCAACACCGGAAACGAAATCTTGCTTACTCCAAATCAGAGGTAAATGGTTGATGGAAGAAAAGCTTAATGCAAATTCTGGCGTGACATAGAAGAAGTCCATAGACGTATTTGAGTCAGTGAACGTTAAAGACTTACCCGCTATCTCATAAGGTTTGTCTGTTGCGCCAAATAGAGAGCCATTCATTTTACCATCTGCAAAATTCGCTGTTTGCAGCAGGTAATCATTGTTGTTGAGTGTTGATACCCAAAACTTTCCAGATTCGAGATATTTCGTTAAGCCTTGGTATTTGTCTTTTCTTTTGACCTTACCATCAGAATCGAAGTCCAGATCCACGCTATCCAGATCTTTACCTTCGTTAACAAGCTTTGCTATTTCTGCCGTTAACTTGCCAGACATTGTGAGCAGTTCGTTGGCATCCGCATCTGAAAGGTTTTCACTAAATTGTTGAGTGATGGCGCGTGCAAACAAATGTGCTTTGGCGGAGTCGTTGTTTGACGTCTTTTTAGCGACATAATCTCCGGTGAAAGCATCTAAAGGAAGGTTTAAGCTTGCAGCTAACGCCGACATGTCCATTTTGTGGATTTTTGCTAACGTCGTAAATGGTGTAATGCTCTCTTCACCTGCGCCAGCAATCATTTCATAGGAATGGCTTAGGTAACCCGGATTGTCTGAGTCCTGAGTTTGACCTGCAATCACTTGTGCAATGACTGGGTGGGCAAAATCCGCTTTATCAATGGTTATCTTTCCAGAAGCATCAGTCGTTGTGCTCAGTTGCTCGCCGTTATCACATTGACCATTTTTATTTCTATCAATACATACGGCGGCATTACTAAGGTAGCCGTCGATGACGGTTATCGTTTTGCTTGTTGGTGTTGGTGTTGGTGTTGGTGTGGGTTTTTGTACGGGTTCATTGGTAGAAGAACCACCGCCGCCGCAGGCACTAAGCAGAACGGTCACTGCCAGCGCCAATACTGTTTTGTTTAACATAAGCCGAGTTTACCTATTCGAGGGTTTGTTAATAATTAGAAGTTGTTAGGATAGATATAGGCGGAGGATAGTATGTTGAATATTAATATGATCGTAATTAGGGTCTGTTGATCTTTCGAGGCGATTTTTGCAATCAATGAGGTTACTAAGGCATTAAGATGATGGCTGAGCAAAAGTTGCATTTGATTGAGATTGAGTGAAAACTCTAACTCTGCACTCAATTAACGGTTACCGAACTTTTCATATTAAGTTAGCTTGAGTATAACAATCTGAATTAGTGCGGTTTTAGCCGCCATACTCGATAAGGAGAGAGTTTTGCTTGCTGTTCTACGATTATTGTTAGTTGGGGTGTTTTTGGTCGTTATTACTATATGTGCCTGCCTATACTGTGCTTTTAACCCTAGAAACCCTAAACATGTTTATACATTTTGCCGTTGGTTTAATCAGCTCCATAAGCTCTTTGGCATAAAGCTGGTTCAGCGTGGGTTGGAGAATGCACCAACACCTGATAACAGTGTCTATATTTCTAATCATCAGAACGTGTTTGATTTTGTCACTTCTCCCGGCATGTTACGCCCAAGAACCGTGACTTTGGGAAAACGGGATTTGTTGTGGCTTCCATTCTTTGGTCAGCTTTACTGGAT
Organism: Vibrio penaeicida; assembly: GCF_019977755.1. Classification (NCBI taxonomy): domain Bacteria; kingdom Pseudomonadati; phylum Pseudomonadota; class Gammaproteobacteria; order Vibrionales; family Vibrionaceae; genus Vibrio; species Vibrio penaeicida. Next base: position 1,540,981 of record NZ_AP025145.1, on the reverse strand, counting down.
TACAGGCAACATCTTGATTAACCGTGAAGACAAGTCCAAAGCCCGAAATACAATTAAGCAAGTAGCAGAAGCCATTCATCAACGTGATTTATCTGTATGGATTTACCCAGAAGGAACCCGAAGCAAAGGGCGTGGTTTGTTGCCTTTTAAAACAGGGGCGTTTCGTACTGCAATCGAAGCGGGTGTGCCTATTACGCCAATGTGCGTCAGCAATGCTCATAATAAGTTTTCACTCAACCGCATCAACAATGGCATAGTGATTACTGAAATGCTGGAACCCATTGATGTGTCGGATTATCAGCTAGCGGATGCTAGAAAACTGGCGGATAGATGCCATAAGTTAATGAGTGAAAAAATTGCAGAACTCAACAAAGAGGTAGAGCGCTTAGAGGCGTCTAGCAATAACCAGCTAAGTTCAAAACCACAGGTTTAATCTTTACTCAGGTGAATATAATGAAAATACGTACGTTGGCTCTACTTGTTGCTACTCACGGCGTTGTTGGGGCGTTGGGGTTTGGTGCCGGTATCTATGCGCTTCCTATTCTTACTGCGCCGCCAGCTCCAAGTACGGCTGTGATAGAAGAGAAATCCCTTGAAACACTGTTTACTGCTCAATTTAAAAAAGAACTCGAAGACAGTGATGCGCTTCATTGGGGGGAAGGAGCCGTTTCTATTGGTTCAGATTTTATCACTCTGGAAGGAGAACTTGCTCCAGGGCCAGACTACAAGCTCTATCTTTCGCCAGAATTTGTAGAGACAGAATCGGATTTCAATCGGATAAAATCGCAAATGGTTCAAGTGGGAGACGTGAAAACTTTTGAGAATTTCGTTGTTGAAGTACCAGCAGGTATCAAGCCAGAAAACTTTAATAGCGTGATAGTTTGGTGTGAGTCTTTTGGGCAATTTATTACAGCAGCAAAATACCAATAATTTATCCCATAAATATTTTATAAAAGTGTGCTTATCGCGCACTTTTTTTTGTTTCAATAGGCTTTGGGTTGGTTAAGATTAAGCAATATCAAAAGGGAGCATGAAAATAAGTGTTAGTCGAAAAATGGTTACAAATAGATGGGGATAGCCTGTATTGCTTATCCACGCAAAAGGTAGAATCTCAAGAAACACTCGTCCTTATTCATGGTTTAGGTGAGTCCCATCAATGCTTCGCTGATGCCATTGATTGGCTGCCCAATTACAACCTAATCATGTTTGACATGTGTGGTTATGGCTATTCACCTGCTTCTTGCTCTTCCCATTCCACGGAAACGCAAGCAAAACGTATTCTAAAAGCGTTAGATCAAATGGGCATTGATAGATGCTACCTACTCGGGCACTCATGGGGAGGCGACATTTCCACGCTGGTCTGCCAGTTTGATACGAATCGTATCGTTGAGGGGTTCATTAATGCCGAAGGCGGGCTTCATGAAGAGAGCATCATTCTTTCTCAAATCATAGCGGAACAATATTCGGGATTAACAAAAGCGGAATTCTCTGAGTGGGTGAAAGGTGAAGGGTTCGCAAAACGGTTTACCCTTAAATGGCATCATGGTGCTGGGGTTAAGTATTTGTCCTCGCTTAGGCGTTGTGACCCATTAGTGTTGGGAGAAACGGCGAGTGAGATCTATGCTCAACATGATACTCAGGATAGCCGTGGTGTTGTAAGTTGGGGGCAAATATTCGAAAACCTATCAATACCCACTACTTATTTTTGGGGAACCCAGAGCCTAGAGGGGTGCGAGCGAGCCCTTAACTTTATACAAACCTTAAACAATGTTTCGTTTAAAGGCGCGAATCACTGGGTGCAAAATGATCCATCGCTTTTCTACGCCGAGGTCGAAAAGTTCATTGTGAGCGCATCAAAGAAAAACCAAGAACTATAGATTAGAAACTATACCCACGGCATTTTCTTTGCTGAAGGTCTCGGAAATTATGTTAATTATCAATTACATGTTTGGGTGAGTGTCTGATTGCAGTTCTTTTATAAAACTTTGAAGATCGCGTATAAGTAGCACAGGATGGTTGTCGGTTGTTCAACAAGGATAATACGATGACTATCAATAAGTTAACTATGATGGCTTGCGTTGGGCTTTTGTCGGCACCTGCTATGGCAAGCACTCAACTGGATTACGAAATTGCGAATTGGAAGGGGTTCCAAGACGCAGCGGTGGTACTGGCGTTCGACGACTACTCGCCAGGTCAGAAAGACATTGCGATTCCTCAGCTTATGGAACGTGATATGGCAGCGACGATATTTGTCACCACATCAACGGCAGAATGGCTAGGATGGGAGCCTATCGTTCAAGGTCATAATGCTGGCATTGAAATGGCTAACCATACGGTACTTCACCACGATTTTAACGATGATTACACCGACTGGCAGGGCATAACGCACCCGCCAGTTACTCCAGATCGTTATGATGATGAAGTGAAGTTCGCCTCAGACAGAATTGAAGCGAACACGGGTAAGCGCCCAACAACATTTGCTTATCCATTTGGTAGCTACAATAGCGATATTGCTAAATATCTTCACGACACAGGCTTCATTGCAGCGCGGGCATGGGATCCGGCTAAATATGTGGTGATGCCTTACGACTTTGCCACATGGGAAGGGGCGTATTACTACCTTCGTTCAACCAATGCTTACATTCTTCAAGACTTGGAAAAATTTGAATTTGTCTTGGATTTTGCATTGGAGTCAGGCGGTTTGTATATCCTAACTTGGCACAGTATTGTCGGACCAGATGGCGGCGCCGACTGGAGTGATTTGGTTCCGCAAGATGTGTTTGAAAATCAGCTGGATATTGTGAAATCCAAAGATGATGCTTGGGTAACCACGTTCGAAAAAGCAGTGAAATATCACAAGCAAAAAGCGGTTGCGACTGTCGATTTAGTCAGCGTAGATGAAAAAGTGATGACGCTAAACTTAACCGATACCCTAGCCGATGAAGTCTACGACGAGCCGCTGACACTGAAAGTGAAAGTGCCAGCACAATTTGGTGTTAAGAAAGTGGAGCAAGCAGGACAAGCTCTTGCGTTCAAATGGGATGATCAATCCATTATCTTCGATGCAACGCCAGACCGCGGTGAGATAGTTATTCATAATTGGTGATTTTGATATATGGCTTGGTCTTAATGGATTTAGCCTGCTTATCTATAGAGCTCGATGGGCATTAAATAATGCTATAAAGCGCATGAAAAATCCGATAAACACTGTTTATCGGATTTTTTTATAAGTAACCTCAGCTATGAATGATAAAACAATAAAGGATGGAGCTTACCTTCTAGGATGCAATTCCGTTACCAACCAGATGCAGTCGGTGTCTGAATAGTATTGATGCCAAGGGTAGTCATACCTTTGCTCTACGGGGTCACTAACGACGCAGAACAATTCGTGCGTATTCCCTTGCGCTAAAATGATGTCTTCATAAAGCGACTCTTTTCGTTCATCTTTGAACTTTTGCATCCTTCCTACACCAACTATCTGAGTGTGATACTCAATAAAATCGTCGGTTTCATGGTTGTGAATGGCGCAGTCGGTACGTGATGGCGCATACCAAAGGTTGACCTTAATATCACAAACAGGAAGAGGGCTCTGATCGAACGTAGCAATGTCTGGTTGAATAACACTCCCAACGGTTGTGATGGGTGAGCGCCAAAGTGGAACACCATTTAAGCCCTCACCAAAAATGTCACTAGCAAGCTGCCAGCCATCTTGAAGGACAACATTACCAAGGTTTTCTTGAGTCACGACGTTTACAAGCAATACCTGCTTAGCCGAAACAATGGTCGTGTCTTGTGAAACCAATGATTTACGAGGGGCTAAACGAGTCACTGGGTCGCCTGATAGAACAATGTCTTCATCACTTACGTTGATGATAATAGTGCGTTCGCCAATGGGGTAAAGTTCGGCAGCTTCGATATAGGCGCCAGTGATATGTTTGCATCCAAAATCAACGTCTATTTTGCGCGCGCATTGCTCATTATGATATTTCATGGGAATAATCTCTTTTACTTGTTGGAATCGATAATGTTTAAGTGGATGTAGAGCTGAGGTTCGTCTTCTTCATAGTAAAAGCGGACTTTGTATCCAATGGTGGCGATGTCTTTTTTTCCATCTTGGTTAAAATCAGCCAGCGTTGCACGTGCAGTTGATTTCTCAAACACCCTGACGACATCGAATGAGTTGCTTTCAAGATCGCTGACCTTTCCGTAAATAAGCCCTGCGGGTGGACGTAAGAAAACACCAATAAATTCGTCGGTTCCATCTTGGTCGAAGTCATGAGTCAGCATGTAGTGTCCAGTCCCAAAACCTTGGGAATCCACTTCACCAAATTGCCCAATGACATTTCGCTGCCAAGCCCCGTCTTTGTTTACGTATGTGGCGAGTTTGGTGCCGTGGAAAGGCTCGATTGCAGCGATAAATTTGTGCGGTTGTCCATTTACTTTCCCTGGAGCTGGCGTATTGGCTCCGGTAAACCAGTTCACGGTTTTGGGTTCATTTGTTACGGGGTTAATGTACGGCGATAGATCCGTTTCACCTTTACTCACAGGCTCGATGTGCCATTTCTCATCTCGGCCAAAATAGAGCCAATTGATCCCTTCTTGGCTGCCCACTAATAGGACATCAAAATCGCTTAGGGCGTCATTTTTCCCTACCCAAGCATCATGAATGACATGGAAATAGCTATCCATAATGATGGTTTTATCCCAAGGTTCTACTTGTTTAGGGTTGGTTGGAACCGTATGAATAGCAAGGGGAATTGCAGCGTGAACATTGTGTTGTTTTCCGGTGACGGGCATGGCAATGATTTGGGGTGTGGTGTCTTGCGTAAATTTGCCAACCACAATTCGGTGCATCGCCGTGTGATTACCAATAAGGTGCTTCACCCATGGCTTATCTTGCTCTATACCTTTCATTCCTGGGTTTTCTAACCAAAAGTACGCTCCTCCACCGTTTAAAGGTTCATTAACGTCTTTGCCATATTCGTTGCTCATCAAAATATCAATGTCTCCGTCACCATCGATATCGACTTTATTCAACGCAACAGGCGTATCGAGATCCGCGATAACTCTGTGCTTCCACGACTGGTCGCCTTGATCAATCTCGATTCCAGGGTTTTCAAATAAGTATATTTTTGACTTCAACGGGTACGAATAGACATTGTCATCAATCAATACCTTTGAATAAGCACCGAGTCCAAACGTTACGATGTCGGGATAGCCATCGCCAGTAAAATCGGCGGATTCAATCATATAGCCGTCTTCAAACGTAAAGTCTTTGCTGACTAATACCGATTGAAAATACTCGTCACTGACTGGTACTTCTGGCTCTGTTTCTGCTGCGGCATTGCTTACAATTGCTGACCCCGAGATTGCGAGCAATCCGACGGCAACAATACGGAAAGTTTTAATCATGGTTTTTCCTTGATTCATGTTGGGTATTAATCCCAACGCAAAATTTGTTGAATTTCTTTTTGAAATGAGCCACCCAAACAAAAGGTTTTGCTTGGGTGGCGATAGCATTGCTTTTTCTGTTATGGGAAACAGCGGTTACTTATACGTGACCTGCAATGTGTAGTTAGGCGCATCTGCTAGGCTGTAAGCATCTTGGTGAACGTCACTTGCCACAGGCGTAAGCGTTTGAAGTGAAGGATCAAAGAACACTTTCACAAACGATGTACGAATGCTGTGGTTGTAGTACCAAGCGTTTGTTTGGCTGTTTGCAAGCGCTTCTGCGTTTGCTTCGTCCGATCCAACGTTGATGAATTCAATGTGTTCATCCACGGAAGGTGATATGTTCGCAGACACCAATTTGATGGAAGATAGTGGCTCGGTTGGGTAGTCCGGATCATCTTGAATAGCGACGTAGTAGTGATCTTCCAGTGGAGCATAGTTGTTGTGCAACCATGCTAGGCTGATGTCACGCTGCTTATCGTTAACAAAATGATGGTGGATACGTGTTTTTCTGAACTCACTGTTGGCCAGCGGATCCGCACCTTGCTCGACCAGACCTTTCGGAGCGGACGAACGGCTTTCCCCATCATCATTAAACATGATGTATTCCGTTTCTTTACCCGGATAGATGTTTAACGTAACTGGGTTCATCTGATGGCTTTTGTTCAGTTCGCCAACATATTGCTCAAGTTCAATGGTTGGTAGAATAGCCCCTTCGCGAACATAGATAGGCACAACGAAAGGTACTTTGTCTGGCGATGCACTGATTTGAGCGTTGTAACCGATGATCTCGGTTCCGCCTTCAACGGCTGCCGACAACGGCTGAGTATTGTTTTTGAATGAATACCAACGGCTGCCACTTGGTACATAGATATCACGATAGCCATTCGCACCTGTGTTTTCCTTTTTAAGGACCGGTGCAATTAACAAGCTGTCCCCAACCATGAATTCGTTGTTGAGGTATCCTGCTTTGTCGTTGTATAGCGCGTTGTCATGCCCATCGGATACGATAAGGGGCTTCACAATGGGTAAACCGTCCAATGTATTTTTGAACAAACCATCGTAGAACACCTGCATCAAGCGGTAACGCAATTGAACGTAGTACTGCGATATAGGCAGTACAGCCTCATAAAGGTATTTTTCGCTTGGGCTTACCTGATCGATAACGTCTTGGAATTTGTACGGTTCTTGGAATTTCTTGGTGCCTTTACGCGAGTAATGGTTTCTAAACCAAGGTAGGAATGCACCTGCGCCAATCCAGCGGCTGAACAGTTCCGGATCCGCCCACTCTTGTGCAGTGCCGTTTGCAGGCTCAAATCCACCAATGTCCTGACCAGACATACTTTGACCCGCCATGCCCAATGCGAGAACCTGCGAAATATTGATTTGCAGGAAGTCCCATTCAGACGCGTTATCACCAGTCCAAAGCGCCGCAAAACGGTGCATGCCTGTAAACCCACCACGACCAACGATGAAGTTACGCTTGTTGGCACGTCTGGCTTCGATGGTCAGAGATTGCTCGAGAATGGCTTGGACTTCAGCTTCGTACTGCTTGAGCGACTTAGGAAGTGCGAGCTTAGCTTTGGATGGAGTAAGCACTTTATACAGCTGGTGGCTTGCATCAATAAGTTCTAGTTTCTTATCTTTCACAAGCGCGTTAATGATGTTTTGCGATTCCTCTACAGTTATCCCGTTTTCACCAACCGTGGTAAAGCTATATGGGTTGATTAGCCATAGCGTATTCAAACCATGGTAAGTCGCTTTGTGGAGGTTGTAAGAGTACAAGTTTCTGATCGATGCAGCTGGGGCTCGGTCACCTTTCGCCAGTCTTTGCTTGGCTTTGCTGGATTCACCTTCGTATTTCTTCAACGAGTTATCGGAGACGAGCTGCTCGAAAGGTAACGAACGGCTGTCGCCCGTAATTTTGTCTGGAATACGCCAGTAATCATCAGCGCATGGTGCGTAGATGTATGTGTTTTCTTGTTCACTCGGGTCGGGGATTGCTGGCGTGGTCATGTCTTGCCAAACCATTTCTAATCCACGGGAGTAGAGTAGGCGGTACTGTTGACCCCACCATTGGCGTACTTCTTTACGTGCAAAATCTGGGTAGTGACCAAATGTTCCTCGCTCACCACCGTAGTAAACACCGCCTTGATAGAAAATTTCGCTTGCTTCAGAGTTTGAGCTTCCGCCGTTGATTTGGTCGGCAGAGATAAACAGCCCGTTTTTGGCGCCACTTTCAAAGGTTTTGTAGTCGAAGTTGACGTAACTGACGACTGGAGTAATGTTTGTGCTGCATTTGATGCCGCGACCAGCAAGGGTATCAAATGTATCAGCAGGGAAGGAATCTTCGTTCATGGTAAACGTACAATGGTTAAATTGAACATCGACGTCGACGTGTAACCCATCAAGTGGAATGCTGTTTCCACGGTAGCCATTGGTCACATCTTCGAGGTCGTATTTGTTCATGTAACCGTAACACCCTTGCTGGTTACCCAAGCTGTGGCGAGGTTTTAAGCGCGTTTTACCTACAAAATTATAATACTGTTTCAGTACATCTTGCGTATCTTCACCAAGATAGAAGTAGTAGTCTAGGTCGCCGTAAATACTACCAAACAGGTATTCTCTGTTGTAGTTGTAGCTACCCAAATCAAAGAACGTTTCTGATAAATTATCGACAAATATTCCATAAACGACTTTTTTGTCATCATAGCGATTTGTTTCAAGGAAAAATGGATTGGAATCGTATAATGGTTCTCGTATATCCTTTGGTCCATTATTATATATTTGTCTATAACGCATATTATCAAAATTAAAATACGTTAGCCTACTTCCGTTTCTAATGAAGTTTTCGCCTCCCTTTTCACCAAACCCAATATATTTCGCCTTTTCTGGCATTTCCTTCGCTTGAATAATTGAGTATTCTAATTTCTCGCCAAGATCATCTGAGTATTTTACTCTCTTGCGATAGTAAATAGAGTTGAATGCATCTTGGTGTGCCAGAATATAATCGCTTCCATCAAACTTATAGACCGAAAGCTGATATGGATTTTTCTTGATAACCAGTTTCATGGTTGCGATGTTTGTTGCAGAATCCTTAACGAACACCGTGAAATCTATGCCTGTCTCTTCAATCTCTAAAGCAGGTGAAGAAAAACTGCTGCACAGTTGTTGCTCACTATCCATAACGATGGATCTGGAGTTTGCTTTAGGGTAAAACTCGGCGTTCTCTGCTAGTGGGTGGAACCTTAACCTGAATACTGTCGGGGTCGGGAAGCTAATTAGAATGGCACAAGGAGTGCTTTCATCGGTTTCAAACTTAAGCTCGATGCTGTTGTCCGTTGGCTGGTTACAGCCTAAAACGAAGCCGAGTGTAGACCAATCTCGATAGGTTTGAATCTGCCCATCATCTTCAAAGAACTCTTCAACAGTTTTAAATTCAAACTTATCGGAAGGCTCATACTTCCCTTCAATTTTTGACAGATTATCCGTGTTAACCGATAACGATTTATTATCTTCTTTATTTTTTATAAATAGATCGTTCTCATCTACTTTTTTATTCATATTTAATTCCAACTTAACGAGTTTATAGTTTGTATCGCAAATATTATCTTTGACTATAATTAGATTTATATACAAATGAAGATATTTGCTGGAATAAGAGTAGTAGACATTTTTAGAGTGGGGATATTATTTTGATAAAAGTTTTTGCTATTTTATATTAGTATTTCTTTTCTATTTTTATTTGAAATTAATATTAGATTATGTTTTGGGATTAACACATACTCAAGCTACCTCAATATGCAGGGTTCAGAGCTCTACCTTCTGTGTCAGTTCAAGGAAAAGAACGCAGTGGAATGACGAGTCCTTTCCAAGTTCTTTGACGATGAAATGGGACAGAAGATAAGCTCCCAAGGGCGAGTTTGCTTGGATTTCATGCTGCGTTACCAATTCTTGATTTAGAACCACTAGATCTTCAAATCGGTGTCTTGCCTGAAAACCAAGCAATTCTCGCTGAACCTAGCTTCTTGAGGTAGCTTGAGTATACAAGTTTATAATTAATGTAATTTGATTGAATTAAGATAATAAAAGCTGTACTTCTTTTAAGTTTCTTGCATGTTCGAATAGTAAAGAGTTGTGAGGCGCAGGGTGATAGCCTGATAACCAAATGGCTTTCATTCCGGCATTTATTGAGCCTTGTACATCGTTTACCGGATGATCACCAACGTAAATGCATTCGCTCGTAGAGTAGCCAGCACTTCTCGCTGACTCTATAAAAATTCGGCTATCCGGTTTCTTATAGCCGGCCTTTTCAGAGCTTATTATTTGAGAAAAATGGTGTGAAAATGACGTAGCGTGTGCTGTGCGTTGACGGCTCCACTCCTCTCCATTTGAAATTATGCCTAAGTGGAGACCTTTTTCCTTGAGTGTGGAAATCAGTTCATGTGCATGGTTCATTTCAACGGCACATTCAGGAATGTTATTTTTCCAAAACTGCTCGATTTCAATGGGAAGAGGAGGGGAGTGCCAGTTCAGTTGCTTGGGGAGTTCATAGGCGATAGCGGTGTAGATCCGTTTGTATGGAGAGTCCGGTTTCAGGTAGCCACCATTATCCAGTGTTTTAATCAATGAAGATATTTTATCTATATCACTCTCAACTAATTGCTTGGAAAAATGGTCATAGAACTTCAGAGCAAAGCGATCGATACTCGCATTTCGATCAACGAGGGTGTTGTCTAAATCAAAGTAAACCGCTTTAATCATTTATTATCTACGCCTCTCTGAGCCTTCGCTTTTTAAGTAAAGCGATGCTATCTAACCATTTGATATCAATAATGTAAATATGATTGTTTGGTATAGGCTGAGAATACATTTCTGAATAGCTAAAAAACGCCCCAAAGTCAGTGCCTAATTAGCGCTAAAGACGATATCCCCGTAATAGGTTTCCGCTTTTGATTGGCTGTTGTCGGTATCGGTCATAATGGCGACAACATCAATGTATTGATAGGCTTTTTGATTTGCTTTGTCGCTGCCTTTGTCGCCAACGTAAGTAATGAGATCTTGGTATACGTTGCGTTTCTCACTATACCAGTGATGAGTCTGTGATTTGACTCCCTGTACGGAGAGCATTTTTACTTTTGAACCGACGTACGCATTGTCCCAAACCTCTCCCTTGTCTTGCGAGCTGGACCATACGTAATTAAGGGATTGGGTCCGCCAAGCCATTAACCCCCCATCAATTACTACATAGAGCCGAGCGGCGTAGTCATCGCCATTTTTTGAACGTTCGTCCAATTGAGGAAGCTTCTCTTCTACTCGCCAACTCCAATTTAGGTAAGGGGTTTCAAGTAGGTTAATTTGCTTCGCTAGAATTAATCCAGATGCAGCACCCTGACTAACCGCTCTTAACACTTTTTTATCGTCCAGCTTCACGGTTTCGTAACGCGTTTGACCTGAAAAGGACTCCTGTTCCCACTCTTGCGTATTTCCGTTTGTGAGCAATATTTGGCTCGTTTGAGCACATAGCGATGACGACCCGAGCCCCATAAACAAGATAAATACGACAGTACCGATCGGATATACATTGGATATATTCATCAACACCGTTCCCTTACTTTAACGTTTACTCATTGATACGGCGTACTAAATATCCATCACCTTTCGATGCGGTGAGATCGAGTATGATTGGCTTTCCGCCATAACCATGTACGTTGCATTTGGCTCTTACGGCCACCTTGGTAATAGATTGAGGTATTTGAATGCCACACTTACTGCGCGTAAAGGGCTGCTCATTGTCATGAGGGTGGGCGAGGGGGCGAACACCCAGAACATTGCCTTCCAAATCGATGACCTGCCATTCGTCGGCATAATGCTCCCAACTTTGGTCGTTGTGTCTTACGGTTGTGTGAAAACACCAACTTTTGTTTGCATTTTGTACCGCCTTCACCTGCTTAACTTGCGCATAATCTAATGAGGTTGAGTAATTGTTTAAATCGAACCCAAGTGAAAAAGGCGAGAACAGAGTACTTAAAGAAAGGAGGAGTGAGGTGCGTCCTAAGCCCAATAAATGCTTCATTTTGAGTCCTATGTTTTTGAGTCGAAAATGGTATCCATCCATAAAGACCGCCAACGAGCGACTTTTGCTTCAGCAGGTAGAAGATGAGGTGACGCAGGTGTGATCTTGATGCGTGATTTGTCTTTAGCGAGTAATAACGATGCGTTAAATGCCCCTTTGGTTGCGGTATCTGTGTTATACGTTACTGCAAGTAATGCATCACAGTGTTTATATACTCAAACTACCTCAAGATGCTAGGTTCAGCGAGAATTGCTTGATTTTCAGGCAAGGCACCGATTTGAAGATCTAGTGGTTCTAAATCAATAATCGGTAACGCAGCATGAAAACCAAGCAAACTCGCCCTTGGGAGCTTATCTTCTGTCCCATTTCATCGTTAAAGAACTTGGAAAGGATTCGTCATTCCACTGCGTTCTTTTCCTTGAATTGAAACAGAAGATAGAGCTCTGAATCCTGCACCTTGAGGTAGCTTGAGTATACTACCAAAAGCGAGCCACACTCCGGAGCCTTGAGTCACTGCATTTAAGTTAGACGCAGGGCTAAGAGTAACGTTACCCAGCGGAACGGATAAATACGCTGCATTGCGGGGCAAGCAAAATTCACATTGGCAAGCCCTTGCTTCATAATTTTCTAGTGACTGGCTCAAAACGATCTTTGCAGAGCAACGTCCACATTCACATTTACTGATGTATTCCATTGTGGACTCCGGGTTCATTAGGAAAGTATCGTTCCGATTAGCCAAACAACGTCGACCAAATACTGGGCTTCTTTTTGTCGTGGTATTCTTTTCTCAGGTCGTCTATTTCTCTCAGTATCGTTTTCGCACCGTTAAGGTCATCGTTATCTAATTTTGATTCGAGCCTATCAACAGCATCTGTGAGCTTGCTAAAGCCGCTTTGGAAAAGTTCTTCACGCTCTGGTGGGAAGCTCGCATTTGCAGATTGTAAAACGAGTTTTTCAAATTCTTCGATAGGTGCTCTCATCTCTTCTACTGAGCTTGCTTCGGCTGCCTGGTTAAAAGCCAGCTTCATTTGCTTCATGTTGGCTGAAAGGTCAGATTTAGCGACGGCGCTAAATGCGACGAGAGAAGTGAGTAATATGATTGCTGATTTCATTGCTTATCCTTTATTTTTAAAAGGAATTGTAGCCTATGTATCATTTTCTGGATATGAAAAAGCCGGCGGATACCGGCTTTGAGTTTTAACTTGAGTTAACTGAACAATTTCATGCGGTTAGGCATGAGAACAACGTTACACTCTAAATTATGGTCCGAATTATTTATAGCTTGAGAGCTATTTATGGCTTGAGAACTATTTATGATTTGAATAGTACAAACGTTCTAAGAATGCTTCTATGTGCTCTCGCTGCGTGGCAGGGTTCATAAAGACGGCTTTTTCACCTGGGATGTAAGAATAAATCCCTCGTCCTACATAATTAGAACGTGAAATAAATTCTACCCAGTTGGTGTATAAGCCTGTTTTGCCACGGTTGTTAAAGATATGGCGATGGAATTCACTATTGTGTTCCATACGTGATTTTATCGCTTCATTGTTGGTGCTGTGTCGTTCTAACTCAAACTCTTCATTCGCGTCTTTAACAACATTGCGGTCATACAGGCGGAAAGTCACACTAGGGCCTTGGTTTTCCGGCACCACGACCTTACATGCTGAGTCTTTCATTAACTGATGGCGCATGTAGTTCGCATTTTGTAGGCTGTGAGCAATAAGCGTCTGATACCCTTCTAAGCCCATGTATTTGAGTGCTGAATAAGCGCCAAACAAGCCCGTCGCACCACGAGAACACTCTATAGTGGACTGAAGGTGAGTGTCTTCTTGAAGATCGTTTTCAAAATAAGAGAAGTTTTTAGGATCGTTTTTAAGCGCGTCCATGTCTTTCTTGTTTTTAATCATCACAAGGCTAGACGTGTAAGGAACGTAACCCCATTTCTGGAAATCAACGGTAAATGAATCTGCGTATTTCAGTTCACGCATACGAGCAGCTACACTTTCAATACCGCTCAATGTTGCTTCGTTAATACCGATTGGGTTACCAGCAAAGTCATAGTCTATGAAGAACATCATCGACCAGCCTACAGCGGCGTCCACATGAATATGCGGTTTTACTGCGATGTCGTATTCCTTACACAGGCGTTCGCGAAGGTCATACACCGGTTTAACCTGATCAATTGCAAAGGTATCGGTTGTGCCCATCGTTAGCATGATGGTTGGAACCACGGTATTCACGTCGAAACATGCGCGCATGCTGCGTTCTAGATCGACCAAATCAATTTCGTGGCTTTCTGTTACCTTAATTCGAATAGTCTTATTGGTGATGTCGATACCAAGCAGCGAAAGGTTAGTCATATTGGAATAGTGACCACCTTGTGAGTTCAAAATGCGGTAGTCGCGAGTGGAATCTAGCCCTTTATAAATAGCCTTAGGTAGTGATTTTCGAAGACCAAGCAAATAGCCATATAGGTTGCAGAATGTGCCGCCTTGGGTGAACAGCCCTGTTGATTCGTTTTGATCGTAACCGACTACGTTGGCAATCTGGCGAACCACATTTTTTTCTAGCTGTTCTGCCATTCCAGCGTATTCACTGTAAACCAAATTAGGGTTTGCGAGCGTTCCCATCATTGCGCCATAAATTGCGGGATCGGATGGCATGGTAATAACATTTTCAACGGAAGAGGGGTTTTCCCAGTCTTTTGATAACGCTGCAGCAAATGCCAGTACGTCGTCTGGCTTTCCTGTTGGCTTCATGCGGTTTGCGGGCACATGGTTTTGATTCAGCAAAGCCTCATGAAGTTCAGAGCTGTTGGAAAATGCACCCAAACGTTCGCTTGGTTGAAGGTGTTTCGAACGAAAATGATTAAGAGCGGCAAAACCAGGATCTTTGTAGACCGGCCACAAGTTTTCGTCGCGAGAGAAGAAATCACGAAATACTTCGTTATATAGCTTCGTAAACTCTTGAGTGGTGTGGTTTGCTTGTGCGTCATTCAACAAAGAAATGTCCATAGTATCTATATCCTTATGGAAATATTTTGTTACAAGAAGAAAGGGCATCATTTCTGATGCCCTTTTGTTTATTGAACTTTAAATTGACCGACTAGATGTTCTAGGTGGGCATTGGATTTTGAGAGTGACTGTGTCACGGATACCGTGTCTTGACCGCTCGAAACAAGCGACTCGACGATATCTCTAATGGCGAGCATGTTGCGTGAAATTTCATCTGAAACGGCGCTTTGTTCTTCAGTCGCCGTCGCAATCTGGCTGCTGATGTCGTCAATCTGATTTACTGAGTTAGAGACAATATCTAAGCTGCCAGAAACCTCTGACGTTTTTTCTGCTGTGATCTTACAGCGTTCTTTTGTCGTCTCCATCGCGTTCACGACTTTGTCGGTGCCATCCAGAAGGCGAGTTAGCATGTCTGAAATTTCAGTGGTGCTGTTTTGTGTTCGAGCAGCGAGGGCACGAACTTCATCTGCTACTACAGCAAAGCCTCTACCCTGTTCGCCTGCACGCGCGGCTTCAATCGCAGCATTAAGCGCAAGAAGGTTTGTTTGTTCAGAAATGTCACCAATGACGGAAAGTACCGCACTGATTTGGTTGGCATCGGTATTCATTACTTGAATACGCTCTGCCATTTCTTCTACTTCGTCCACTAAAGAGCGAACCGTTTGAACAGCATTGTTAACCACGGCCTTTGAATTGTGTGCTTCAGAGGCGGTGGATACGGTAACTTGAGAAGACTGCTGCACACTTTCAGCTACTGAACGCGCACTTTCACTCATCTCAGTAATAGAGGTAACCACTTGTTCGGTTTCTGCCGAATGCGAAAGCAGCATTTGCTCGTTTTGGTTAGCCGATGTGGTGAGTGTTCGGATTCCTTCAGAAATTTGAGCGCTAGATTGAGTGATCTCGCCAATCATGTTTTGAAGGTTAGACACAAACTTGTTAAAGCCTTCAGAAATCTGGCCTAAGTCGTCATTTTGCTCGACCTTAAGGCGCGCTGTTAAGTCACCATTTCCATTTGAAAGATCCAACACCGCGGCTTTCAAGTGATCTAATGGTCGGAACAATTGATTGATTACAAAGAAGATAATGATGGTTGAGATGGCTAGAAGCAACAGCCCAACAAAGATCGATGCTTTCACTGCGTCGTTGACATCAGATAATGCGGTACTTTGATCAACAAAGACCATAAGGGTCCAGAAGTTCTCGTTATCTACTTTAATACGTTGGAAGTAACCATCAAAGTCGATGCCTAAGTAAGGGAATTGAACCAAACCATTTTGACCAGAGCGGAAGCCATTTTCGATCACTTGGAAAGTAGGGCTAACTTGAGAAGGTGTTCTGCCAATATCGGTAGGGTCATCACTCGCAAAAAATTTGTGGTTACGATCAGACAAGGTTGCAGCACCACCAGCAAATCGCATAGAACCCACTTGGTTAACAATGCCATCCAGATTTACGTCACCGATCAGCACAGCAATTAACTCACCGTTTTGATAGACCGGTGCTGAAATGCTCATAACTTGTTTTTTGGTGATGATGTCTTGATAAATATCACTGGTGATGGTTTTTCTGCTCTGCACCGTATCAGTAAACCAAGGGCGGGTTAGATAGCGGTCGGTCACCTCTTTAATGCCGCCGTCATCAGACATGTAGTTACGACCGTCGGTGTAGGCAATCATTATTGCCGAGATCAAAGAGGTTTCAGAGAGAAGAAGAACTCGGTCTATGTTTTCTTGATCGCTTAGGTCATTGCTGAAATGCAAAGCCCCCTGATGGATGGTTCGAATTTTCGATTCCATCTCGGTTTCAATTTCTTTTACATGACTGTTCAGTTTTTGCTGAGTGGCATTTTGAAGCCCAGCAATCATTTCGTCTTTAAGGTTGATGATACTAATCGTTGCCAAAATTGACAGAGATACCGCTACCAGCAAGACAACACTCAAGTTTATTCGTGCTTTAAAACCTAATCGCATAGCTACCCTCACACGTTGGTAAGTAAATTTATTGTTAGTCGAAAATAGAGCTATTCACGGAAATAAATTCCGACAAACGTTAGTTCACTCAGTGTTATGTATTATCAGTTTTATGAATACCGAGCTAATATTCGGCGGATTATGACATACTAATAAAACTATCTATGAGCTTTTTCTAGGTTGCACAATACATAAGTGTGATGATGATCACGTCAAAAATGAGCTTATTTCACAAGCATCAAAAGTGAGAAAAAATATGGGTGGATTATGTGAATTTAGAGAAATGGTTGAAACAATTTTTTACACTGATTTGGAGGGGAGTTGGGAGGAAAACCCTCCCGAATTGGTTATTTTGCTGTTACATTTTGACCGTTTTGATAAAACAGATGAATATCTTGAGCTTGGCACCCAAGCGTTAACGACTGATATTTACTAACGTCTTGATCACCCGGTGAATACACTGTGAATCCATCGATCCCCAATGATTGCCCAAACATATAAGTACTGTTCCCGAGTCTTTCTACTACTTCGCTATTGAATTGGAATTGAATATCACTTTCTTCTCCAATTATGAGATGTTCGGGTCTTATTCCGAGAGTAAGCGATTCTCCAGGCTTTGCAGACAATTCGTTTTTATACGGGATGGTTATTATTGAATCGTCGGGGGACTTTAATGTGAGCGTTTGAGCTGAATATGAAATTAATTGTGTGGGGATGAAGTTCATTTTGGGCGAACCGATAAATCCGGCGACAAATTCGTTGATGGGGTGATGATACAGATCGAGTGGCGTTCCTACTTGTTCTACATTGCCCGCCCGTAATACGACTATCTTATCGGCTAATGTCATAGCTTCAACTTGGTCGTGCGTTACGTATACCATGGTGTTTTGCAATTCTTGGTGTAACTTCGCTATTTGAAGACGCATTTCCACGCGCAATTCAGCATCCAAATTGGAAAGCGGCTCGTCAAACAAGAACACTTTAGGGTTACGCACAATGGCGCGACCAATCGCTACCCTTTGCCTTTGACCGCCCGACAGCTCTTTTGGTTTACGTTTAAGCAGTGGGTCCAGTTGTAACGTTTTTGCAGCAACAGCAACTTGTTTTGCCACTTTTTCTTTAGAGTGACCCGTCATCTTCAACCCAAAGCCCATATTTTCTTCTACGGTCATATGGGGGTAGAGCGCGTATGATTGGAAAACCATGGCGACGCCACGTTCAGCAGGATCGACGTCGTTAACAATTTCGTTTTCTATTTCAATCGTCCCATCGGTAATTTCCTCAAGTCCTGCGATTAACCTGAGTAGAGTTGACTTCCCGCAACCGGAAGGACCAACAAAAACGACAAACTCACCATTATTGATCTCTAAGTCTACGCCGTGAATCGTTCTTATATCGCCATATTCTTTTATGACGTTTTGTAGAGTGATGTCTGCCATTTTGGACTCCCAAGTACAAGCAAATAGAAATAATTAAAATTTAAAATACGTGAACGAGCGTTTTTTGTTAGCGACTTGTTAATAATAGTTGATCGTGATCAACTAAAAAGGCCCCGTTTTGATGAATTTTGTGGAAACGTTTACATTTTGGGTTTTATACTGTGCAAAATTACGCCGATGATCCTATATTGATAATACACACAGGTAAGAGGCAGCATTTTTTCGCAAATCGCTTCTACTTTGATTCAAAGCGATTTGGGCGAAAATTGAAAAGGAATGCATGAAAATGGAACAATCTGTGAAAACGATATACCCCCGAAACGGGATGCCTTCAGCAAAGAGGAAAAGAAGTACACTTCGGCGATATACACCGTGGTTATTTTTGTTGCCTGCAATGGCGATTTTTCTGGTTTACGTGATTTACCCAATCATAGACAGCATTTGGTTGAGTTTTTTTGAATGGGATGGATTAGGCGAAAAAACATGGGTTGGATTGGGTAACTATGTCGAGCTGTTTGAATCCGAAGCTTTCTATACCTCTTTGAAAAATAACTTTCTATGGCTGATCTTTTTCATGATAGCGCCCCCCGCAGGGCTAGCAATTGCGCTTTTCCTTAATCAGCAGGTTAAAGGCATTCGGGTTGTTAAATCTTTATTCTTTTTCCCATTTGTTATTTCGCAAGTAGTTGTTGGGCTGGTATTTGCGTGGTTTTACGATCCGACATTCGGCTTATTTAACATCACTTTATCAAGCATGGGTTTCGAACCTATCGCAATTTTATCGGATGAAGATTATGTCACCTACGGCATTATTGCCGCTGGTTTGTGGCCTCAGGTGTCGTATTGCATGATTTTGTATCTCACTGGGATGAACAATCTCGATCCTGAACAAATTGAAGCGGCGCGTTTGGATGGCGCAAAAAAATGGCGAATGCTTTGGTATGTCGTCCTCCCTCAGCTCAGACCCGCCACTTTTATTGCCATTGTCGTTACCGTTATTGGCGCACTTCGATCTTTCGATCTAGTGGCAACCATGACCGCAGGTGGTCCTTGGGGTAGCTCTTCTGTTCTGGCATATCAAATGTATGAAGAGTCGATTTTCAATTATCGAATGGGGTATGGAGCTTCTGTCTCCGTTGTTCTGTTCTTAATCATGGACGTTTATATCGCTTACTTCTTGTGGCGTATGTTGAGGAGTGAAAAGTAATGTACCCACAACCCATTCAAAAAGCCGGGCGCTTTACCAATATTAGCTATCGTGTTGCTTTGCCTATTTCGATTCTGATGTGGCTGCTTCCTCTTATGGCGGTAATGATGACGTCTATTCGATCCATCGAAGATATCAACAAAGGTAACTACTGGGGTATTCCAAGCGAGATACAATTTTTCGAAAATTATTCGCAAGTGTTCACTTCAACCCCGATGGGGCAGTACCTACTTAACAGTCTTATGATTACCTTACCCGCAGTTGCAGGTGCTGTTGCGTTGTCTACTCTTGGTGGTTATGCCCTCGCAAAATTTAACTTCAAAGCCAATATCTGGATATTCGCCACCTTCATTGCCGGGAATTTTGTTCCATTTCAAATCCTTATGATTCCGGTACGCGATCTAACGATAACTTTCGGCTTATACGACACACGTTCGGCATTGATCTTATTCCATATCGCTTTTCAGGCAGGGTTTTGCACCTTGTTTATGCGTAACTTTATTGTCGGAATCCCTGATGCGTTGATCGAAGCGGCTCGTGTTGAAGGTGTAAGCGAATGGCGAATTTTCTGGCATGTCGTGTTGCCACTCGTGAGGCCGGCACTGGCTGCACTCTCGGTATTGGTGTTCACCTTTATTTGGAATGATTTTTTCTGGGCTCTGGTGTTAGTACAAAGTGACGAAGTAAGACCGGTGACAGCAGGGCTAAGTGCGTTGCGCGGTCAGTGGTTGGCTTCTTGGCAGTTTATTTCTGCTGGCGCTGTTGTCGCGGCAATACCGCCAGTTGTTCTATTTTTTACGATGCAACGCCACTTTATTGCCGGGCTTACACTCGGGGCGACAAAAGGATAATCGCATCGAAACTAAGGCATAAGATTTTCAACGGGTTTGGCAAAAGTAAAACAATAATAATCCTATTTTGGATCACAAAGAGCACCGCTCAACAACAAGGACCTTATTATGAACTACGTGAAACACATTGCGACTTCGGTGATGCTCGCAGCCTCAATAGCCAGTACCGCTGTTGCTGGTACGCTGGTGATTAACTCAAATGCATCGGACGCTGCGCCAAAGAAAGCATGGGATGAAGTCGTCGCGCGCTTTCAAAAGGCAAATCCGGATGTCGAGGTGAAATACAACCTCTATGACCACGAGTCGTACAAAACGACGATCCGCAATTGGTTGGTGACGTCGCCACCAGATGTTGTGTTCTGGTTTGCAGGTAACCGTATGAAAACATTTGTGGATCGTGGGTTGCTAGAAGACGTCAGTGATCTGTGGGCACAAAATGGTATGAACGAAGATTTCTCTTCCGCTGCGCCTGCTATGTCGGTCAATGGGAAGAAATACGGTGTGCCTTATACCTATTACCAATGGGGCGTTTACTACCGTAAAGATCTGTTTGAAAAATTTGGTATTTCAGAGCCTAAAACGTGGGACGACCTAAAATCCGCTGCCGCTAAATTGAAAGCGAATGACGTGGCTCCGTTTGCCATTGGAACCAAGTACTTGTGGACAGCTGCGGGTTGGTTTGATTACTTGAACCTTCGTACCAATGGTTTGGATTTCCACATTCAGCTAATGGATGGAAAAGTGCCTTATACCGATGAACGTGTGAAGAAGACCTTTGCGAAGTGGGCTGAATTGGTTGAGCCTGGTTACTTTTTGGAAAATCACGCGTCCTACTCTTGGCAAGAAGCGCAGCCTTTCCTCTACAACGGAAAAGCCGCGATGTACCTAATTGGTAACTTCATCACGCCAAACTTCCCACCAGAAATGGATGGCAAAATGGGCTTCTTCCAGTTCCCTGTGATTGATTCATCTGTGGGCTTAGCCGAAGACGCGCCTATGGATACCATTCATATTCCTAGCAAAGCGAAGAACAAAGAAGAAGCACGCAAATTCCTAGCGTTTGTCGCGACTCCTGAAATTCAATCATTGATTAACGACAGCATTCTTCAAATTCCAACCAACAAAAAGGCCTCAGTTAAGGACGATCCGTTCTTGAACAAAGGCGTAGCAATGTTAAGCAGTGCAGCAGGCACAGCACAGTTTTACGACCGAGATACCGATCCTGCGATGGCGAAAGAAGGGATGAAAGGGTTCCAAGAATTTATGGTTCACCCTGAGCGCCTAGACAAGATTTTGAAGCGCCTTGAAAAAGCGCGTCAAAGAACCTTTAAGTAAATCGGTTTGATTTGCCGCAGTGTAGGGCTGCGGCATTCTTTTCTCTTTTTAAATTGGGCATCAAAGAGCCTTGAAACGTTATGTTTCTCAAGACTGTATGTTCTCAGGACTATATGTTTCTTAGGGCTTAATGTCTCTTAGGGCTTAATGTTTCAAAAGACTTTATGTCCCCCAAGACTTTACGTTCCACAAGATTTTATTTTGAAGGCGATACCATGAGACAGTTTGCGGATATTTTAACGGCTCGAGAATGGGAAAATCAGAACATCACACATCACAATGTTCTTAAAGCCCATGCCCCGTTACACGCTTATTCTGAACACAAAGAAGCGGTGTTAGGCGGCGATGGTGCACGTATGTATCTGAATGGATCGTGGTCCTTCAAGTTATTCCCTCAGCCCGAATTAGTTGAAGAGCAATGCGTTGGTCAACATTTCAATGATTCGAGTTGGGACACGATTGCCGTTCCCAGTAATTGGCAGTTACAAGGGTATGATTTTCCTATTTACACAAACGTAAAATACCCATTCGAGGACAACCCTCCTTACGTTCCGAGTGAAAACCCAACAGGCGTGTATCGCCACACTTTTATGCTCGATGAGCAAGATTTAGAGCAGCAAGTTCGTTTGGTGTTTGATGGTGTCAATTCTGCTTTTCATCTTTGGTGTAATGGCAAATGGGTAGGGTATTCGCAAGACAGCCGATTACCCGCAGAGTTCGACTTGAGCGAACACATCGCATCAGGCTCGAATCAAATCACCGTTATGGTTATGCGGTGGTCGGATGGGAGCTATCTCGAAGATCAAGACATGTGGTGGTTGAGCGGCATCTTCCGCGATGTTTATTTGCTCAAAAAACCGAAACAACGAATCGACGATGTTGCCATTCAAACTGAACTGGATGCGTCGTATTGTCATGCATTGTTGAAGGTAAGAACGCACGTTCATGGCGATGTATCCACGCTAAAAACACGTATCGCGCTTTATGATTCTGAAGGAAAAAGCGTGATGGAATCAGACTTTGCCCGTACAGGAGAAGTGTTGGTCGATGAAAAAGGCGGATGGAGCGACAGGACGCATCACAGTATTCAAGTGAGTCATCCAAATAAATGGAGTTCAGAATCGCCATACCTTTACCGGTGTGTGGTTTCATTGTTTGATGACGCGGAAAATTTACTCGATTGTGAAGCGTATGCCGTCGGTTTTCGACAAGTCGATATTATTGACGGACTGCTTCGGTTGAATGGTCAGCCCTTATTGATTCGCGGTGTAAACAGGCACGAGCATCACCCTGAGTTTGGGCATGCAGTCTCGAAAGAAAGCATGTTGGAAGATGTGCTTTTACTGAAACAAAACAACTTCAACGCAGTTAGAACCGCTCACTATCCGAATCATCCCTATTGGTATGAATTATGTGACCAATACGGGCTCTATGTGGTAGACGAAGCCAATATAGAATCCCATGGTCAGTTTCCAATGTGCCGCCTTTCAGACGATGTGTCATGGCTTCCTGCCTACATGAGGCGCGCTACGCAAATGGTGGAGCGAGACAAAAATCACCCGAGTGTGATCATATGGTCTTTGGGTAATGAATCAGGGGTTGGTGGCAACCACCACGCCATGTATCAATGGATCAAAAGCGCAGATACGACTCGCCCTGTTCAATACGAAGGTGGTGGCGCTGATACGTCGGCTACCGACATCATTGTGCCTATGTATTCACGTGTTGAAAACGATGTGGCATTTAACCAAGACCCTGAGCAAATTAACAAATACGGCATCAAAAAATGGATTGCTCTACCGAATGAGTCGCGCCCGCTCATTTTGTGCGAATACGCGCACGCTATGGGGAATAGCCTAGGCAGCTTTGATAAATATTGGGAAGCGTTTCGAGATTACCCAAGATTACAGGGCGGCTTTATATGGGATTGGGTCGATCAAGGGCTAACAAAAACAGACGATAACGGAACCACCTATTGGGCATATGGTGGCGATTTTGGCGACCGCATTAACGACAGGCAATTCTGCATCAATGGGTTGGTTTTTCCTGATAGAACCCCTCATCCAACATTGATAGAGGTGAAAAAGGCGCAGCAGTTTTTCCAGTTCTCACTAGTAAGCGCACAGAATTTGCAGATTCGTGTTTCCAATGAACATTTATTTCCATTGGATGCGACATTCACACTGCATTGGCAACTCCTTGAAGGAGATAACCTTGTTGAGCTTGGGCAGTTGCCGTTAAACACCGTCCCTAATCAAAAAGAATCTATTGTGTTGTCTGAACATAATTTGCCAACTCAAGCGAATGCGCAGCGTTACCTTAACTTGCACGTGGTGCTAAGTAACGATCAGCCATGGGCGGATACTGGTTTTGAAGTCGCCAGTGAGCAACTCAATGTACCGACAATAACGTCGCTTGAAAGCAGTAAAACTCTTATTGATAGTGAAACCCCAGAGAAAAATGGCGACGTCCAACTCAATGTGATGGCTGACCAAGTAGAAATAGTAGGGCAGGAATTCAGCGTTCGATTCGACAAGAAAACCGGGCTTATCGCACAGTGGTTAGTGAACGGTCAAAACGTAATGGCAGAGCCACCAAAAGACTACTTTTATCGCGCGCCTTTGGACAACGATATAGGAACTAGCGAAGCAAATCATGTTGATCCCAACTCATGGGTTTCTCGTTGGAAAAGCGCAGGTTTATGGGACATGACACAAAACTGCACCCGCTTCAACGCCACACACATGGGTGGATACGTGCAAATTGAAGCGGATTTTTCTCACCGCCATAAAACATCTTGCTTGATCAAAACGCGCTGGGTTTATCACGTAAGGTTCTCCGGCGAACTGGAAGTATGTGTAAAAGTAGAAGTGGCTTCTGGGCTGCCTTCTCTGCCTAGAGTCGGTTTGATTTTCGCGCTTTCAGACAGCAATCAGTCTGTCGATTGGTTTGGGCGAGGACCGCATGAAAATTACCCCGACCGACAACTTTCGGCACATATAGGGCATTATCAATTAGCCGCCAGAGATTGGTTCACCCCTTATATATTCCCGACTGAAGCAGGGCTGAGGTGTGATGTGACCAGAGCGACCATTGGTGATTTCACGCTTAGTGCACCGATTTCACAACCGATTCATTTGAATATGTCTCAATACAACCCCCAACACGTTGGGCAAGTAAAACACACCAATGAATTAATCGAAACGGGGTTGATGTATGTGAACGTAGACGGAGCCCACATGGGGGTTGGCGGCGATGATTCATGGACGCCAAGTGTTCATTCAGAATTTCTACTTACGGATCATTCATACCACTACCAGATCACGTTGAAGCCAAATATGAACGGCTGAATCGGCGAGTAATCTTGGATTTAATCTCTGGATGAAAAGAATTTTAATATAAATTGTAAACGTATACACAAGGAATTAAGCAATGAATTTAGGTCAATTTGACCCCAAGGAGCACCCTCACAGACGATACAACCCATTAACTGGGCAATGGATATTGGTTTCTCCACACCGAGCAAAACGCCCATGGAGTGGGCAAAGTGATGAAATTGAACTGGGTAGCGAGGAAAGCTATCAAGTTGACTGTTTTCTATGTCCAACGAATACACGCGTGTCAGGAGAAGTGAACCCAGATTACAAAGGGTGTTTTGTGTTCCAAAATGATTTCGCAGCACTTATGCCAGATTCTCCTGCACCAGAAAAATCGGACGACCCACTTTTTCAAAGTGGTGCGGCTAATGGACTTAGCCGAGTGATTTGTTTTTCTCCCGACCATAGCAAAACACTGCCTGAATTGAGTGTGAGTCAAATTACGGAAGTGGTAAACACTTGGGACGCTCAAGTGACAGAACTCGGTAAAGAATACCTTTGGGTACAAGCTTTCGAAAATAAAGGTGAAATGATGGGGTGTTCTCAGCCTCACCCGCATGGTCAGATCTGGGCGAACAGCTTTCTACCGAATGAAATCGCACGTAAAGATGGGTTGTTATGGGAGTACAGAGACTCTCATGGCAGTAATTTACTGTTGGATTACGCGCTGAGGGAACAAGCGTTGCAAGAGCGGGTTGTTGTCGAAACGGACAGCTGGATTGCCGTTGTTCCTTACTGGGCATCTTGGCCATTCGAAACATTACTGCTCCCGAAGTTTAAAGCGCAGCGTTTTGCTGAGCTGAATGGGGCACAGAGGGAGGATCTTGCCAAAGCACTTAAATCCTTAACAACTCGATACGATAATCTATTTCAATGCTCGTTCCCCTATTCGATGGGGTGGCACTTTGCTCCGTACTTTAAAGACGAGCGCGACATTGATCATTGGCAACTACACGCCCATTTTTACCCACCGCTATTACGCAATGCCAGCGTACGAAAATTTATGGTGGGCTACGAAATGCTTGCGGAATATCAGCGAGATCTAACGCCAGAACAAGCGGCAGAAAAGTTATCTGCACTGAGTGATGTGCATTACAAGCAAGCTTGATATCACTTGGTAAAATGATTCGGAGAGAAAACATGAACGAACTGGTGAAACACGTACAACATTCGTTTATCGATGCGTTTGAGCAAGAATCTAGTCACTTAATTCAAGCTCCTGGGCGAGTAAATCTGATAGGTGAGCACACCGATTATAATGATGGGTTTGTGTTGCCATGTGCCATCAACTATCAAACGGTTGTGGCAGCTAAAAAGCGAGAAGACAACTTAATCAGAGTCATTGCGTTGGATTATGGCAGTGAATACGACGAGTTTAATATCGCAGAACCGATATTAAATGAGCCAAATAAAATGTGGTCGAACTACATTCGTGGCGTTGTACTGCATTTACGCCATCGTGGGTACGTCTTTCAGGGGGCAGATCTGGTGATTTCAGGCAATATCCCCCAAGGAACAGGATTGAGTTCTTCTGCGTCACTGGAGGTCGCGATTGGTAAAACCATGTCTGAGATCTACGGCCTCGATATTGACGAACAAGACATTGCGCTTAACGGACAAGAAGCCGAAAACCAGTTTGTAGGCTGTAATTGCGGCATCATGGATCAGTTGATTTCAGCAAAAGGCAAAGAGGGCAGTGCACTGCTTATCGATTGCCGAACATTAGAAACGTTACCAATCTCGCTGCCAGACGAATTGGGGGTTCTAATCATCAATTCCAACAAGAAGCGTGGCTTGGTAGACAGTGAATACAACACGCGACGCCAACAATGCGAAGAAGCTGCAAAATTCTTCGATGTTCCGGCTTTGAGAGACGTATCAGAACAGCAATTGTACTTTGCTAAAGATCAGCTAAGCGACGTGGTTTATCGCCGAGCAAAGCATGTGATCACTGAAAACGAAAGAACGGTATCCGCCAGTTTGGCGTTGAAACAGCGTAACGTCGAAGCACTGTCTGCACTGATGCGCGAATCCCATCGTTCGATGAAAGAAGATTTTGAAATCACTATTCCAGAAATTGATTACTTGGTGGCTAAAATCGACGATTTGATAGGGAGCACGGGTGGCGTAAGAATGACGGGCGGAGGCTTTGGTGGCTGTGTTATTGCACTTGCCCCTAAAGAAGCCATTCCACTTATTCAGAAAGACGTGATCCCCAGTTATTTTGATAAATTCGGGCTACATGCCGAGCTGCACATATGTTCTGCCGAATCTGGCACATCGGTCGTTGAACTATGAAAGGAATAGCAAGAGACGGTAAGCCACCCAAGGTGGTTACATTGACTAATTCACAAGGCATGTCGGTGTCTGTGATGGACATCGGAGCAACATGGTTAACCTGCATTTTACCCCTAGAAAGTGGCCCACGGGACGTGGTTTTAGGCGTAAACGACATGGATGATTTCTATCACCAGACCGCGTACTTTGGCGCTAGCGTCGGGCGCTATGCAAATCGTATCGAAAATGGGCGCTTTACACTGAATGATAAGAAATACCAAGTTTCGCAAAACCAAGCACCGCATAGTTTGCATGGTGGTACAGAAGGGTTCGATAAAAGGCGTTGGCTTATTGAGCAATACAACAACCAGTGCGTTGTGCTAACAATGGTGTCTTCCGATGGCGATCAGGGTTTTCCTGGTCAGATACAGGTAAAAGTAAAGTATGAGCTGAGTGAAGATAATCGGCTGCTCATCGAATATTCGGCGTACTCCAATGGTGACACGGTTGTTAACTTAACTAACCATGCCTATTTTAATTTGGACGGGCAGGGAGATGTCCTTAACCACAAGTTAAATGTTCATGCCGATGAATACCTACCCGTCAATGCAGAAGGCATTCCAGAATCGGAACCTATGAGTGTTATAGGAACGGGCTTTGATTTTCATACTACAAAAAGCATTAAGCAGGATTTGTTACTCGATGAACATCAACAAAAGGTCGGAGGGTACGATCATTCTTTTATTCTTAATGGCTCAATTGAAAGCGCTAATCAAGAACAGCCAACTCAGACAAAGGCGTGTTCATTAATATCTTCTGATTCCGCAGTAGTGTTGAATATTTCGACGAACCAAGAAGCGATTCAAATCTACAGCGGAAACTATCTTGCAGGTACGATAGGAAAAGAGGAGGCATACAATATTCACAGCGGTATTGCTCTTGAAACTCAGTGCCTCCCTAATTCTCCAAATCGCAATTTGTCTGCTTGTTTATTAAAGGCAGGTGAATCATATCTACATACCACTTCATTTCAATTTGTGTATTGAGATTGATTACATTTTGGGGCGCGATAAATAAAACCTGACCACCTAAGTAGTCAGGTTTCAATAAATTCATAGTGAAATTATCATTTAGACATATGATCAGTATGCTGATAGCCCAAGAATATGATATTTCCCTGAATAAATAATTGTATTTTCTTCATTACTTTGTAAATCTAATCGATGAATATTGTTTAGATTTGACCAAAATAAATACTTCGAATCTTCTGAAATCCCTAATGCAAATAGGTTTCCATCATGGCTTTCATCTAAATACAGAGTTTCTAAGTTAGAGCCATCGAAGTTTGCTCGCTGTACTGCTTTTGCAGTATTCCAATATATCTTTTGATTCAACTCGTCTACAACGATGTTCATTATGCCAAAATACGTTCCGGCTATGATTCCTGATTCTTCATTTGCTAACAGGGTACGATTCACACTCGTGTGCTCACCCAGCTCCGAACGAAATAATTGGGCAGGGTACATATCAGTTCCCCCCACACCAAAAAACAAGGAGTGTGTCTTTTCGCTGATACCTAATCCCATTGGAATGCAGTCTGCCATGCAGCCTTCTTGAACCGGATCGTAAATGACATGGCTGCTCTCATTGCTGTCAGAGCCGTCCCCAAACAAGTCATTTCTTACAATTACATCCATCAATTCAGTACTGTTGTAAATCCAATTATTGATAGGGTCTACAGCGGTATTCCCCAAACCTCTTACCGCCAGCTGGATTTGATTACCAAGATACGTTCCATCCAAGTCATAAACCCCGATACCATTTTCATTAAAGCCCGATATACGAGTGTAGATTTTGCCATCGTTATAGGTAACGGTGGTTAAGCCTTCGCGCTGTGCAAAGACTTGGGTATTCGTTCCATCTCCATTGGCGCGGACAAGTTGGTTGATTTCTCCTGGAACATGCTCAATCCAAACGATTTTGTTTTCTTGCTTAACGCAATCGACGCCATTGTAAAGGTACTGCGTTTCTCCAGAATAGATCACGTTTTCATCGCATAGGATATAGCTCTGCGTTACATGATCGAACACACCCACTTTCTTAATGGTGTCCCCAGGTTTTATATTTACCGTGGTTGAAGAGAAAAAGTCATCCCCTGGGAGATAATGGTGGTTTTCTCCTGAGTATATAGTTCCGTTTTGAGAGTCAGCGGATATATTATCCATAATCGCTGATTGAAAGGCACCATAAATAGGTGAGTTACTTATATTATCAATGATGATGTTGTCATTTCCTGCATAAACTGAGGAAGAAAGAATACAGCATAACAAGCCATTCAGTTTTTTCATTATAGGTTCTCCTTTTTATTTAATCTTATATTGAAAAGGATAATTAAAATAATTTATTTTTAATGGTGTTTATTAGTTATATATATGTGGAGGATATTATATGAACTCGGTAAATGTCATTGAATTAAAATAAATGATAAGTAAATCGACAAAATTATCATTGACAACATCTTTTTAACAATGAAGTGAGTCGAAGTTTGAGGTGAAATTCGGTGCCGAGAATTGCAAATTTTTTGTTGGGAATGAGGAAGAGGCTGATAGGTTTGAATTTTATTTAACAGCGCCAAAGCGGCTGCTCCAGAGTCACAGCTTAAATGGAAAGGGTGTCTCTTTTTTAAGAAACGTTATGAACATCATTTACAACCATAACCAGAGCTTATAAATTCACTGCCTTTTAAAGTTAGAATTATCAAAAACAAATCATTAAATAACTTAAGTAGTGGAAAATAATGAAGAAAATAACCAAGTCAGTTGAGTTTAAACGTAGGGGAATCTCGTACAAAGTAGCCGCTTGCCTCGCCTCCGTTATCCTATTGTTTCCCACTGGGCTTACTTCTGCTGGGGAAGGTTATGTCCCCGCTGACACAGTAATTGGCGTGAAACAAGGAAGCGTTAGACCGGAAAAAACTTCAGATGGAGCTAGGGTAAATTACATTTACCCTGAAACAAAAGAAAATGTGACTTTCAGTCGAACTCAGTTTTCCCATTTCATAAACAGATTCAACACCCTGTATATCAACAACAACCCGAAGATTAATTCAAAGCTTATTGAGCCCTCTAACCTCACGATCATCGAAAACCTGTCTAGTCAGCCGATGGTGATTGGTAACATCGAGGTGTTAGGTAAACGAAGCGACCTATTGTTTGTGAGCCCTTCAGGGATTGTATGCGATTCATGTAACTTCAAAAACGCTGGGAGAGTCACGCTCGCCGCAGGCTCTTTAAGCAATAACCATCAAGAAATCACAACAAAGAATGGCACCATAACCATTCAAGGCAATGGGCTAACCACTTCCGATGCCGACATTATTGATTTGGTCAGTGAGAGGTTTGTTCAATATGCACCCATCGATACGTTTGTAAAAGTGAAAAAGCTTAGCGGTGGTGGTTATACTCTGGATTCAAATGGAAGCCACGTTGCCGCCCAAACCCATCTTCGAATCAACGTAGGGGATTACATTGTCGACTACGAGACATTGGAGTCGACATGGAATGGTGGAAGCAAAAACAACACGTTAACGATTGATCGCAACATCAACGCTGGCAGTCTTTACATTCATGCACCCGGTGATATTACCCTTGCCAGTTCAGCTTTGCCTATTTTGAATACCAAAGCTGATATTTCTATTGTGGGTTCACATAAAGATAAGTCTGTGATCCCATTTGGTTCGATCAAACTTACCTCGTATGGGGCAATCACATTACTAGATTCAACCATCGTTTCTCCCTCAAAGGTGGCATTGAATAGTAGCAATTTATACATTTCACCTTCTTCCAGCGACTCCTTTCAGAAAGCTAGCATTGATGCTGACTCGGTATCGTTTGCGGTTAAGGACAATATCTACAACGGTGGTTTAATAACAGCCGGTGATGTACGTCTAAGCGCAAAAAATTTCTATAACGCAGGGAAACCTGATGGTGATGACTTCAATTGGAAAGCTGGTGGTGAAATTTTCGCAAGTCGAGATATTTTTATTCAAGCGGATTTATCGTTGGTGAATGTAAACAGAGGCATGCTAGTCGGGAACAATGTTTACCTTTCGTCTGGTTTAGAAATCAAAAATGGACAAAGTGAACCTTGGTATTGCTTACCACAACAATATCAGGCATATGGAGCCGGCCTACATATTCCTAGCGATAAAGTGGATTTAGGTATCGGTGCAGGCACTATCATGAGCCGTAAAGTACAAGCTTGCCCTGTAGGCAGTAGGAAATATTGGTCTACGACAGAGCGTGAAGCTTATATTTTTGGGTTTAATATTGCTTTGAAATCGCCCAAAGTGATCAATTCCAACCCGAGACTGGACTTGTTCAAAGACATCAACGAATACAATAATCGCGGAGCGAGAAATACGAACAGTGATCCAGCCGATGACTTAACAACCATTGAAAATTCTCATGAAGTATCGATTTCTGCTGAAAATACGTTGCAAATTGAGGCTTCAACGTCGCTACAAAATGGTTCAGGAAGTCTAGAGGTATTGAATGGGGACTTTGCTCTTACAACACCACTATTTGAGAATCATCGGTATTACATAGCTGGCCGAACCCACAATACGTCAAATCAAAATGTGCAATGGTTGGCAGCCAATAGTCCAGTAGCAAGAGTATTGGTAGGTCACAATCTTGATATTAAGGGCAACAAAATTAGCAATCTAGCAGGGAATTTTGAAGTTCTTGGTGGTATGCAAGGTCGCTTAACTGCATTCGAGAATTTTGGTTTAACACTTCGTAAAAAAGTGATAGGGACACGAATATACCACCACTCAAGAACCTATTGCTCAAAGAGAGTGTGGAGGTGGTGTGTACGCCGAAGTACACATCGCTGGACAACATCTTCGCAGTATTTGGTTTCGCTAGAAAATACCGATCAGGTGCCTGCATTTTTCTATTTGGGTTCGGGTGTATTTGATGTAACAGGTGTTGCAACGCCCGAGAGAAATGAAGAGGGAACTATTACTTCAGGTACTATCACTTACGGTAACTTCTAAGAGAGCATCAATATGAAAAAATTAATCAAGAATGCTCTTCCAAAAATGAAGTGCAACCCTCAAAAATTCACGGCGAATGTTTTACTGGTAACGTTAGCAGCTCAATGGAGTATGCCAGTTTACGCGGGTATACAGTTTGCTAAAGACGTTACACTGCTAGAGGACTCGTTAAACGCGGCCGCACGTTTAGAGATTGCGCCTAGTAATAATAACTATACATACAAAGAAATCTTCCCGTATCCAATCCCCGATATCTTTGATGGGTTTAGTTATTTCTATGCGAATGCCACTCAAAATAATGCCATACAATTCGATGGAATGAAGTGGATTCCGATCAACGTAGGCGACATCACCACATTTATTCCCAAAGCACCGAGTAAGCCAAAATTTATCGGTACGCCTTATGTGGAACGCGATGTTGTGCGGCTTCAACTGAACCAACTTCTTAATCGTAGTTACATTTCAGTGGGAGCGTTAAGCGATCAGCCTTCGGACAAGGGTTACAACGGTATGATCCGCCTGTTGTACAAGAATGGCTTGGAGTGGTTTAAGAAAAATCCAACTGTAAAATTTGGGCAAAACTTAACACAGGCGCAAATAAACGCTCTACCCAAAGACATGATTTGGCCAGAAATAAGGGAGCTGACTACAGGACAAGAAATTGTGATCCCGTTTGTCTACCTAACTCAAGCAACGTTAGGTACGAAGGTAACTAATACAACCTTAGACATCCAATCAGGGATCATTAAAACACATAATTTTTATGTGGATGGCAGCAACGTTTTATCTGAGCGGGATCTGTATATCAGAGCATACAATAAGTTTGTCAATCGCAGAGGTAATGTATCCGCAGAAGGAGAGTTGATTGTCCGCGCAGGTGAGGTTGAAAACTTATCTGGATTTATCGGTGGACGAGAAACTCAACTAATTGCTGATAAAATCCTTAACGAAACGCTAGTATACCGCCACAACTACGAGCATGGTTTTTCTGAGCTTGCAGGGCAACTAGCGACGATTACCGGTGTTGATAGCCTAAAAATCCAAAGTGCTGGTGATGTTATTGTCTCAGGAGGTATTTTAAATTCGGACGGTACACTCCAAATCAAAGCGAACGGTACGGTTCAGCTATTACCAAAGGCAGTAAGACAACAGCATGCCCAGCAAGGTGAGAAGTGGACGGACTCTTCCAGTTCGTTGAAGAACATTCAAACTAAGCTTTCTGCGGTTGATTTACTCTCTATCGTTTCTAAGCAAGCAATTTATGCCGAAGGTGCGCTTATCGAAAGTGAAGGCATTCTAGAACTGCTTGCTGATATGGGCATTGTTCTGGTTGCAGCAACAGATACTTCTAGCTACCAGAAAACCTTTGAAGCCAGCAGCAGTGGTTTATTTGGAACGACAGAAAAAAGCTCT
Organism: Vibrio penaeicida; assembly: GCF_019977755.1. Classification (NCBI taxonomy): domain Bacteria; kingdom Pseudomonadati; phylum Pseudomonadota; class Gammaproteobacteria; order Vibrionales; family Vibrionaceae; genus Vibrio; species Vibrio penaeicida. The sequence goes on along the minus strand of NZ_AP025145.1, from coordinate 1,507,509 downwards.
GAATCGGAAAGCCGAGCAAATATCGTTCGTACCATGCTAAAGGCTGGTCATAGCCTGATCATAAGCTCGGAGTTTGGTCCAGTTACACTACAAGCTGTAAACCTAGAAAGTGAAGGGCTAACCAAAGTTCTTGCAGGTGACACGATTAACTTCAAAGCCTATCTAGAGAATCACGAGAAGAATGAAACGGAGTCTTATGAAGGGCAACTTGCCTTTAGAAATGCAGGCAAAGGTTTCTCGAAGCAGTATGAATACTACAACCAGTTCGTAACCAAAGGTGGTTTGGTATTGGAACCCGGCTCTGGTATCAACATCGAAGTTATTGGCGACCCAAGCAGCTTTGATAACACCTTAGCGTTACTCAAGAAATCTCCGGACATGTCTTGGATCCAAACGGCGGAAGACACCATTGCAGCTAATCCTGAGCTGAGCCTTGAGTGGCAAAAAATCAAGGCTGTTGCGGAAACATGGGATTATGACAATAAAGGTTTAACTCCGGCAGGTATGGCGATTCTTGCGTTAGCGGTGGCAGCGGCTACTGGCGGTGCAGGGATAGCGACATTGGGTGCTGGCACAACAGGATTACAAGGTGCATTGTACAGTGCGCTTAATGCTGGTCTGAACGCCATGGCAAATCAAGCAATGTCTGGGTTACTTGCGGGTAAATCACCTAGTGATGTATTGAGTGAAATGGCTTCTTCTGAATCTTTCAGTAATCTAGCCACAGCCATGGTTACAGCCGGCGTCATGGACTATATAGATACCTCTCTAATGGGAGATGTTAATAAGTCTGTAGAGCAATCAGTCGCCGGTTCAGAGTTTATTGATAACGTTGTTCCAGACTTTATTGGTGACGCAGGAGAGGTTGCGAAATGGACAACTCAGGCAACCAATGCGGTGTTGCACTCTGTTGTCGCTGCAAATGTTGATAGCCTGTTGTCTGGCGATGGGTTCACGCATGTGGATGACCTAGATAAAGTGGCACTTAATGCCATCGGTCAGGCTGCTGTAGCCACAGTCGGTAAGAACCTTGCGAACCAAATTGGTATGGCTGCCAAAGGTGTTGACGCTCAAGGTAATAAAACAGGCGAAGATCCTATTAATGCTGCTACTAAATATATCTCACATGCCGCACTTGGTTGTGGCTTAGGTGCGTTGGTAACTACTGTAAACGGGGGGGATCGCGACCAAGTACAAGCAGATTGTGGCGCGGGGGCTCTAGGAGGAGTGATTGGTGAATTTATTGCTGATGAACATTACCGCCCTGAATTGGAAAAACAAACTAAAGCACTTGAAGATGAAGTAAGTAACTTTACGGCTGACACCTTAAGAGAGCTTGAGTCTACAGAAGGCATAAGTGGTAACGAGTATTTAAAGCGCAAACAAGCTGAACTGGAAGACCTTCGTAAACAAGGGGTCAATATTTCGAAGCTTGTTGCTGGAATCACAGTGTTTGCCGCTGGTGGTGATCCCAATATTGGGGCGCAAGCGGGCGGAAATGCCGCGCAGAATAACGCTTTCTTCTTGATCCCATTCTTGATAAAAGCCGCATTACTAGCCAATGCAGCACTGACAGCCTACGAAGTAGGGCAAACCCTCAAGAAATTCTACAGAATTTACAAAGGTGCGGAGAAACTTAACCCATATGATCTTCTCCTAGATCTAGCCATTGAGCTAGGGCTTAACGTAGCGGGTAAAAAGATTCCATTTGCAAAACTTGCCGATAAAGTATCCGACAAACTGAAGGAGGATTACCCCGATCTGGCGCATCATATTGATGAGCTCAAACTTAGCTTTGCTGAGAATCCGCAAACTGGAAAAGTGGAACCTACAGGTAAAGCCGTCCATGAACCAATCGAGGTCAATGGAAACAATATCGTTAAACCAAAAGGTATGTCGGATACGGAGTGGGATTCTTACAGGGAATATCAACAAAATACTCCAAATTCCCAAATGCATCCAGAGCGATATAAAGAACTCTGTGAACAGCAAAATTATCACCCAACCTGTAATAATTTTGTCACTAGAGACAACATTGTGCCGCAGAAAGGGGCTACGATCGGTGATCCTGAAACTATTAACATTGATGCCAGTGTATTAAATAGCAAATCTCGCGAGTTTGAGGTGTATAAAAATATCGACAATGGACCGTTAAACGACAAGACACGTACCATGACGGTTGGCGAACTTCTAGAAGAAAGAAACAAAGCGAAAGCCCTTTCTGAAACAACGGATACTAATACACTAAATGGTGCCAACCCAGTCAACGAAGCGGCGAAAGCGAAGTTCTATGCCTCTCAAATTGGTGAAGCAGCGGCAGAGCAGGTCGCTTCAGACAAAGGTTGGGGTAGACCACTAGCCACTGTAGCAACAGGGCAGAAAAATGGAGGGAACTACCAGTTCGACCAAGTTTATGTCGACGGCAACGGCAAAGTCACGATAGTGGAGGCAAAAGCTGGGGTAAATGCAACGCCAAGTAAATCCTCTCACAAGGTTGGTGATGAGCGCTTTGAGCAGGGGCATAGCGATTATACAAATAGCATGCTTACCCATATGGCCAAGCGATACCAAGAAACACAAGACCCTGCGCTTAAAAGGACAATGAGAGCAATAAAAAATGCTGTCAGAACTGGGAGGCTGGAATACAAGGTGGTGCATCAGCGTATTGACAGCAGTGGTAATCTAGGAAAACTGACAATTACGGCATATAAGCAAGATGGAATTGAGGTACCGACAATATGATTGATTTTAACCAAAATCATTACAAGCGACATCTTGAATCCAAAGGCTGGAATAATTCAAAAGTAGAGGATTTGTGCGATGAATTACATGACATAGATGAGTTTTTCCACCAAACATTCACTTCCGCTTTGTATCAAAACGCCGTTAAATGCGACTGTGGTCAGCGTGGTTCTTGGGCAAATTCTCTTATTTTAGGTATTTCTGATTACCACTGCCAGTATCTTCTAACTTATGTTGCGGAATGCTACCAAATGGTGTTGCGCATACATCGGCGTGCCGAGCAGGAAGTTACTGTGAGCAATATGGGACGAGAACTTACGTTATTGGCTGGAGAGGACTCGCTTATAAACTTAGAGTTTTATTTAACAGGATTATGCCTAAACACCTTACTTGGCTTTGAAGAAGGTAAGAAGGAGATCTTAGACTTTGCTTTTTCCGACTTTAAGAGTGCAATGACGTCTCCGGTCCCCGAGGTGTGTGAAGCTTTTTTTGACTTGTTTAAGGCGTATTTCGCAAACGAGCAAGATAAAAGCGTTCGCGATGCTTTGATGGATAATTTGTATCCGTATTTGCAAATGGGTGTGATTGAATCGAAATCTGAAGAATTTGTAGAGCGCTATTACCAGTTTCTATTTATGCCGCTTTACAGCATTGTTGCGCACTCTTGGGGTTACGACAAAACGGATCTGGATACCACAGTCAAAGCAGCTATGGAGGCAAATTACGAATACTATGCCTACTTTGCACCTCAACCTGGTCAGAAAAAAGGTGATGAGTCTCTCGATTTATTTGGCTCAGAGGCATACATCCATCATCACATCATGGCATTTCTTGCGGTACATTACCGACACACAGGGAAAACGGTCTCCTTTCAAAGTGACTATATCCCTGAATGGGTCATCAAAGGCGAAGGTCCAACCCGTGAGGAAGTCCTCGCCAATCCTCCCGTGTTCGATCTGGAACACGTGTTAGGCAACCAATAGAAGGAAAAGAGGCTTGTGAAAGCAAGCCTCTTTCATTCAAGGATAGACAATGAAAAAGAGAATACTCGCAACGGCTTTGGTTGCGTGTGCTTTTACGGCTCAAGCACAAGTAAAAACTGGGCCTGAAATTGAAACTCTATATCCAGTTGGGTTTCATCACGATAAAGGTGATGGGTTGTATATTGAATTTCAAGCAGGTGCAATGCCAGGTTGTCACGGTGGCAAGGGCGGTCGGCTCAGTAAAAGTAACCCAAATTACAAAGAGTACTACTCGTTATTACTGACCATGATGACTACGAAAAGCTTTAAGGGAGTCATCCGCTATGAAAATACAAACCATACAGGGTGGTGGAGTTGTTCAATTGAAGGGATATTTGTTTATCCAAAGTAATAAACATTTTTCTCAATAAGAACTAATGATTAGAATTAATTAACTTTCTTAAATTTAAAGAGTGAAAATTATGAAAATAATGCCAATAATTTTATTGGCGTTAATTTTTCTAGCGCCTGTTGTTAATGCAAAAGATATCGGTTTTGGTACGTTAAAAGGGGTCAAGGTTTACGATCTTAAAACAGACAAATCTCTTCGTATTTATTTCAATGATAGCGCTACCCACCTAAACAAAGATTGTAATGGCATTGCCCGCTTTACATTCAGCCGCCATAGCCCTGAGTTTATCGATAAAGTGTTAAGTGTTGCTATGGCTGCGCAGATTTCGGGTAAAAAGGTCCGAATTCACTCTGAAGATGGCAGTGGCGAAGGGGCATTTATTGCACTTCAACAAACGTATTTTTAAATAGTAGGTAAATTATGAAGAAATGGATATTCATTGTATTGCAATCGGTATTATTGATATTTGCGAGCGGAACAGCTTTTGCGCATTATAACTCGAATATGACTGGTGTTCTTAAAGGTGTTTTTGTATATACGGATGGTGACTACATATATTTAACGTTAGAGAATCAACCTAAATCTCACCCAACTTGTAAACCTAATTATTTTGTTATTCCGGATACGGTACCGAGTGATAGAAGGCAAATGTTACTTTCTCGATTATTAACGGCTTATGCATCAAAAGAGAAAGTGAATATAGGGTTTGATGCGAGGGGAGATTGTGCTCACGGGTATATTCGTGTTCACCGAGTTGGTTAGATACATTACACATTAATAAGGGTATTTATGAAAAAGTTGGCTTGGCTCGTTCTATTGTTTTTGCCGTTTGGCGCATTTGCTTCCGATTATTACAAATCGGGCAAAATCAGTAACCTTACCGCTGTGACTTCAGGCATTATGATTATGATGGATTCAGGGTTACCTTCGAAATGCGCGGGTTCCCCCTATGGCTGGATGAAGATAAAGCAGGAACATACGGCAATTACTTCTGTTGTGTTAACAGCATGGGCAGCAGGTAAAACATCAGGAACCGTTTATGTCGCTGGTCGGGAAAATGGGACAGGGTACTGCATAGTTACTCAGTTTGATCCAGCCGGTTAAAATTAACGTCAATTGGGAAAATGGAAATGAATAAATATTTATTAGTCTTGTTTGGTTTATTGTTTAGTTCTTCAGTGTTCGCGGTTGGAAACAGCCAAGGTGGAAAGATTGTTCATATTGCGTCGGTTAATGATGCAATCTTGTTTAATATCGCCGGTAACTCAGAATCTAATCGCCCTGCTTGCGCGACGACTGGCCGCTTTTCTGTTCACAAAGATAGTGTGCACGCCTCTCTTGTTCTAACTGCGTTTGCAGCTGATAAAACGCTGGCGAACGTAAGAGGGCTAGGAACCTGTCATCTATGGGGTAACTCTGAAGATTTACGCTGGATTGAAATCTGTCCACTAAGTGGTTGTCCTTAGAAACCTTTGAAAGAGAGGCTGGTGAAAACAGCCTCTCTTTTTATTTTTGTATTTTCATTCTAACAAGATGACTTAGTCTACTTAGCTTAGCCTGCTATTTACGGTTCTCATTTTTCTTATACTCTACTGCCAATCCACCTTGTGAAAGAATAAAGTTTTCAAAATTATCTTGGCTTTTGATCGATATACCATGGTCGAACTCGATAAGTTCATTCTTGTCTGTTACCAATAGTAGCGCTGGCGGTTGTGCGCCGGCATCGTTAGACAACTCAATCCCTTTTCCTTTCGGCGCGAGTGAGATTTTGGATATTTGGTTCACCAACTCTTCACCAAGTAGGTCGACAATTTCTTGTGGCAAAGGTGATAGGGTATAACTCCCCTCAATGCTTTTAACTAGAGCGTCGCTCGGGGCGACAATAGTCGGTTCTTGCGCGGGTGGTACGCTTTCGCCCGTTAAACAGATTTCGGTCAAGTCTTTTGCTACTTTAGATGCACTAAAACGCTCGTTGTTTGAAAGAACAACCGCAATGCACTTTCCGCCTAAGTCAAACTGCAATCGGCTTGTAAATCCTTGGATTTTTCCACCATGCCCTACGGTTTTGATTCCTGTAATGTCTTGAATGCTGAATCCAGCGCCGTGCTGAACCTCAGTAATGCCGACGTGGTCCATCGTCAGGTACTCGAACTGTTGCGGCGTAACAATATCTGATTGAGTCAATTGGTATGCAAATTTTGTAAGGTCTGAGCTGGATGAGCGCAATGCACCTGCTGCTTGACCTATATCGACAGAGGGTTCACTCGCGGGCTTCAAGTGGTTATCGAAGCGAGTCCAGCCCATAACAGAAGGTGAGGAAAAGCCGATAGAATCCAAACCAGCAGGGGTTAGGACGCTTTCAGCCATATATTCCAACCAAGGTTTACCCGATACTTCCTCAATGAACAGACCAAGTAAATAGTAAGCAGCATTAGAATACTGGTAATAACTGCCTGGTTCGAAATAAATAGGTGAAGCGGCAATTGATTTGAACACTTCTTGTGGTTCACTGCTTGCGTTTTCTTCATATAGGCTTGGGATATCACCCAGCCCTGAAGTGTGGCTGAGCAACTGAGTCACCGTTAAGGGTTTGAATTTTTCCGGTAACGTCGTCCAGTAGTCACCAATGGGTGCATCAACATCAATTTGATATTCGTCCGTAAGCTTCAAAATGGTCACGGCAGTCAGTGATTTAGTTATTGATCCAATAAGATAATTTTCTGGCTTGTTTGATTCGGTATTTACATGAAATAAAGGTCGACCCTCTTTCAGAACATAGGCTTCCCCTTTAAAAGCCCACGCTTTTCCGAGCTTGGATCCGTAGCTGGAAATGTAGCTCTCCATAGCCAATTTTGAATGTTGGTTTTCTAAATTGAGAGTCGATGAACAGCCTGCGGTAATCGCTATTGTAGAAAATAGAGCAAAATGACGTTTTGATAAATGCATGTAATATCCTTTGTACCCCACAACACTAGGGGTGTTTCGGAAGGGATATTACAAAGGTGATGAGAAATTATAAACTACAAAATTTGATAGGTTATTGAAAATTGGTAAATTATTGAAGATTGAAGATTGAAGATTGAAGATTGAAGATGGACGAGTTACGTCGTTCGTTTTTACTTTGCTAAGCCCCTTGTATCTATACCCAAGCATTTTGAGGTTACTTGGGTATAGGGGCATAGGGTTTAGATTGATTTTTAATTGGGGTTCAATGGCACAAAACAGTCATTCAGTATAGCCAGAGTTCCCCGAGGAAGGTGAGAGCAGCTATTTTGCACACACAGAAGGGTAACATTGATACACAGATCGAATACCATGGAACAAGCTGTCGTATACTACCGACGGATGCGTTTCAGTGGTTTCTATTTGGTAGGTGGAATTGATAGTGAATTG